>JACVCL010000120.1 GCA_016742075.1 Phycisphaerales bacterium
GGTGAAGAGCGACAAGGTTGTTGCGGTTTTGGGGGGGTGGGGGGCGGGCCTTTTGGCTCGGGCTTCTTCGGAACATTGCCAGAAAACCACACTCCGGCGCTTGCTCCGGGGCCCAGCGCTAGTACTCTGCAGGAAGAGCGGTTTCGCGGGGTCTTTCCGGCCGTGCGGTGGTGGGCCGTAAGCGGTTGACCCCACGGGACTTGCCGAGTTGAGCCGAGAGAGGGACGAGATATGAAGAAGGTCTTCCGCCGCGGGGCGGTGCTGGGGGCGGCTTTGGTTATCGGTCTGGCCACGGGGGCCGGAGCGCAGTGCGTGGGGCCGGTGAAGCTGTTCCCGCTCGACGGGGCGGCGGGGGATGCGTTCGGGACGGCGGTGGCGTCGGTGGGAGACACCGTGATCGGGGGGGCTCCGAACGGCAACGGCGGGACGGGTGCGGTGTACGTGTTCCGGCAGGGCGCGTTCGGGGCGCCGTGGGCGCAGGAGGCGCGTCTGCTGGCGAGCGACCCGCAACCGCTGGCGCAGTTCGGTTCGGCGCTGGCGTTCGACGGGACGACGCTGGTGGTCGGGGCGCCGTCGGCCGACTCGGGGGGGCGTGGGGCGGTGTACGTGTATTCGAGGGCGGGGACGGTGTGGTCGTTTGCGCAGAAGATCGTGTCGGCGGGCCCCGGGCTGGGCGACACGTTCGGCGGCTCGCTGAGCCTGTCGGGGAACACGCTGGTCGTTGGGGCGCCGGGGACCAGCGGGGGCGGGAACGCGTATGTGTACGTTCGCACGGGCGCGGGTCAGCCGTTTGCGCTGCAGGCGACGATCGTGAGCCAGGACCGGACGGTGAGCGATCTGTTCGGCACGGCGGTGGCGCTTTCGGGTGACACGCTGTGGGTGGGCGCTCCGCTCAAGCCGGGCCAGGCGGGGATCGCGCAGGGGGCGGCGTACGTGTTCCAGCGTGCGGGGACGGTCTGGGGTGCGGGGACCAAGTTTGTGCTCCCGCCGGGGACGGCGAACTCGTGGGATCAGTTCGGGAACACGCTGCAGGTGGAGGGCGACGTGGCGGTGATCGGTGCCGACCAGAACGGCCCGTTCGGCCCGGCGAACGGCAAGGCGGTGGTGTACACGCGGTCGGCGGGGGTGTGGTCGGCGTCGCTGACCCTGACGAACCCTTCGCCGGCGGTGGCCGAGCGTTTCTCGGCGTCGATCAAGCTCGCGGGCGGGAGCCTGATCGTCGGGTCGCCCGCGGGCGGCATTCCGGCGAGCACGATCCAAGGGTCGGCGACGGTGTTCACGGGCGGGGGTGGCTCGTGGACGGTGCAGCAGAAGCTGACGGCGCCGGATGGTCAGGCGAGCATGCGACTGGGTACGGGCGCGTCGATCGCGGGCAATCTGGCCGCGGTGGGTGCGCCGCAGCGTTCGGGGCCGGGGGGCGCCGGGGCGGGCACGGTGTATGTGTTCAACCGGATCAACGGCGTGTGGATCACCCAGCCGCGGCTGGCGGCGGATGTGGACGCCAACGGCACGGTCGGGGCGAACGACCTGAGCATCCTCCTGGGCTGCTTCGGGCTGCCGGCGTCGGGCGGCTGCACGCCGGCGGACGTGGACGGGAACGGCTCGGTCGGGGCGAACGACCTGAGCCTGCTGCTGTCGAACTTCGGGGCGAGCGTGTCGGCCTGCCCCGGCTGAATTGAACTCGGGCGGTGCGGCCCCGTGTGAGAGGGGGCGCGTGCCGGAAGGTCATACCGGCGCTCGGGCCCCCGTCGGCGGATGGGGGCCCGGTGCTTTTTGCCGGTCCTGATTGCCGGGAGGGGGAGGCGGGGTGCGCAATTTTCATCCTTCCAGGTGGGAGGGGCCGAAGTGGGTTATCGCCCGCGGGGACCGTCGGGCCGAGGCCGGTGTGCGGGGTCTGCGTGTGAGCGGGCCCCGGGCTTCGCGTGGCGGCCGGCGTTGCTCGGCCGGTTGAGGTCAGGACGACGGTGCCGATGCCCACGCCGCACGAGAACCCCGACGCCTGGGTGCCGCGGCTGTCGCGCGTGCTCGACCGGCAGGCGGACCTGTACGTTCAGCTGTCGGCGCTGTGCGATGAGCAGTCGGCGGCGGTGGCGAGCGGGGCGACCGACGAGTTGCTGGGGGTGCTGTCGAGGCGGCAGGTGGTGATCGAGCAGATCGCGGGGTTGAACGGGGAGCTGGCGCCGTTCCAGGGGGTGTGGGTCGAGCAGTCGTCGGCGCTGCCGGAGCGGCACCGGGAGGCGATCCGGGAGCGGATGGCGCGGCTGGACGGCCTGATGTCGTCGATCCGGGCGAGGGACGACGCGGACCGGCGCGAGCTGGAGCGTCGGCGGACGGTGGTGGGGGCCGAGTTGAACTCGGCGGCGCGGGCGGGGCAGGCGGCGGCGGCGTACGGGGCGGCTCGCGGCGCGGGGGACACCGCCGCGCGGTTCCAGGATCGGAAGGGATGACGGCGTGAGCGTGGCGGCGGCCCAGATCGAGGCGGTTTCCGCGGCGGCGCTGCCGCAGGCGGCGGTGCCGGCCCCGGGCGGCGGGGCGGCGGTCTTGGGCGGGGCGCGGGGTGCGCTGTCGGCGGCGGACCTGGCGGAGCTGGTGGCGGCGTTCAGCGAGGTGACGGGTCGGCTTCAGGCGACGCACGAGGCGCTGCGGTCGGAGGTGGCGAGGCTGGAGGGGGAGCTGACCGAGGCGCGGTCGCGGCTGCGGCGTGCCGAGCAGCTGGCGGCGCTGGGGGAGATGGCGGCGGGGATCGCGCACGAGATCCGCAACCCGCTGTCGTCGATCAAGCTGTACGCGCGGATGCTGGTGGACGACCTGCCCGACCGCCCGACGGAGCAGGGGACGGCGCGGAAGATCGCATCGAGCGTGGACCGGCTGAACGCGGTGGTGGGCGACGTGCTGATGTTCTCGCGGGAGATGCGGGTGAAGCGGGTGGAGGTTTCGGCGGCGGATCTGCTGGACCACGCGGCGGAAGACTGTGCGCAGCTGCTGGAGAGCGGTCGGGTGCGGCTGGAGCGGCGGCACGCCGGGGTGGGGCTGGGGGCCGACGTGCGGGTGGAGTGCGACCCGCACCTGATCCACCAGGCCCTGGTGAACGTGATCCGCAACGCGTGCGAGGCGCTGGCCGAGGGGGGCGCGGGGCGGGGCGGTCCGGCGGTGCGGCTGGGGGTGGAGCGCCGGAGCGTGCTGGACGAGCAGGGGCGGCGGCGGTCGATGACGGCGCTGCTGGTGGAGGACAACGGGCCGGGCATCCCCGAGGACGTTCTGGGCCGGGTGTTCAACCCGTTCTTCACGACGCGGGAGACCGGGACGGGGCTGGGGCTGGCGATCGTGCACCGGATCATGGATGCGCACGACGGGCGGGTGGTGCTCAAGAGCGGGGACCAGGGCAAGGGCCGGGGGCGAGGAACGACCGTTGAACTGCTCCTGCCGGAGATGCGGGAGCTCGAGAGCCAGGGAGTGGCCGCATGAACACGGTGCTGGTGGTCGACGACAAGGACATGCTGCGCGACAGCGTGGCGGGGACGCTGCAGCGGGCGGGTTTCACGGTGCTGGCGGCGCCCGATGGTCCGTCGGCGGTGGACATCGTGGCCAGGCGGCGCCCGGACGCGGTGGTCACCGACCTGAAGATGCCGGGGATGACCGGGGTGGAGCTGATCGAGAAGCTGCGTGAGCTGGACGAGGACCTGCCGGTGGTGCTCATGACCGCGTTCGGCACGGTGCAGACGGCGGTGCAGGCGATGAAGCTGGGGGCGTTTGACTACATCACCAAGCCCTTCGAGGGCGACGAGCTGCTGGTGGCGGTGAAGCGGGCGATCGAGCACGCGCGGCTGCGCCGGGAGAACGCGGTGCTGCGGGCGGCGGCGCCGGGCGCGGAGGCGGCGGCGGTGGCGTCGGGCGTGGCCGTGGCCGGGCCCCGCGGGCTCGATCGGGTGATCGGGATGTCGGCGGCGATCCGCGAGGTGAAGGAGAAGATCCGGGCGGTGGCGGGCTCGGGGGGCACGGTTCTGGTCGGGGGTGAGTCGGGGACGGGCAAGGAGGTGGTCGCGAGAGCGATCCATGACCTCTCGCCCCGGGCGGGCGAGCCGTTCCTGGCCGTGAACTGCGCCGCGATGAGCGAGAGCCTGCTGGAGAGCGAGCTGTTCGGGCACGAGAAGGGGGCGTTCACGGGTGCCGACCGGCTTCGCAAGGGGCGCTTCGAGCTGGCGCACGGCGGGACGCTGCTGCTGGACGAGATCTCGGAGATCAAGCCGCAGATCCAGGCGAAGCTGCTGCGGGTGCTGCAGGAGCGGACGCTGGAACGGGTGGGTTCGAGCACGTCGATCGGCGTTGACGTGCGGGTGGTGGCGACGACCAACCGCGACCTGCCGGCGGAGGTGGCCCGGGGCGAGTTCCGGCAGGACCTGTTCTTCCGCCTGAACGTGCTGCCGATCTACCTCCCGCCGCTGCGCGACCGGCTGGAGGACGTGGCGCTGCTGGCGCCGCACTTCGTGGAGACGGTGTGCCGTCGCGACGGGCGGCCGGCCAAGCGGCTCTCGGGGTCGGCGATCGAGCTGCTCTCGGGTTATGAGTGGCCGGGGAACGTGCGCGAGCTGCAGAACCTGTGCGAGCGGGCCGTGGTGCTGGCGCCCGGCGAGGTGATCGAGGCCGACCTGCTGGCGGGGTGGCTCTCGGGTGCCGCGGCGCCGGCGGGCGGGCTGCGTCCGGTGCAGCACGGACCGGCGAACGGGGTGGGCCCCGAGATCGTTGTGACGGAGGCGGGCAAGAGGCCCTACCGGCTGACCGGCGACGAGCCCCGGCCGCTGGCCGATCTGGAGCGCGAGGTGATCGTGGAGACGCTCCAGAAGTTCAAAGGGCACCGCCAGAAGACGGCGCACGCGCTGGGGATCGGTGTGCGGACCCTGGGCCTGAAACTGAAGAAGTGGAAGGAGCAGCACCTGGTGGAGGCGTCGCTGTAGCGAGGCCGCCCGGCGCCGGCGCGATGGGCGGGTGGGAGGCCGGGGTTGCGGGGAGTGGTGGTGGAGGGGGCGGAGCGAGCGATGATCATCGATCAGGTGACAAACATCGACGCCGGGCCTGCGCTGCGGGCGATGATCCAGTTCGCCGGGCAGCGGCAGCGGCTGATCGCCCACAACATCGCGAACATCTCGACGCCCGGGTTCCGGCCGGTGGATGTGGACCCCAAGGAATTCCAGAGGGCGCTGGGGGAGGCGATCGATCGTCGCCGGGAGCGTTTCGGCGGGATGCGGGGCGAGTTGGAGATCCGGAACGCGCAGATTCAGTACGACCCGGCGCAGGGATTGCGCCTTCGGCCGAAGGTGCGGGGCGACAACGTGATGTTCCATGACCGGAACGACCGGGATCTGGAGCGGCTGATGCAGGCCAACGCGGAGAACGCGGCGGCGTACCGGCTGGCAGTGGATTTGCTCCGCAACCGGACGGACCAGGTGATGGCGGCGATCCGCGAACGGGGCGCCTGACGCCGTTTGGATGAGGTTGGGCCTTCGGGAGCGGGGGTGAAAGGGTCGGCGGTACGGGCATGTACGGCAGTCTGGACATCTCGGTGTCGGGGATGGTGGCGCAGCGGCAGCGGCTGGAGGTGGCCGCGGCGAACATCGCCAACTCGAGCACGATCCTGGACGCCCAGGGGAACCCCGAGGCGTTCGGTCGGCGGTTCGCGGTGCTGCGGCCCGGGGACCCTTCGGCGGCGGGGAAGGGGCGGCAGTGGGGTGTTCACGTGGGGCAGGTGGCGGTGGACACGGAGTCGGAGCCGCGCAAGGTGCTCGATCCGGGCAGCCCGTGGGCCAAGCCGGCCGGGCATCCGGACGAGGGTTACGTGTATTTTCCCAACATCGATACGGTGGTGGAGCAGGTGAACGCGCTGGAGGCGCAGCGGGCGTACGAGGCCAACGCGGCGGTGGCGGAGACCACCCGGCAGATGGCGCAGCAGGCCCTTCGGCTGATCGCGTGAGCGGAAGCGGGGCGGAGTGTGAGCGATGAGTGATCCACTGGGACTGATCGGCGGGGCTGGGCGGATGGGACCCGGCGGGCTGGGGGGCTTGGGCGCGCTGGGCCCTGGTCGGGCGCCGGCCGGTGGGGCGCCGGTGGATCCGAACGCGCCGTCGTTCAAGGACCTGCTGATGGAGAACATCAAGCAGGTGAACACTCTGCAGAAGGACGCGACGCGGGCGATCGAGGACCTGCAGGCGGGGCGGCGGGACGACGTGGAGGGGGTGCTGCTGGCGACGCAGAAGGCGGATGTGGCGTTCCGGATGCTGCAGCAGGTCCGCAACAAGATGATGGACGCGTTCGATGAGCTGAAGCAGATCCGGGTGTGAGCGGGCGGGCGACGGGGGTGCCGGGTGCGGTGGGGGGCGCGGGAAGTGCGGGCGGGAATTGCGCGGGATCGGCAGATTCAAGCGCGGGCGAGTTGAAGGCCGACGAAGGCGTGCTGGTCCGGCGGGTTGCCGCCGGGGCGCGGGGATCGCGCTGCATGGTTTCGTGGGCACGGAGGCCCGTCGATGGATCGCCTGAACCGCATCCTTGAGACCATCCGGCGCTACCTGGGCGGGATGACCGCGAGCCAGAAGCTGCTTTTGGCGTCGCTGGCGGTGGTGATGGTGCTGGCGCTGTTCCTGGTGCGGCAGTACACGTCGTCGCCGGGCATGGTGGCGCTGCTGCCGGGGGCCCCGGGCGAGGAGCAGACGAAGGCGACGCGGTTCCTGCAGACGGCGGGTATCGCGCACGAGACGGCGAGCAACGGCGAGGTGATGGTGCCGTCGGGCCGTCAGACGACGATCCTGGCGCAGATGGCCGAATCGGGCCAGATGCCGGCGGACAACCGGCTGCTGTTCGACAGCCTGATCGACAAGCAGAGCTGGACGAAGAACTACGAGCAGAACGCGCAGCTCGAGACGGTGGCGGTGCAGAACGAGTTGAACCGGATCATCGGGAAGATGAACGGGATCCGCTCGGCGACGGTGATCATGGACGTGCCGCGGAGCCGGTCGATCGGTCAGCCGGCGCGGGCGCCGACGGCGGCGGTGACGGTGTTCGCGGATCGCGGGCTTGACCAGAACTCGGTGGACGCGATCGCGCACCTGGTGGCCAGCAGCCGTGCCGGGCTTTCGGTGGAGCGGGTGCGGGTGATCGACGGGAAGAGCAACCGCCAGTTCCGGGCGCGGGCGGAGGGGGTGCTGAGCGGGTCGAGCTACCAGGAGTACCAGGCGGCGGTGGAGACCCGGAAGCAGTCGCAGCTGTACGAGATGCTGTCGTCGTACATTCCCGGGGTGGTGGTGACGGTGCACGCGGTGGTCGACAACACGGTGCAGCGGAAGAACGACGTGACGGTGAAGCCATCGGGCCGCGGGTCGGAGGCGCTGGTGACCAGCGAGGAGACCAACCGGCGCGACGACCGCGAGCAGCGCGGGACGGGGGGGGGGCCGGGGGGCGGGGCGGACAGGGGCGGGTCCTGTCACAA
>JACVCL010000121.1 GCA_016742075.1 Phycisphaerales bacterium
GCCTCCGCCCCTCCCCCCCCTCAGACGCCTTCTCCCCGCCCGGATCCCGACGGCGCCCCGATGACCCGCCGCTACACCCTGCTCTCGCCGATCGACGACCCGGGTGAAGTGGAGTTCGGGCCGGTCGAGGACGCGGTGGCCCCCTCCCGTCGCGTCGTGCGCGACATCACCGTCCGGGTAAGGCTCGGCGCCTACGGCGACCCGCCGCTGGAGCGGGCCTTCCTCGACCGGCTCGAAGCCCGGCTGAAGGCCCTGGCCCCCACCGGCTACGCGCCGCTGCCCTGATGACCGTGGGGCGCAGCAGAAATCGCGGGGGCGTCTCACGCCGCCGCCCGCGATGATCGATCACGGGCTCTCGCGCCGGCTCACGGGCAGGTGCCGCCGAACTTCGCCAGCACCACCGACAGGTCGTTGGCCCCAACCACGCCGTTCGAGTCGATGTCAGCGAAGCGGTTCCAGTTCGGGCTTCCGGGGGTCGCCCCGAACGAGGCCAGCATGACCGAGAGATCGTTGGCGCCGACGGTGCCGTTGCCGTCGAGGTCGCCCGGGCACGCGGGGTTGATCTCGGCCGCGAAGAACACGTTCGGCTGCAGCTTCGTGATGCCGGTGTTCCGCTTGAACACATCCGACAGCCGGGTGCCCTCGATGAGCGCCAGCTCAGACGGCGGGAAGGGAGTGTTCTGGTACCACAGGCGGTCGCCGTCGCGCAGACGGATGAACTGGTCGATGATCACCGCCAGGTGCGTCGCACCCACACTGGCGCCGGGGGCGTGGTCCTCGGCCAGCATGCCGACCCACGGGTCGATGCTGTCGACCGACCCGTACAGGGCCTGCAGCTTCGCCGCGACCGTCGGGCTCGACGAGATCTGCGAGAACGACGCCACGCGCGGCAGCCCGAAGTCGGCCCGTACGGTGTTGTAGTCGCCCAGCCCGTGGTCGCGCCCGCGCTGGATGTTCAGCGAGCCCAGGTCGAACCCGCCGGCGCCCGGCGGGCCGAACAGGAAGTTGCGCAGTGGGTCGACGATCATGCTGTCGGTCTCCTGCTGCACGCTGGAGACCATGTAGCGGATGAACGGGTCGATGCCGCCCTGCGAGGGGATCGTGGACGGGCTGAAGAACACGTCCGCCAGGTCGAGCACCCCGACTTCCCTGAAGTCGGCGTCGAGGATCTCGATGTCGGGCCCCACCTGCGAGTGACCCATGCGGTACGCCGCCGTGGCGAACAGGTTGCTCAGCCCCGGGTTCGCGTCGGGCCGGTAGCCCTGGTACGGCGGCAGCTGGCGGCCCAGCAGCGAAGGCAGGAACTCGCGGTACGTGATGACCTGCAGCTCCGCGATCACGAAGCGCCTGGCCTCCTGGAAAATCCGCTCGTCGTCCCACGTCGGGTTGAGCGCCGCCAGCCGGCCTGCCTGGAAGTTGTGCTCGCGCAGGAACACCGTGTGCAGCGCCGTCAGGCCGGGCTGCTCGTTGGCCCGGACGTCGCCGGCCACCACCAGGCTGCCCGCCGGCGCGCCCACCGGGTTGTCGTTCGACATCGTGCCGTCGTTGAGCGGCAGCATCTCCCCCTGCGGCGTCGCGCGAGACTTGAGGCGGCCGCCGACGCCCGCCCGCAGCCACGCCGCGCGCACGCCGTCAGAGCCGTAGATCTGCGAGCCGTCGATGAACGACGTCACGGCGTTGATCTGCTGGCGCGGCCCCGTCGTGCCCGTCGCCGGGTCGAACGCCGAGCGGTCGAGAAAGATCTTCCGGGTGCCCGTCGAAGCAGGGTCGAAGTACGGGTCGCCGGCCGGCACGGGGATATCGAACGCCTCGGCCGAGCCTCCCTTGGCCAGGCCGATGTCATGGTCCAGGAACTGCCCGAACTCGTACATGCACGTGGAGAGGCCGCGCCGGTCGGCGGTGTCGTGCCCCGCCTGGTCCACGATGAGGTTGCTGATGGCGCGCGCGCCGGGCCGGGAGGCTCCCGCCGGGGCCGAGAGGCCGTCGGCGTAGTGGGCGCCGCTGGCCTCGCGGAGGTAGTTCGTCCCCGCCGAGCCCCACGCCGGCTGCCCGGGATTGTTCCCCGTGCCGTCGTAGCTCCGGAAGAGGCTCATCTGGGGCGGCGGAGGCGGCGGCGGCGCCCGATCGGCCGGTGCGCGCCCGACGTCCCCCGCCATCGCCTGCCGCCACCCGTCGCGTGTGGCGAACGGGTTGGGCCGCGATCCCGAATCAGCCCGCGCGCCGAGCCCCGCCGAGGCCAGAACACACGCCGCCGCCGGCAGCACCACCCCGAACAGGCCGTTGCGTCGGAACATCCATCACGCCCTTTCTCGAAGTGGCCCGACCGCCGCGCGGGCGCCGGGCCGAGTGCGGAACCGTTCAGCGCGCCTCCCGGTACCGGCGCGTCCCGATGCAGCCAGAACGACGCCGCCGCACGCCGTATTTCTCGATGTGCACGACTCTTTCAGACCGGACTCCGCCCGCGGCCGAATTCGGCCCGCGCAAGCCCCGCGCGATACCCTCCCGCCTCATGCCCACCGACCGACCCCTCGTCCGCGTCTCGCGCCCCCTTCCCGGAGACTTCGACGTCGGACCCGCCGACGTGGCCTTCGGCCCGGCGCGCGGCTTCGCTTCACCAGACGAACTCCGCGCCTTCGTCCGCGGCGCGAGCGCCCTGGTCACCTGGGTCTCCGAGCGCGTCGACGCCGCGCTGCTCGACGCCGCCGGGCCCGGCCTGAAGCTTGTCGCCAACTTCGCCGTCGGGTTCGACAACATCGACCTCGCCGCCTGCCGCGCCCGCGGCGTCCGCGTCTCGAACACGCCCGACGCCGTCACCGAGGGCACCGCCGACTGCGCCTGGGCCCTGCTGCTGGCCGCCGCGCGCCGCCTCTCCCACGCCGACCGCTTCGCCCGCTCCGGCGCCTGGGCCGCCCACGGCGTGCTCGGGCCCGCCGAGCTCATCGGCCGCCCCGTCGCCGGGCAGACGCTGCTCATCGTCGGCGCCGGCCGCATCGGCTACGCCACGGCGCTCCGCTCCATCGGCTGGGGCATGAAGGTGCTCTACACCGACCGCTCGCCCGTGCCGGCCTTCGAGCATGCGCCCCTCAACGCCGAGCGCACCGACCTCGACGACGGCCTCCGCCGGGCCGACTTCGTCTCGCTGCACGTGCCCCTCACCCCCGACACACGGCACCTGATCGACGCCCGCCGCCTGGCCCTGATGAAGCCCACCGCGGTGCTCGTGAACACCGCGCGCGGGCCGGTGGTCGACGAGGCCGCCCTCGCCGAGGCCCTCTCGGCGGGGCGCATCTTCGCCGCCGGCCTCGACGTCTTCGAGAAAGAACCCGCCGTGCACCCCGGCCTCGCCGGGCTCGACAACGTCGTCATGACCCCGCACTTCGGCAGCGCCTCGGCCACCTCCCGCGCCGCGATGGCCCGGCTGTGCGCCGCCAACGTCCGCGCCGTGCTCGCCGGCGGCGAGCCCGTCACGCCCGTCGTCTGAACGCTCCCGGCCTCACGATCCGGTCACGGCAGCGTCACCGAGCAGGCGCCGAAGCTCGTCAGCAGAAGCGACAGATCGTTGGCCCCGACGCCGCCGGCGCCGTCGAGGTCGGACGGGCCGCCCGCGCCGCCGCCGAAGGCGGTCAGCAGCAGCGAGAGGTCGTTGGCGCCCACCGAGCCGTTGTTGTCCACGTCGGCCTGGCACTTGACGCCGAACAGCACCGACGCCGGCGACGACGACGCCGTGCCCGCCGAGTTGTTCGCCCGCACCCGGGCGTAGTACCTGGTCCCGAAGGCCAGCGCCGGGGACACCTGCCACGACAGGCCCGCGAGCCCCGACGCCGACGCCACGATGTTCGAGAAGGCCGGGTCGGTGGCCACGGCCACCGAGTAGGTCGGCGTCGGCGTGCCGGCCGAGGCCGTCCATGTCACCGTCGGCGCCAGCGACGCCGGCACCGGCAGCAGCGCGATGAGCTGGCCGGCCGTCGGCGACGTCAGGTTGAACGGCCCCGGCGCCACCGCGCCGCCCAGCGTGGTGAAGGCGAACGAGGCCGGCGTCGAGGGCGTTGTGCCGTTGCCGTTGGCCGCGGTCACGCCCCAGGTGTACGCCTGGCCGTTCGCGAGCACGCCCCCGGGCACCGTCGCCTGGCTTGTCAGCGTCACGCTCGACCACACCACACCGTTGCCGCTGTCGCGCACCGTCACGGTGTAGGCCGAGGCATTCGTGGCGTCGGCCCAGTCGAGCGTCGGCGTCAGCGCCACGCCCGTGCTCCCGTCGGCCGGGGTCAGCAGGGCGAAGGGCCCCGGCGCCTGCGGCAGCGGCACCGTCGAGCCCCGCAGCTCGAAGGCCTGGTCGCCCGAGCCTGAGACCACCTCCCAACCCGCCGGACCCGTCAGCAGGTTGCGGGCGCGGTAGCCGTCCACATCCACGCTCTTGGACCACAGCCACGAGTCCTGATTCGAATCGAGAACGTTCACGCCGATCGAGATCCAGTACTGCGTGTCCGGCTGGATCACCACCGGCGTCGCCAGCGTCCGCAGGAACCGGTACTCGACCCCGGGCCCCTGCTGGCCCTGGAACTGCACGAACGTGCGCCCGGTGGGCTTGGGCAGCGCCTGCGCCGGCGCGAAGCTCTCCTGGGCGATCACCACGCCCGGCAGGTTCGGGTCGGTCCCCGTGCGCTGGTAGATCGTGAGCTGGAAGCTCGAGATGTTCGAGAGCCCGTCGGGCGGGCCCGCGAAGTTCTCGCTGCCGCCGTAGAAAACCACCTGCGAGATCGTCCCCGACTGCACGCCGCTGATCGCGAAGTTGTCGCCGTTCAGGCGGTTGTAGAACCCGTTGGTCCCCGCCTCGGAGATCGTCCCGCCGTTGTTCGCCAGCGTGGCCGGCAGCGACTGCCCGTACACCAGCCCCGCGTAGGCGTTCTGCGTCACAAAGTCCGACACCCCCGGCGTCGCCACCGTCGACCCCGCGCCGTTCACCGCCGTCACCCGCCAGTAGTACCGCGTGCCGAACGCCAGCGCGTTCGCCGGGAGCACCGCCGACGTCGCCGCCAGCCCGCTCTGGTTCACCACGGGGCTCGAAAGGTCGGCGTTAGGGCTCACCGTCAGCGTGTAGCTCGAAGCGTTCGACGCCGCCTGCCAGCGGAACAGCGTGTACGGCTGCACCAGCACGCCCGCCTCGTCAAAGGCCGGGTAGGTCAGGTTGAAACTCCCCGGCGCCGGCGGCGGCAGCTGCACCAGCGTGAAGATGTAGTCGTTCCCGCTGATCGACCCCCACGCCCCCGTGTCCACGGGGTTCTTCCGCGCCGACACACCGTCCGCCGCCGCGCCGATCGCCCACGCCCACGAGTCGGCGTTCCCGCTCGCCACCGTCACGCCGACCGAAATCCAGTACGTCCCCGCCGCCAGCGTCTGCGGCGTCGTCAGCGTCCGCGTGAACTCGAACACATTCGCATTCGCGAGCGTCCTGCGGCCGGTGTCGACCCGCGGCAGATCGGTGGCGTTGTTGCCCACCGTCTCGCTGTAGATCGCCGAGCCGGGCAACCCCCCGCTGCCGGTGTACAGCGTGATCGTGAACGACGTGACGTTCGACAGCCCGTTCGGCGGCCCACTGAAGTTCTCGCTCGCCCCCTGGAACTTCACCTGGCTCACCGTCCCGCCCGAGACCAGCGTGAAGTTGTCGGCGTTCAGCCGCTTGTAGAACCCGTTGGTCCCCTGCTCGCTGATCGACGCCCGAAGGCTTCCCGTCGGCGTCGGACCCTGGCTGAACAGCACCGTCTGCGCAGACGCCGGAGCGCCCGCGATCAGCCCCGAAACCACAGCGACCGCAGCCATCCACGTATTCATGGGGTGGTCCTTCACAAACCGTGACACGTCCCCGAGCGACGACCCGCCCGGCACACCCGAGTATGGGTCCGGATTTCTGCCAAGGCCAGCAAATTCGTTGGAGAAGACTCTAGATTTTTCAAAAGATGCGGGCCCCGTTCGGCGGCGCCGGGGATACCCCCGGGCGCCCCTCAGGGCCCCACGGCCGAGAGGGCCGAGGAGTCGGCGACGAACTCGATCGGGATCACCGACTCGGCCACCGCGCCGCCGTGCCGGTCGCGCACCGCCACCTTCAGGCTGTACGACCCCACGCTGATCGACGCCGGCAGCTCGATGATCTGCACCGCGAAGAAGTCGCGCCGCCGGTTGCGCGAGAGGTCGTCGATCGGCTGCTCGGCCGCCCGCCACGCCAGCGTGTCGGTGCTGCCGGCCGTGTGGTACAGGCTCAGCGCCTGCGCCAGCTCCACCGCGTACCGCCCCCCCTCGCCCCCCGCCTCGCGGTGGCTGAAGTTCTCGACCTCGGTGTACACGATCACCTTGTGCGTCTGCCCGGCCAGCAGCTTGTAGCGGGCCGCGCCCGTGAACGTCCGCAGCTCGTTGTACACCCCGAAGCCCTCGACCCGCGTGCACAGCAGCGTGCGCGGCAGGGCCAGCGCGGCCACCGAGCCCGAGGCCTCGCCCAGCGACCGGGCCGACGCGGCCAGCGCCTGCACATCGGGCGTCGACGACAGATTGGCGTGCGCCGAGGCGAACATGTCGCGCCATGCGCCCAGGAAACGCTTCTCACGATCCGACAGGTTGCCCGCCGCGCTAACCCCCGCCCCCGCCACGCCGGGCTGGAAGAGCTCGAGCGCCGCCAGCCGGGCCAGCGGCCCCACCGGCGAAGCGCTGCGCGACAACTCGCCCTGAATATTCGCCGCCAGTTCGCTCACCAGGCGCGACCGCTGCGCCGCGGGATCTTCCGGGGCCGGGGCCGGGGCCGGGGGCTGGTTCGAGCCCGAGGCCGCGCTCGCCGCGGCGGGCTCACCGGCGCCGCTCTCGACCGAAGCGGGCACGTTGGCAGGCGAGGCCGGGGCCGCCGCCGCCGCGGGGGGCGCGGCCGGCGCCGGCTTGGGCCAACCCTGCTGAGATCCGGCCGCGGCGCCCGGAGATTCTGCGCTGCCCGAACGGGCCGAGTTCAGCCCGCCGCCATCGGCCGCGGCGGTCTCCGCGGCCACCGCCGGCGCAGGCTCGGCCGGCAGCTGCGAGATCGGCTTGGAAGGGGTGCGGTCGTTCCGCGCCGAGGTCGGCACGTTCGAGCAGCCCAGCACCGCCAACGCCGCCGACACCCCGGCGCACGCGAGCAGCACCGACGGACGAAGCACGCGACGATGGTTCATGGCAGGGCCTCCGGCTCCAGGGGCACGCGGCTCCGCCGCGGCGGGACCCCGCTATGGACGGTCCCGCCTTGGCTATCGGCGACACCCGCTGGCCACGTGCAAAACCCGCCCGCCCCCCCCACCACCC
>JACVCL010000122.1 GCA_016742075.1 Phycisphaerales bacterium
CCCACCCCCTCCCCCCCCCCGCCCGGGAACCCCCGGGCCGGCGCCCTTTAAACCCCCGCGTGACCCCCCTTCCGGCCCCGCCCCCCACTTCCCCCGCCCCCCCCGCCCCCCCCGCGCCCCCCGCTTCGGGCGAGCCCTCCTCCGGCCGCCTGCTCTCCAAGACCGACATCCGCCGCTACGGCGGCCGCTCGGTCGCCTTCGACGACATCGTCGAGGTCCTCCACGAGATCCACGCCAAGGACCTCACCACCGAGGCCCACACCTGGCGCGTGGTGCTCTACTTCCGCGCCATGGCCGAGCGGGCCGGGGCCGACCACGCCATGATCGAGCGCTGCTCGCTCGCCGCCGCCCTGCACGATATCGGCAAGCTCGACATCCCCAACGCCATCCTCCAGAAGCCCGGCCCCCTCACGCCGGAAGAGACCGCGGTGATGCAGACCCACGCCCCCCTGGGCCACCGCCGCCTCATCGACCTCGGCGTCACCGACGAGCTCGTCCTCGTCGTCGCCCGCCACCACCACGAGCGCTTCGACGGCCTGGGCTACCCCGACGGCCTCAAGGGCCACGCCATCCCCGCCGCGGCCCGGTACTTCGCCGTCATCGACACCTTCGACGCCCTCACCAGCATCCGCCCCTACCGGCGCGACGTCGGCCAGCAGGCGGCCACCAACGCCATCGCCGAGCTCGCCGCCGGCGCCGGCTCCCGCTACTGCCCCCAGGCCGTCGAGTATTTCCTGGGCCTCTGGGGCTCCGGCGAGGTCCAGTGGGTCATGCAGCACTTCAACGATGCATCCGCCCTCCCGCCGCTCGCCCAGGTGGGCGGGCTGGGCAGGAACCCCTCCATCGTCGTCCGCCCGCCGGCCGCCGGCGCGGTCAGTCCTTCAGCGAGAAGGGCGTGAAGTTCGTGTCGTAGTCGTAGAAGTCTTCCCGCTCGGCACGCTTGAGGAAGCCGACGATCGCGTAGGTCAGCGGCGTCAGCACCACCTCGACCCCGACCTTGAACAGCCAGTTGAAGATCGACACCTTCACCAGCGTGTCGGTCTCCCAGACGCCCGCGAAGGCGACGGGGTAGAAGATCATGCTGTCGACCGCCTGCCCGCAGATCGTCGAGCCGATCGTGCGGGTCCAGAGGAAGCGGCCCTTGGTGATGAGCTTCATCTTCGCCAGCACGTAGCTGTTCACGAAATCGCCGGCCCAGAAGGCCAGGATCGACGCCAGCACGATCCGCCACGTGTTGCCGAAGACCACGTCGAGCGCCGGCACGATCTGCTTGTTGAACGGCTCGCCGGGGTTCGGCGGCAGCCGCAGCACCACCACCGACATCACCGTCGCGAACAGCATCGCCCCGAAGCCGGCCCAGATCACCTTGCGGGCCCGCGCGTAGCCGTACACCTCGGTGAGCACGTCGCCGAAGATGTACGAGATCGGGAAGAAGATGTTGCCGGCCCCGAACACCAGCAGGCTGCCCCACACCAGCCCCTGCCCGCTCAGCCAGTCGGGCACCACCTTCACGCCCAGGTCGATGGCGCAGCTCTTGCCCGGCCCGATCAGGTTGCTGCACAGCAGCACCGTGATGAAGCCGGCCATGACCAGGTCGTAGTACCGGTAGTGACGTCCTCGCTCGTGCGGCGTCTGCATCGCCGGGGTATTCGACGGATCCATCGCGCCCGATGCTACCGCCCCGGCGCTCTCCGCGCCCGGGGCCGGCCGGGCCGGGCGTTACTGCGCCCGGGAGATCGGCACGTTGTCGACGCGGAGCGTGCCCCGCCGGCCGCCGACCCGCACGATCGCCTCGACCGACACCGAACTGCCCGGCGTCCACGATGGGCCGCGCCGGGCGGTGCGCTCGACGGTGCGGTCGCTGACCACCGGCGTGTCGCCCGGGAAGCCGCTCTCCCACGCCTCGGCGCCCTGCGTGACGCGGAGCCGGACGACCTCGGCGTCGAGCGGGAAGAACCGCCCGTTCGACGAGCGGAGCCGGGCCGTGACGTTCAGCCCGCGGTCGGGGTCGGGGAGCGTCGAGGGCTGAGTGTTCCGCCACGCCATGGCCTCGAGCACCAGGCGTCGGCCGCCGATCACGATGTTGAGGTTGCCGCTGGTTAACGAGATCGTCACCTTGCCCGCCGGGCCTTCGCACTCTCCGACCACCGGACCCCCGCCGGTGGACGCGTCGGGCGAGGCCAGGCCCATCATCGCGCCTGCGGCGCCGAGGCCCACCAGCCCCGCGGCCGCGGCCGCGAGAGTCACCATCCACCGACGCCTCGACTTGACCATTGCTGACATACCGCGATCTCCTTTCGCCCGGCGCCGGGCCGCGAAGCCCGGCCCCCTGAACATTCAGGTGGCCCGGACCCCCGGTCCCCCGGACGCCCTCGGACGCCCTCGGACGCCCCCGGCTCTCCAACCGTTGAACCCCGTGCGGCACCTTCGGTTCCACCCAAATTCCCCCCTTCCCCGATTCAAGCCCCGGCAACACCCCCAACCGGCGACCCGCGCCGAGGGTGTCCGCTCCGCCCGAGGGGTGCGCAACTATCCTTCCCGCCCCCCAACACAGGCCCCGACATGACGCAGACCCTCAACGTTGCCACCACCGAGTTCGAGCGCCTCGACCGCTGCGCTGCGCTGGACCACCGGCCGCGGGTGCTGCTGGGCAAGATGGGCCTCGACGGCCACGACCGCGGCGTGAAGGTGATCGCGCGGGCGCTGCGCGACTCGGGGGTGCACGTGATCTACTCCGGGCTGTGGCAGACGCCGCGGTCGCTGGCGATCTCGGCGCGGGATGAGGACTGCGACGTGATCGCGGCGTCGATGATGTCGAACAGCCACCTGGTGCTGGGGCCGCGGCTGGTGGAGGGCCTGCGCGACCTGGGGCGGCCGGACATCCCGGTGCACATGGGGGGCATCCTGCCGCAGAACGACATCCCGGTGCTGCTGCAGGCGGGGGTGAAGCGGCTGTTCACGACGGGCACGGGCCTGCTGGACATCGTGGAGGCGGTGAAGAGCGAGGTGCGGCCGCTGCCGCAGACGGTGCCCTCGGGGCACCCGACGGCGCAGCTGTCGCGCGACATCTCGCTGCTGCACAACCACCGGCCGTGCCGGCCCGGTGCGCCGCGCCGGCGGCCGCAGCGGGTGTTCGGCATCACGGGCTCGCCGGGCGCGGGCAAGAGCACGCTGGTGGCGGCGCTGGCGGCCGAGCACGCGCGGCGGGCCGAGGCCAGCCCCGAGCTGGGCCGCATCGCGGTGGTGGCGTTCGACCCGATGAGCCCGATCACCAACGGGGCGCTGCTGGGCGACCGGCTGCGGGTGGACTTCAACCGTCTCGAGGAGCGGGTGTTCTACCGGTCGCTGGCGATCAGCGGGGAGGACTACCACGCGCTGGACGAGATCGTGCAACTGATCGGCGGGTGCCCGGCGGCGCCGGGGCAGGGGGCGTTCAACACGCTGTTCATCGAGACGGTGGGCGCGGGGCAGAACGAGACGCGGATCCGCAAGCACGCCGACCGGACGGTGGTGGTGCTGGTGCCGGGGATGGGCGACGCGGTGCAGATGGACAAGGCGGGGATCCTGGAGATCGCCGATGTGTTCGTGTGCAACAAGGCCGACCACCACGGGCAGCACCAGTTGGTGCGCGACCTGCGCGACATCGCCGGGCGGCGGCCGGTGATCGAGACGGTGGCGACGCACGGCAAGGGGATCCCCGAGTTGTACGACCTGCTGATGGCCTGAACTCGGCGGTTTGGTCGCGTCCTCTGATCGGCCGGGCCGCTCGTTCGATGACGTTAGCACGTCCGCACCTCCGATCTGACCGCGGATGAGGATCCAGCGAGTATGCCAACCAAACCGGTTTCTCAGGACCGTGCTCGCACGAGAACCCGTCATGGGCCGAGCCTGGTCGCGGAGCGCGGGCTGTTGCTCGCGGTCGTCCGCGGCAGCGTCTCGGGCGGCTGGCAGGGGCCGACGCTCGACAGCGCGTTGCGGAAAGTTTCGGCCAAGGTCGCCGCGACGTCGATTGAACGCCGCAGGTCGATATGGCAGCACTGCCTGCACGCGGCGTTCTGGAAACACCGAGTGCTGAACCAGATCGCCAAGCGATCACGGTTCCCCCGACGCGGCCAGCACTGGCCCGACCTGCCGGCGGTGCTCGACGAGGACGCCTGGACCGAGGATCTGAAGCTGCTCGACGAGACGAACCGTCGGTTCCTGGAGGCTGTGGAGGTGATGCCGGCGTCGCGGTATACGACCCAAGTCCGACGGATGATCTTCGGAGTGGCGGCCCACGATGCCTATCACGCGGGTCAGATCAACCTGCTCCGACGGATGCTCGGCGATCGGTGAGGGCGCGGCGAGCGAACTGGCAACGAGCAGCCCGTGGGAGCGCGAACGCTCTGAACCTCGGACGTCGTCGGGAATACTCCGCTGGTTCTGCATGGCCGCGCCTCCACTGTGGGCGGCGGAATGGCCGCCCCTCTACCCATGGCGGCGCGCGACGCGCCTGAGCGCTCAGGGGACGAGATGCGGGATGCCGCCGCGCGGCGGGACGGGCGGGAGTGGCGGGATAGCGCGGAGATGGCGGGGTGAAGATTTTTTGTTCGCGGTTGGGATTTTGTGGCGGGTGGGGTTCGCGGTGAGCGCTCGGGGAGGTGCGATGCGGGGGTCGGGACGGGGATTGGGCCTGCGGCGCGGTCGGAGGCGGGTGGCGCGCGGGCGCGTCGCCGGAGACGAGGCGGCTGTCCGACCCGCGACTTCGTGGCACCCCCTGCGGCCATCAGGTGGGCACGGGGCGAATCGCCGGGGAGGGAGCGGCGTGAGGATTGGCGCACCCGGCCGACGCGGCGGTGGGGCGGGTGGCGACGGCCATCAGGCCGCCTGCCCGAATGTGCCTACACTCTTGCGAACCCGTGGTCTTCGTGGGGTGGTTCCGGAGAGGCCCAATTCATGACCATTCATGTTTCCGCAGAAGCGGAGCACTTTCACAGCGACGACATCCTGAGTCGTTCAACATCAACTGCAGCGATGGAGCCGGGGGATCGGACCAGCGGACGGGCCCGTGGCGGTAGCATGGCGGACCGGCGCCGCGAGCCTTGTAACCCTCGTGAGGCGACCTCCGTGAGCGCTGTTCGAGCCGCGATCTGCTGGACATCTCGCCTTTGGCTCTGTTTGGCCGTCATAGCCTCGGTGTGCAGTGCGGGATGCGCGATCAACCCCACTTGCCGCGACAGCCGGTTGGTCTATCTTGCCACTTCTCAGGGGGTGCGCACCCACGAAACCGGATGGTACGGACGATTCTTTCTCCAGCCCCGATTGGCCATCCGACAGATGGAGGGCGGGCCCGATGGACAACCGTCTCGATGGTACGACATCGGTCCGCAGCTCGGCGAACAGCGCCGCGGCGGTCAACCAGAGGACGGGCTCCCGGTGTGCGGCAGACTTGCCCGGAGCGCGAAGATGCCCGGCCAACTCTGGCTGCTGTCGTTGTCGCCGCCGGTCCTCGCCGTGGCCCACGGTACGCGCGCCCTGCCACAGATTCCGGTTCTTTGGCGAAGCAAGCACGAACCCGACGTCATCATGACTGTCGCGTACTTCTACGGCGTCTGGCTGATTAGTGACGAGGACCTCGGAGTCACCGTCGAGTCGATTCTGTTCAATGGCGAGTTGATCGAGATGCCGACCGACGGCCAGACTCTTCGTGACGCACTCGAGCTCGCGAGGCGGCGGATGTGATGGGGTGGTGGCGGGGAAGTCGAGGGGGTGTCGGACCCGGGCTTCCCGGCGGCGGCGGGGCCACGAGAAGTCCTGTGCCCCTCCTAGGCACGGGCGAAGAGGGGCACGGTGACCACGGGCGGGGCGTCGGCGGGCTTCGATGCGTCGAAGCGGCGCCCGTGGCGACAGGGCTTCGCCCCTGCCGGGGCGAGGAGGGCGGGGGCGTCGGGGGGCGTGAGCGGGTTGGGAGGTTGGAACGGGAAGGCGAGGCTGGGGGGCTCGAGCTGCGGGTCGGGCCCGTGGTAAGGCTGGGTCGGTGGCGGCGGGGAAGTTGCCCAGTTTCACATCGCTGCATGGAAGGGTGGGTGGTGGGTCCGGGAACGTCGCGAGGGCGGGCCTGATTCAGGTGAAATTGGCGGATTCGGCACGGTGCGGGCTGTTCGGTCCGGCGAGGCTGGTGTACCTTCTTCGGCCCTCGGCTTGGGGACGCGGCGTGCCGCGGATCGGGCCGGGTGGAGATGTTGGCCGGCTTCGCGGCCGGTTGCCTGGAGGAGAAGTTCATGTCGTGTGCGCGTTGTGTGATGAGTGTGATCGCGCTGTCGGTGTTCTCGGCGGGCGCGGCCCGGGCCGGGATGATCGATCTGACGCAGGCCGGGACGTCGGTGAATATCGGCGGGGCGCTGTGGGAGACCACCGACTACCGCACGGCGGGGACCGGCAACATCCGGCCGTTCCTGCGGGTGCAGGCCAACAACACCGAGCAGGGTTACAACACGTCGGCCCGCCCGACGGCGTTCGATGAGAAGGGCACGCTGAACTACACGCACGACGTGCAGATCCAGGACCTTGGCGGCCGGGTGGTCAACGGGGTGCCGTACTACGAGATCCTGCTGGACATCAACGAGAACAACAACAACCAGGACCGGTACCTGTCGCTCGACCAGCTGAAGATCTTCATCTCGCCGATGGGGGGCCAGAACACGGCCAACATCGCGTCGCTCGGCACGCTGGTGTACGACATCGACGCGGCGACCGACAACTGGCTGGCGATGGACTTCAACCTGAATGCCGGCTCGGGGCAGGGCGACGTTCGGTTCCTGCTGCCGGTGTCGGTGCTGTCGGGGTTCTCGCCGACGAGCTACTTCATCCTGTTCAGCCGCTTCGGCGACAACATGAGCTCCGACGATGGCGTGGAGGAGTGGTCGCTGACCGACCAGATCGTGGTGCCCACGCCCGGCACGGCGGTGGTGCTGCTGGCGGCGGGCGTGGTGGCGCGGCGGCGGCGGCGGGGCTGATCGGTCTGCCGTTCACGGCTGCTTGGGGTTCTTGAACGAGACCGGGGCGGTGTCGCCGTGTTTGATGAGGCCCTTTCCGGGGGCATGCCAGACGCGGAGGTGGTGGCTGCGCCGTGGTGTTTGAAGTCTTCGCCGGAGTGGTCGATGTCGCCGTGGAAGTTGTTGACGGCGTGTTCGTTGCGGGCGATCGTGCCGCGAGGCCTGTCGGTCTGCGGGGTGATGGTTTGAGGCCACGGCGGCGGTGGACGGTGGGCGTTTTTCCCACTCCTGCGCCGGCGCCG
>JACVCL010000002.1 GCA_016742075.1 Phycisphaerales bacterium
CACCCCGCCTCCCACCCGCCCCACTCCCCCCAACAGCGCCACCCGCGGCACGGGGGTTGGCATCGGCGTCGTCGCGCTTGTCGGCATCGCCCGGCTCGTCGCCCTTGGCTTTGCGGGCCTGCTTCGCCGCGTACTCCCGGGCCTTGACGAGCTCTTCGCGGAGCATGGCCACCATCTTGCCCCGCGTGCCGGGGCTCTTGGCGCCGTCCTTCTCGGCCATGGGCGAGAGCGTGGCCGCGACCGCGAACATCGGCCTCACCACCGCTTCCTCGACGGTGTTGCCCGTGAGCTTGAAGATCGCGGTCTGACCCGAGATAAGCTCCCCGGGCGCGTGGCCTGTGTTCACGGTGGTGACGCCGAACGAGCGTACGAACGAGATCAACGGCTCCTGGGGGTTGTACGCATCGATCGCACGCAGCTCGGGCTGCATCGGGGAAGACCGCTCGATCTGGTCGGAGTCGTGCCGCGAGTTGTAGAGGCCCGTGAGCCCGATCGTGCCGTGGCAGTCGACCAGACCGGGCGTCACCACCGCGGCGCGGAGCACACGCAAGCCCTGAGGCACCGCGGTCGACGCGGCCGGTCCGACGGCGGTGATCTTGCCCCCTTCGATCACCACGACGCCGTCGCGGATCGATCCGGCGGGGCCCATCGTGTGGACGACTTCGCCTCGTACCGCGACCTGTGCGAACGCCGCGCCGGCCCAGATCAGGAAACCAAAGCCGGCGGTGAAGATGACTCGTTTCATGGCGCCGCCTCCGAGTTCCCCGCCGCGTTCCCACCGAAACGCCAGGCCCACCCGCCCGCGGCGTCGCTGCCGAAGCAGCAGAAGTACGGGCTCTGATCGTGGCCGGCGCCCAAACCACCGGTGGCGTAGAGGCGGTCCTTGGGGTCCGAACGGTCGAAGACCTTCACCCCATCGACCCAGGTCTGCTCGACCTTGGTGTACACACTCAGCGGATCGCCGCTGAGCACGATGAAGTCCGCATCCTTGCCGGCTTCGAGCGAGCCGACTCGGGACTGGAGATCAAGCATCTCGGCCCCCGACAGCGTGAGGGCACGCAGCGCCGCCTCGCGGGACATACCGGCCCGGACGGCCAGCGCAGCCATCCGGAGAAACACCCGCGAGTCGGTGATCCAGTCGTCGGTGTGGAATGCCGTGCGAACGCCCGCCTTCTCGAGGATGGCCCCGGTGTCGTACCTGATCTCGGCCGCTTCAAGCTTCCCGCCGGGCGAGTCGACCAGGATCACGGAGCAGCCAAGCACCCCTCCGGCGTCCTGAGCCGCTTTGATCTCGCCCGCCACCTTCCAGGCCTCGCTTACGTGGTGCAGGACGACCCTGAAGCCGAACTCCTTCTGCATCCGAAGGACCGTCGCGATGTCGTCGGCCCGGTGGGTGTGATGGTGCACGATCCGCTTGCCGTCGAGGACCTCCGAAAGCGCATCGAGCCCGAGATCACGGGCCGGGCGCTTGGGGTCGTCGGCCGCCGCCTGGGCGGTCTTCTGCCGGTAGTCCTGCGCCCGGACGAACAGCTCACGGACAAGGGCCGCCGACTTGCCGCGCGTGCCGGGGAACGGTGCATCGCGCATCGGGTTCGTGCCGTTGGCCATTTTCAGGCCCCCCGCCACGCCCGAGGCCAGGCGCTCGTCGCGGAGCATCATGCCCTCGATGGTCCGGGCGTTCCGCGCCTTGACGTACACCGTTTGCCCCGACAGAAGATGCCCCGAGCCGGGCATCACGTTGAGTGTTGTGAGACCACCCGCCTGGGCCCGCTTGAAGCCCGAGTCGTTGGAGTTCAGCGAGTCGTAGATCCGCACCGAGGGCTGGAGCGGCGCCGAGCCATCGGCACCGCCGATGCCGCCGATGTGCGAATGCGTGTCGACCAGCCCGGGCATCACCACCTTGCCCCGGGCGTCGATGGTGATAGCGTCGGCCGGGACCTGCACGCTGGCGGCGGGGCCCGCGGCGATGATCTTCCCGTCTTTCACCAGGAGCACGCCGTCGTCGATCGGTGCGCCCGAGATGGGTATGACCCGCGCTCCGACCACCGCCACGGCCTTGTCCTGCGCCGCCGCCGGGGCCGCGAAGGCCGCCAGCAGAGTCACGGCCCCGCACGCTTTCAAGAGTCGCACCATCGATCGGCCTCCGCGCATCGCCGCGCCGCGCCTCTCACCGACCCCGAGCAACATAGCCCGGGCCGCGGCCGCCCGGGGCTTATCGAGACTCGAATGTCCGGGACATGTCAGGCATCAGCCTGATGCGGCGAGGTTTTTTCACTTGTTTCAGAACCAGTTCCCTCGCCGTGGGCGAATCCGCGCGGGGTGGGCCGACGGAAGCGGAGGGGAAGTCAAACGCGCGTTTGATACGCTTGTTCACCTTGCTCTGCCTCCCCCGTGGCCCCACGAACCCGCCCATCCGCTGACGCCGACGACACCCCCCGCCGCCTTCTGCGGGCGGCGGGAGAGGAGTTCGCTCGGTTCGGGTACGAGCGGGCCACGGTCCGCGGCATCTGCGCCCGCGCGGGTGTGAACCTGGCGGCCGTGAACTACCACTTCAGGGGCAAACGCGGTCTTTACAACGCGGTGCTCCGGGATTCCCACCAGGCCGCGCTCGACCGATACCCGGGGCCCACAACGCCGCCTCCGGGTCTCTCGCCCGAGCAGATGCTGGAGGTCTTCGTCCGCGACTTCCTCGAGCGGATGCTCGATGAGGGCCGACCGGCGTGGCACGGGCAGTTGATGGCCCGCGAGATCATCCAGCCGACCCACGCGCTCGACCAGATCACCGACCGCTTCATCCGCCCGCAGTACGAGGCCCTCCGCGGGATCGTCCGCGACCTCCTCGGACCGGCCGGGCAGTCCGAACCGCTGCTGAGGCGGTGCTGCTTCTCTGTGGTCGGCCAGTGCCTGTTCTACAAGCACGCCCAGCCGGTGATCCGCCGGCTTCACCCCGACCTGACTTTGGGCCCTGCCGAGCGGGCGGCGGCGTCGCGGCATATCGCGGCCTTCTCGGCCGCCGCGATCCGGGCCGCCGCCCCATCCCCGTCCGAACCGGTTCTCTCCCCTCCCCGACGGCGCGGTTCGCCGCCCAATCGAAACGGAGCTTTGGCATGAGGTTCGTCGCCTTCCGGATGCTTATCGGCGATCGCGCCAAGTTCTTCGGCATTCTCCTGGGTATCGCGTTCGCGTCGCTGCTGATCACCCAGCAGGCCTCGATCTTCGTGGGACTGATGACCCGCACGTTCGGCTTCATCACCGACACGGCGCTGCCGGACATCTGGGTGATGGACCCGAAGGTGCAGTTTGTCGACGACATCAAGCCCATCTCCTCGACCGTCCTGCTCCGAGTGCGCGGGATCGAGGGTGTGGAGTGGGCGATGCCGCTGTACAAGGGCATCCTCAAGGCCCGCCTGCAGAACGGCAACTTCCAGCAGTGCAACGTCATCGGGCTCGACGACACCACGCTCATCGGTGGACCGCCGGAGATGGTCGAGGGGTCGCTCGCCGACCTGCGCAGGGCCGACGGGGTGATCGTGGACGAGGTTGGCGCCAAGGGGAGGCTCGCGCGGATACCCGAGGACGCATCGGGCAACCCCATCCCCGGTGCCAGGCCCGAGCCACTGAAGATCGGAGACACGCTGGAGCTCAACGACCGGAGGGCGATCGTCGTCGGCATCTGCCGGGTGTCGCGTACGTTCCAGTCGCAGCCGGTGGTCTACACCACGTACTCGCGGGCCACCACGTTCGCGCCGCGCGAACGCAATCTGCTCTCGTTTGTTCTCGTGAAAGCCGAGCCCGGCGTCGATCACAAGGATTTGTGCCGTCGGATCATGGAGTCTTCGCTCGGGCCCGACGGCTCGCCTCGCCTGCTCGCGATGACCCGCGACGACTTCGCCTGGAAGACGGTGATGTACTTCGTCCGTTTCACCGGCATCCCGATCAACTTCGGCATCGCGGTGCTGCTGGGCTTCTTCGTCGGCACCGCCATCGCCGGCCAGACCTTCTACCTGTTCACCGTCGATAACCTGCGCCACTTCGGAGCTCTGAAGGCCATGGGCGCCGGGAACGCGCGCCTGCTCGGGATGATCATGCTTCAGGCGCTGGTGGTGGGCGTGATCGGATACGGGCTTGGGGTGGGGGTTGCGTCGCTCTTCGGTCAGCTCTCCGGGCGCACCGAGCTCTCGTTCCGACTGATCTGGCAGACGCTGGTGATCACCGGCGGGGCGGTCACGGTGATCTGCATCCTGGCGTCGCTGCTCTCGATCTGGAAGGTGATCAGGCTCGAGCCCGCGATCGTGTTCAAGGGCTAGCGGGGCCGGGCCCGGGGGTTCCCCGGCCCCGATTGCGGGCAATCAGTCAAAAACAACCGCACAGTGATTGACTAGCGAACGATCGTCGATAGACTAACGGCGTTAACTGAACCTCGACCAGGATCCGACCCACTCCGCCATGCCCTCAGCCGACCGCCGAGCCCGAGAGAAAGCCGCCGTTCAGGACCGCATTCTGAACGCCGCCCGCGACCTGTTCGTGCGGGAGGGGTACGAGGCGGTCAGCCTGCGGAAGGTCGCCGACGCGATCGAGTACACGGCTCCCGCTCTCTACACGCACTTCAAGGACAAGGCCGACCTCATGCGGGCGCTCTGCCGGCGCGACTTCGGACGGCTGTCGGAGGCCCTGATCCGGGTCGCCCGGGTCGAGGACCCGGTGCAGCGGATCCACCGCATCGGCGCCGCGTACGTGCGGTTCGCCGTCGAGAACCCGCACCAGTACCGGTTCATGTTCCTCACACCCTCACCGGCCGAGGTCGAGCCCGATCAGGCGGCGCTCGCCGAGAAGGACGACCCCGAGCGCAACGGCTACGCGGCTCTCCGCTCGGCCATCGGGCAGGCGATGGACCGCGGCGTGTTCCGCCCCGAGCACAAGGACCCCGAGTTGCTGGCGCAGGTTTTGTGGGCCGGGGTGCACGGGATCGCCTCGCTGCAGATCACCCACGGCCAGGACCCCTGGCTGTCGTGGCGGAGCCTCGAACGCCGGACAAAGGTCATGCTCGACGGAATCCTCATCGGCGTGCTCAGCCCGGCGGCCGCCTCGGAGTTCAAGCCATGACCCCCCGGCACACCGCCGCAAACGGCCGCGCTGCCGCCCCGCGCGGCGTCCCGACGGCCGGCCCGCCGAGCGCCGACCACCCCGGTCCTTTGTCCGCCCCGCACCACCGGCACCGCTGAGCACACCCCCACCATGATCTTCGTCGCGTTGAAAATGCTGATCGGCGACCGCCTGAAGTATCTCGGGCTCCTCGCGGGTGTCGCCTTCGCCACCCTGCTGATCGTGCAGCAGTCGTCGATCCTCGTGGGCCTGGCGCACCAGACCGGGTCGTTCATCCGCGACACGGCCCAGGGCGATCTCTGGGTGATGGACGAGCAGGTGCGGTTCTCGCAGGACTCGCTCAATCTCCGCGACACCGTGCTGCAGCAGGTGCGCGGCGTGGCGGGCGTGCGGTGGGCGGTCCCCGTCTACCAGGGATTTCTGAAGGCCCGGCTGGGCGACGGGACCCGCGCCACGTGCATCCTCGTGGGCATTGACGACGCGACGCTGACAGGCGGCCCCCCCTCGATGGTCGAGGGCTCACTGGCCGACCTGCGGCAGGACCGGGCGGTGCTCATCGATCACGACGCCGCGCCGCAGAAGTTGCGGCTCAGG
This sequence comes from Phycisphaerales bacterium, assembly GCA_016742075.1. Lineage (GTDB taxonomy): Bacteria > Planctomycetota > Phycisphaerae > Phycisphaerales > UBA1924 > JACVCL01. The sequence goes on from JACVCL010000002.1 coordinate 5,698, forward strand.
AACGCCGGCGGGCACCTCCGCTACAACGACCGGTTCGACATCAACGACCACGAGGTACGCGTGGCCGGCACGTACCGGGCGTCCAAGAGCTTCTTCTGGGAACCGGTGATCTACACGACGTACTCGCGAGCCCTGTCGATCGCCCCCGCCGAGCGGAAGATGTTGACCTACGTGCTCGTGAAGACGCAGCCCGGGGCCGATCTGGCGGCCGTCGCCCGCGACATTCATGCGGCGACGGGCCTCACCGCCCGGACCAACGAGGAGTTCGCCGCGGTGACCCGGGATTACATCCTCACAGAGACCGGGATCCTGGTGAACTTCGGCCTCGCCGTGGGGCTGGGCTTTGTCATCGGCGTGCTCATCTGCGGCCAGATGCTCTACAACTTCACGCTCGACAGCCTGCGCTACTACGGCTCGCTGAAGGCGATGGGCGCCACCGGGCTGACGCTGATCATCATGGTTCTCGCGCAGGTCTTCGCGGTCGGCGTCCTTGGCTACGGCATCGGGATCGGCTTTGGCAGCCTGCTCGGCAAGCTCGTCGGCAACGCTGGCCTGGCGTTCATGATGCCTTGGTGGATCCCCGTGATCGCCGCGATCGCGATTCTGGTGATCTGCGCCGTGGCCGCCGTGCTGAGTCTCACGCAGGTCCTTCGCCTGGAGCCCGCCATCGTCTTCCGAGCCTGACCCCCCGCCCGCAACCCCCAACCACCGCCATGGCCGACACCGGCCCTCATCCGGCACCGACCCGTCAACCCGCCCGAAAAGCCCGAATGACACCCATGATCACCGCCTCACCATCTCGATCGGACTCTCCCGCCGAAACATCCGCCCTGGCGATCCGCTGCCGGAACGTCACCAAGCACTACGGATCCGGTGATGCCAAGGTCATCGCGTTGCGCGGCATCGATCTGGACGTGCGGCAGGGAGAGCTGATGATGCTCGTCGGCCCGTCGGGCTGCGGCAAGACGACGCTGATCTCCGTGATCGCCGGCATTCTCGACCGCGATGAGGGCGAGTGCTCGGTGTTCGATCAGGACTTCTCTGCCATGTCGCAGCGGGCCCGCACGCTCTGGCGCGGGCAGAAGATCGGCTTCGTCTTTCAGGCGTTCAACCTGATCCCGACGCTCAACGCGGCGGAGAACGTCGCCGTGCCGCTCATGATCTTGGGCGAGTCCCGCGCCGCGGCTGTCCGCAAAGCCCAGGACCGGTTGGCGCAGGTGGGGCTCGAATCCCGCTGGCGTTCGTACCCGAATCAGCTCTCGGGCGGCCAGCAGCAGCGCGTCGCGATCGCCCGGGCCATGATCCACGAGCCCAAGCTCATCGTGTGCGACGAGCCGACGAGTGCGCTCGACCACGAGACCGGCCATGTGATCATGCGTCTGCTCAAGACCGTCGCGCTGCAGCCCGATCGGGCGCTCGTGATCGTGACGCACGACGCCCGCATCTTCGGGTTCGCCGACCGGATCGCGAAGATGGACGACGGCCGCGTGGTGAAGATCGTCGACGATCCCAATCACCTTCACGCAGAAGAGTAGATCGCCCCCGGTTCCGCCCCCCCACCACCACCCACCCAGGCACGCTCCCAGCCTCGACCTCACCACCGGACCACCAGGCCCGTTCCACCGACCACAGTGAAAGGCAAGCCATGTTCGTCCGAAAGTACGTCATCCCTGTTCTGGCCGTCGCGGGCGTTGCCGCGGCGGTGTACACGGTTCGCAGCGAGAGCCGCCCCGTGACGCCCGCCCCGCCTGTTGCCGAGCCGGCCAGTTCGCCGTTCAACACGCCGGTCGCCGGCGCCGGCATCGTGGAGGCGAGCACGCAGAACATCGCGATCGGCACTCAGCTGGCCGGCATCGTCTCCAAGGTGTACGTCGTCGCGGGTGCCAAGGTGACCGCGGGCGACCCGCTGTTCTCGATCGACGCCCGGGCGCTCTCGGCCGAGCTCGAGGTGCGCGAGGCGGCCCTGGCCTCGGCCCAGCAGAACCTGGCCCGGATGCGGGCTCTTCCCCGCCCGGAGGATGTGCCGCCGGCGGAGGCCAAGGTCAAGGAAATGACCGCGATGCTCGAGGATGCCCGCAACCAATTCGCGCTCATGAGCGCGGTCGAGGACCCCCGCGCCGTGTCGCAGGATGCTCTGGCCCAGCGCCGCTTCGCCGTGGCCTCGGCCGAGGCGCGCCTGGCCCAGTCCAAGGCCGACCTCGACCTGCTGAAGGCCGGCGCCTGGAAGCCGGACCTCGCGATCGCCGAGGCCAACGTCCGCGCCGCGGCGGCCCAGGTGGCGACCGTGAAGACCGACCTCGATCGTCTGACCGTCCGGGCGCCGGTCAACGGCGATGTGCTGCAGGTGAACGTGCGCCTCGGAGAGTTCGCCAACGTCGGCCCGGTGGCGACGCCGCTCATGCTGATGGGCGACACCGACACGCTGCACATCCGCGTCGACATCGACGAGAACGACGCCTGGCGCATCACGCCCAACGCGAAGGCCACCGCGTTCGTCCGGGGCAACAAGCAGCTGAAGACCGACCTGAAGTTCGTGCGCATCGAGCCTTACGTCGTGCCGAAGCGCTCGCTCACGGGCGACTCATCGGAGCGTGTCGACACGCGCGTTCTTCAGGTTCTGTACTCTTTCCCGCGCGAGCGGCTGCCGGTCTATGTCGGCCAGCAGATGGACGTCTTCATCGACGGCCTCGCACGTCCCACCTCGGCCCCGGCGTCCGGCTCGGCCGCCGCGGCCCCGGAGGCTCGAAACTGATGCGTTCGCTCATCCGCCGCTCCGTTCCCCTCCCGATGTCACTGGCCGCGGTGTTCGCCGGCTGCACCGTGGGGCCAAATTACGCCCCTCCGATGCCCGAGGTTCCGGCGTCGTGGCAGCAGACTTTGGCCGGCGGGCCGTCCAGCGCCTCCGCCGAGGCCGCCAGGTGGTGGACGACGCTCAACGATCCCAAGCTCAACGAGCTCATCGACCGCGCGGTCGCGGGAAACCTCGACCTGCGTGCCGCGCGCGCGCGGCTGCGTGAGGCCCGAGCCCAGCGCGGGGTCGTGGCGGCCGACTTCTGGCCCTCGGCCGATGCCTCGGGCTCGTACTCGCGGGGCCGCAACAGCGCCAGCACCTCCCAGGGGCGATTCTCGAACTTCGGTGAGTACGACAACTTCCAGACCGGCTTCGACGCCACGTGGGAGCTCGACGTCTTCGGACGGACCCGGCGGGGAGTCGAGGCTGCGGAAGCCGAGATCGCCTCGGCCGCGGAGAACATCCGGGACGTGCTGGTCTCTCTCACCGCCGAGGTCGCCGCCAACTATGTCGATCTACGGTCGTCGCAGCGTCGGCTGGAGATCGCAAGCAACAACGTCCGGGTGCAGCAGTCCACGGTCGAACTCGCCGAATCCCGCTTCAAAGCGGGCATCGCCAGCGAGCTCGACCTGGCGCGAGCGAGATCGAATCTCGCGAGCACCCAGGCCCAGATCCCTTCGATCCGCGCGGCGGTGGACCAGTCGGCCCGCCGGCTGGCGGTGCTCTCGGGCCGGAATCCCGGCGACCTGCTCGCCGAGCTCTCCGAGGCACGGCCGATCCCGCCCATCCCGCCGTCGGTGCCGGTGGGCCTTCCCTCCGATCTGCTCCGGCGCCGCCCCGACATCCGCCGGGCCGAGCGGGACATCGCGGCCGCCACGGCCCGCATCGGCGTCGCGACCGCGGATCTGTTCCCCCGCTTCTCGCTCACCGGGCAGTTCGGCTTCGCGTCCTCTGAAGTGGGCGAGTGGTTCGACAGCCCGGCCCGTTTCTGGTCGTTCGGACCGGCGGTGCGGTGGAACTTTTTCAGCGCCGGCCGCGTGCGGAGCAACATCGCCGTGCAGGAGGCCCGGGCCGATCAGGCGACCATCCGCTATCAGCAGGCGGTGCTCACCGCGCTGGAAGACGCCGAGAACAGCCTGACCAACTACGCCCGGGAGCAGACCCGGCGCACCAGCCTTGCCGAGTCGGTGGCGGCCGAGCAGCGCGCGGTCGATCTGGCCAACGAGCTGTTCACGAAGGGTCTCACGGACTTTCTTTCGGTCCTCGACTCGCAGCGCCAGCTGTACGCTCTGCAGGACCAGCTCGTGGTGTCGGAGCGGCAGGTGACCACGAACCTGATCTCTCTGTACAAAGCGCTCGGCGGGGGCTGGGAAGCCATCTACCCCGACACCCCGCCACCCCCCGAGCCTCGGTTCCCGTCGCCGCTCCCGGATGCACTCGCTCCGCGCGAGCCCCGGGGGCAGGATTCCGAGATTCCCCCGGGCCCGTCGGCCCCCGCGGCGAGCCCCGCGGCCGAGCAACCCGGGACCGGGCGGTGACGGGCCCGCAACGACCTAACGCTTCCCTTGCCCAGGGGCCCCCTCCGGCCGCTCGCGGGTTGCAGCTGAACGGCGTGGAGCGTTTGCTGCTGCTGACGGTTGCGGTCATCTTGGCCACGCAGCTCGGGCTATTTGTCCGTTGGGCATGGCGGCACCCGACGCCTTCTCCGACGGTGCCGGCCGAACCGGCTCGGCGGTAGCCGCCGGCGGACCTACACTGCGCGCCAGATGGGCGATCGAGAAACCTCCCACCCCACCGCGGTCTCACCTTCGCAGATCATGCGGATGCCCGAGGTGCCGGGCGAGCACCCGCAGACCATCGGCCCCTACCGAGTAGTCCGGTGCCTCGGAGAAGGCGGCTTCGGGGTGGTCTATCTGGCCGATCAATCCGAGCCCGTCAGGCGGCGGGTGGCGATCAAGCTGCTGAAGCTGGGCATGGACTCGCGCGAGATCCTTGCCCGCTTCCACGCCGAGCGGCAGGCCCTGGCCCTCATGGACCACCCGGGCCTCGCCCGCATCTACGACGCGGGGCTCACGGAGGCGGGGCGTTCGTACTTCGTGATGGAGTACGTCCCCGGCCTGCCGATCACCGACTACGCCGACCGATCGCGGCTGCCGATCGCGGATCGGATCCGCCTGTTCATCCAGGTCTGCCGGGCGGTGCAGCACGCCCACCACAAGGGCATCATCCACCGGGATCTCAAGCCGTCGAACATCTTGATCCAGACGATCGACGACGCGCCGGTGCCGAAGGTCATCGACTTCGGCGTCGCCAAGGCCGTGACGGCCTCCGCTTCGCCGGCCGACCTCCGAACCGAAGCCGGCCAGCTCATCGGCACGCCCGAGTACATGCCGCCCGAGCAGGCCGACAACAACTTCAGCGATCTCGACACGCGGGCCGACGTGTACGCGCTGGGCGTGGTGCTCTACGAACTGCTCACCGGCGCCCTGCCGTTCGACTCCGACACGCTCCGGCACGCGGGGGTGGCCGGCATGCAGCGCATCATCCGCGAGCAGGAGCCACCGCGCCCCTCGAACAAGGTCGCCTCGAACCCGCGCAAGGCCGCCGACGCGTCGACCGAGCGCCTCTCACCTTCCGAGACGGGACCGGTGGCGGCCTTCCCGATCTACTCGGCCGAGGAACTCGCCCGGTGCCGGTCGACGGACGTCAGAACGCTGTTCCGAACGCTGCGCGGCGAGCTGGACTGGATCATCCTGAAGTGTCTCGAGAAGGACCGGGCCCGCCGCTACGACTCGCCCAATGAACTCGCGGCCGACCTCGAGCGCTTCCTGATCGACGAGCCCGTCGCGGCGGGGCCCCCCTCGACCGTGTACCGCCTCCGCAAGTTCGCGCGGCGGAACAAGGCGCCGCTCGCCGTCGCCGGCATTTTCTGCCTTGGTGTGGTGGCGGCGTTCGTCGTGATTTCGGCGTTGCTCGTGCAGACACGCGCCCAGCGAGACCGCGCCGACACCGAGGCCGCGCGGGCCAGCCAGGTGGCGTCGTTCCTCCGCACGACGCTCGCCGCCGTCGATCCGGAGGTGGCCCAGGGTCGGGATACGTCCATTCTGCGGCAGATGCTCGACACATCCTCGGCGAGGATCGACGCCGAGCTCGCCGGCCAGCCGGTGGTCGCCGGCACGCTCCGCGATACCATCGCCGGCGCCTACGCGGCGTTGGGCGAGTACCGCCTCGCGATCCCGCACGCCGAGGCGTCGGTGCGGCTTCTCGATGGGGCTCTGGGCCCGGAAGCACCGGAGACTCTCGCCGCCGTCAACAACCTGGCGGTGATGTACCGAAACCTTGAGCGCAACGACGACGTCGAGCAGTTGTACCGCCGGGTCATCGACGCCCGGACCAAGGCTCTGGGTGTGGTGCATCCCGACACGGTGGCCGCCTGGTCGAACCTGGCGGTGTTCTTCGTGGCGGCGAACCAGCTCGACAAGGCCGAGGCGATCTACGCCGCCAATATTGTTCCGGTGCTCGGCCAGATCAGCCAGTCCGACCCGGCTCTTCCCCTGTACTACAACGATCTGGCCCGCCTGCGCTCGCGGCAGAACAAACCGGACGAAGCGCTGAGCCTGTACACCAAGGCCCACGACATCGCCCGCAAGCACCTGGGACCAACGCACCCGAACACGCTGACGATCCTCAACAACCTCGCGACGTTCTACGTCGAGATCCACCGGCCGGCCGACGCCGAGCCTCTTCTCAAAGAACTCGTCACGCTCATCAGACGCGTCTACGGACCTGAGCACGCCGAGAATTTCTTCGCGGCCAACAACCTCTCGGCGTTCTACCAGGATCAGGGCCGGCTCGACGAGGCCGAACCGCTGATGGTCGAGGCCGCCCGAATCGCCGAAAGGGCGTACGGCCCCGAGCACACCCGCACCTTGACGGCGTGCTCGAATCTCGCACTGCTCTACTCGAGCACCGACCGCTTCGACGCCGCCCAGCCGCTGTACCGGCGCGTCATCGACGGTCGGATGCAGATCCTGGGGCAGGACCATGCCGACACCGTTATCGCCCAGCACAACTACGCTTCTTCGCTCGTCGAACGGGGCGAGTTCGCAGACGCCGCGGCGATCTACGCCAAGGCCGTTCCCGCGGCCCGGCGGGTGTTTCCCGAGGGCCACATGCTGCTGGGCGCGGTGCTCACTTGGCAGGGCCGGGCGCTCACGGGCACAAGGGACTTTGCCGGCGCCGAGGCCGCCCTGAACGAGGCAAAGGGCCTGCTCACCCGCCTGCTGGGCCCCGATCACGCGCGAACCCGGCTGGCCGAGGAGGCGCTCAAGGCGCTGGAGGCGGCGTGGGCGAAGTGACACCGCTCGCACGACGGTGGGCGGCCGCCCGGCAGATCGCGGCACCATGAACCCGGGTCGTCATCCGTGGTCTGGCGATCCGCACCGTCTCCGCCGGCGAATCGCGCTACCGCACCGTGGCGCCCCGCCCCGACCGCCGACGCACGCCGTGGGGCACCGATCTCGGGTACGCTCCTCCGCGCAAAGTGCTCTCTCACCCTGTTCAACCCCAGCGACCATGACCCATCCCAGTTCCGTTCAGAGCGTGGCCCAGGCTGACTACGTCCTCGGCACGGACCCCGCTGAGGCGGCCCGGCTCGGCCTCCAGCACCGTCTCTGGTCCGACGCGGCGCACGCCGCATGGAAGCACGCCGCCATCACCCCGGGTCAGACCGTTCTGGACCTTGGCTCCGGCCCCGGGCACGCCTCGTTCGACCTGGCGCAGCTCGTCGGCCCAACGGGCGTGGTCCACGCGGTGGAAGAATCCGCGACGTACGTTCACGCCCTGACGGCGGCAGCCGCGGCCCGGCACCTCGGCAACATCCGGCCGCATCACGCCGATGTGCAGCGACTGGAGTCCACAGCCATACCCCCCGCTTCCGTGGACCTGGCGTGGGCCCGCTGGGTGCTCTGCTTTGTGCCCGATCCTGCCGCCGTGGTGCGGGGCGTCGCCCGCCTGCTGAAGCCCGGCGGCCGCTTCATCGTGTTCGACTACTTCGATTACGCCACGATGACCATCGCCCCGCGGTCTCGGGCGTACCAGAAGGTCATCGACGCCACCGCCCAGTCCTGGCGTTCGCGCGGCGGCGACCCGGATGTCGTCGGCCGCCTGCCGGGGTTCTGCCGGGAAGCCGGTCTGGACGTGACCCGCCTGCACCTGCACCACCGGTTGGCCCAGCCTCCGGCCGCGGCGGGGGCGAACTCCGACAATCTCTCGATGTGGGCCTGGCCCGATACCTGGTGGCGGACGTACGTCCCCAAGCTCATCGCGATGGGGGCGATCACGCAGGCCGACGCCGACGCGTTCTTCGCCCACTGGAATGCGGCCGCGGCCAACCCCAGCGCGTTCGCCGTCTGCCCCCCGGTCTACGAGCTCATCGCGACCAAGCGATGATGATCGCCGCGGCCCTTGGGGTTGAGGGCGGGGCGTCCACAAGTCGGCTCTGATCCGCGGGGCCGCGGCCGGGTTCCGCCTACAATGGCGAACGTATCCCTACCGTCCGTGATCCGCCTCATCCAACCGCTCCAGCGATCGAACTTTACCGAGACGCCTGAACTCCACCCGCCGCCGGCCTGCCGCGGGCGGCCCCCTGTCCACCATGCACATCCGCAACTTCTCGATCATCGCCCATATCGACCACGGCAAGTCCACGCTGGCCGACCGGCTGCTGACTTCGACCAACGCGGTTTCCGAGCGGGAAGCCCGCGAGCAGATGCTCGACTCCATGGATCTCGAGCGCGAGCGCGGCATCACGATCAAGGCCTCGGCGGTAACGGTGACGCACCACCATGTTCCGGGATCGAAGCTCGATCAGTTGGAATCGGATGTCGAAGCCACCCCGGGTGAAGCCCCGGCTCCGGCGCCCGCCAAGCCCAAGAAGGGCAAGCCCGCCTACGACCCGCGGTCTGAGCTGTACATGCTCAACTTCATCGACACACCCGGCCACGTCGACTTCTCGTACGAGGTGTCGCGTGCGCTCACCGCGTGCGAGGGCGCCATCCTGGTCGTCGATTCGACCCAGGGCGTCGAAGCCCAGACGGTCGCCAACGCCTTCATGGCGATGGAGAACAACCTCACGCTGATCCCCGTGGTCAACAAGATCGATCTGCCCTCGGCCGACCCCGACCGGGTGGCGATGGAGATCGAACAGGTGCTGGGCCTGCCGGCGGAAGACTGCATCTACGTGTCGGCCAAGTCGGGCATCGGCATCCCCGAGCTGCTGGCGGCGATCTGCGACCGTCTGCCGGCCCCGCGCCAGCCGGAGGTGTCGCAGACCCGCGCGCTGATTTTCGACTCGCACTACGACGACTACCGGGGCGTGGTGATTTACATCCGCGTCTTCGACGGGCGGCTCCGCGTGGGTGAAAAGATCCGGATGATGGGCACGGGCCGGACGTTCCAGGTCACCGAGCTCGGCAAGTACACGCCCAAGCCGATGAAGGTCGAGTCGCTCGGCCCGGGCGAGACCGGCTACCTGGTCGCGAACATCAAGACGCTGAAGGACGTCCGCGTCGGTGACACCATCACTCTCGACACCGACCCGGCGCCCAAGCCCCTGCCCGGCTACAAGGAGCCGCGGCAGATGGTGTTCTGCGACTTCTACCCCACGTCGGGCTCGGCCGCGAAGGGCAACGACTTCGAGGAACTCCGCGAGGCTATCACCAAGCTCAGCCTCAACGACGCCTCGTTCACCTTCGTGCCGGTGCACTCCGAGGCTCTGGGCTTCGGGTTCCGCTGCGGGTTCCTCGGCCTGCTGCATATGGACATCATCCAGGAACGGCTGGAGCGTGAGGGCGGCGTCGAGATTATCCAGACCGCCCCCACTGTCACCTACGAGCTGGAGAAGACCGACGGCGAGGTGCTGCAGATCACCAACCCCGCCGAGCTGCCCGACGGCTCGGTGTGGAAGGAGCTGCGCGAGCCGATCGTCCGCCTCGACATCATGACGCCGAAGGAGTTCATCGGCGACATCATGGCCATGTGCGGCAACCGGCGCGGCATCTACAAGGGGCAGACGGTCGTCTCCGAGTCGCGGCAGATCCTCGAGTACGAGATCCCCCTGGCTGAGATCATCTACGACTTCTTCGACAAGCTGAAGTCGATCACCCGCGGCTACGGCACCATGGACTACCACCTGCTGGGGTTCAAGGCCGACCGCCTGGCCAAGGTCGACATTCTCGTCAACGGCGACCCGGTCGAGGCCCTCTCTCTGATCTGCCACCGCGACAACGCCGAGTACCGCGGCCGCCAGTTGCTGGTGCGTCTGCGTGAAGAGATCCCCCGCCACCAGTTCGAGATCCCCCTGCAGGCTGCCATCGGCGGCAAGATCATCGCCCGCGAGACGATCAAGTCGATGCGCAAGAACGTGACCGCCAAGTGCTACGGCGGCGACGTGTCACGCAAACGAAAGCTGCTCGAGAAGCAGAAAGAGGGCAAGAAGCGGATGAAGGCCATCGGGTCGGTCGAGATCCCGCAGGAGGCCTTCATGGCGGTGCTGGACCAGGGCGAGTGAGCCCGCGGCCGCCTCGCTCGGCCCGGCGGCTGTGCTAGTCTGCCCGAGTTTGGTGCGGGCATGGGCCGGCGGGGCCCGCCCGGGCGCGAAAGGCAGGCTGACCATCGATCGGCAGGTTTTCGAGCAGGTGCTCCGGGTGTCCCGGCGACTGGCCCAGTCCTCCGACCTATCGGAGACCCTGGGCCTCATCATCGACACCCTCCGCGACACGCTCGACGCCGAGCGTGCCAGCGTGTTCCAGTACGACGCGGCCCGGAACCAGCTCTTTGCCACCAAGGCCCACGGGCTGCCGTCGGATCTCCGCCTGCCGGCCACCGCCGGGATCGTCGGGCAGGCGGCGACCTCGCGGCAGATCATCAACATCCCCGATGCCTACGCCGACGCACGCTTCAACCCGGCGGTCGACCGGGCCACAGGGTTCCGGACACGCGGCCTGCTCACCATCCCGCTCATCGACTTCGAGAACCATCTCGCGGGCGTGGCACAGGTGCTCAACAAGCGGCACGGCGCCGCCGGGGCATTCTCGAAAGACGACGAGGAACTCGCGGAGTATCTCGCCGGTCAGGCCGCGGCCGTGCTCAAGCGCGCCGCTCTGCTCGAGGCCCGCCGCGAGAAGGAGCGGCTGCAGCTCGACATGCAGGCCGCCCGGGTGATCCAGCGCGCGTCTTGGCGGCAGTCGCTGCCCGAATTTCCCGGATTCGACATCGCGGGGGCGAGCACCCCGGCCGACGAGACCGGCGGCGACGCCTTCGACGTGATCGACCTCCGCCCCTTCGGCGGCGCGGCCGAGGGGTTCGTCCTGCTCGCCGACGCCACAGGCCACGGCGTTCAGGCGGCCCTGCCGGTGGCCCAGGTGCTGGCCATGTCCCGCATGGCGGCGAGGCTGGGCACGCCGCTCGAGGCGATCGGCCGGAACATGAACGCCCAGCTCTGCGGCGACCTGCCCACTGGCCGCTTCGTCACCGCGTTCCTCGGCGAACTTCTGGCGGCCGAGGGCACTCTTCGGTACATCTCGTTCGGGCAAGGGCCCATCCTGCACCTGACGGCCTCTGGTCCCCGGCCTCCCGAGGCCGAGTGCCTCGGCGCCAACGCGATGCCTATGGGCATCGACGACGTGGTCGAAGGGCTGACGGTCGAGACCATCCGCTTCGAGCCGGGCGACGTCGTCGCCCTGCTCTCCGACGGGTTCTTCGAGGCCAAGAGCCCGGCCGAGACGCAGATGGGGCACGAGCGGGTGATCGAGGCGGTCCGGAGCACGATGGACGCCTCGGCGGCCCAGATCATGGCCGCGGTCCGGGCGGCCACGGCGGTTCACGCCGCGGGCGTCGCGGCCGACGACGACCAGACCGCCCTGATCATCAAGCGGGTGTCCTAGGGTGCAGCCGGGGGGCGGGTGGGCCCGATAGAGTGATCCGTATGCCGACCTACGTCTACCAGGTAATCACCCCCGCGGGCGACGGCCGGACCTTCGAAGTGGTGCAGCGGATGACCGATGCGCCCCTCACCAAGCACCCCGAGACCGGCGAGCCCGTCCGCCGCGTGCCACAGGCCCCGATGATCGCCGGAGAGCACACCGACGCCGCCTCCAAGCGCAAGCTCTCGGACAAGAATCTCGATCGCCTGGGATTCACCAAGTACGTCAAGGGCGACAAGGGCTACGAGAAGACCGCCGGCAGCGGCCCCGACCTTCTCAAGCGGCCGGCGGACTGACCACGCCCTCGGGACGGCACAGCGCCGTGGGAGACCTTCGGAATGTCGATCGCACCCCACACGCGTCCGGGGGTCTGGCCCGAGATCGGTGCAGCACGGTGGGCCGCCTCGGTCCGGACGAGCGCCGCGGGGTGCCGGGCCGCCCTGCTCGGGCTCCCGGACGACCTGGGCGTGCGGCTGAACCACGGGCGCCCCGGGGCCGCCGATGGTCCCCGCGCCATCCGGGCGGCCCTCGCCCGGTTCGGCACCGCCTGGGACGCCGGGGCGATTCACGCGGACGCTGATCTCCCCGGTGCACCCATCGACGCCGGGGTGCTGGACGCCGGCGATGTGGTCCCGGCCACCCCCGCCGAGTTCGGAGGCGACGCCGCGGCGGCGCTTTCGGAAACTCACCGTCGTGTGACCGAGGCCGCCGAGGCCATCCACGCGGCGGGGCTGGTTCTCATCGGGCTCGGCGGCGGTCACGACCTCACCTATCCAGCCGTTCGCGCCCTCGCCCGGCGGGTGGGCGGCCCGGTCGGTGGCGTGAACGTGGACGCTCACCTCGACGTGCGCGAGACCATCGGGTCGGGCATGCCGTTCCGCAGGCTGATCGACGAGGGTCTGCTCGATCCGTCGCGCTTCGCGGTGCTCGGGGTGAACCGGTTCGCGAACTCGGCCGAGCACGCCGCCTGGCTTCTGGACCGCGGTGCATCGATCCAGGTCATGCGTCACGCTTCCGACGTCCGAGAGGTCCGGCTGCCGCCCGGGCTGAGTGGGGCCCGACGCGCCGCGTTCCTGAGCTTCGACCTCGACGTTCTCGACGCCGGCGTGGCCCCGGGGGTCAGCGCTATGAACCCGGCGGGCCTGAGCGTGCTCGACACCGCGGCCATTGTCGAGCAGGCCGGAGCCGACCCGTCGATCCGGCACTTTGACCTGATGGAACTGAGCCCACCGAACGACCGCCCGGCGCCACCGGACGTCGGCCGCACCGCGCGGAGCGCGGCCTACCTCCTGCTGGTCTTCCTGTCGGGGCTCTCAAGGAGGCCGGCGTGAGCGTGGTGTTCCGCAACGCCCGGGTGCTCACGCTCGCCGGGCCCGATGGCCCAAAGCGGGGTTCGGCCCTCGGCGAGCTGGCTGTGCTCCCTCGCGGACGCGTCGAGACCGAAGGCGATCGGATCGTGAGCGTGGGGCCCGAAGATGGCTCGAACCCGCCCCCGGGGCGGCGCCAGATCGACGCGGGCGGGCGGGTGCTGATGCCCGGCTTCGTCGACTGCCACACCCATGCTCTGTGGGCCGGTGATCGGCTCGATGAGTGGAGGATGAAGCTCGCGGGGGCCAGGTACCTCGACATCCTCAAGGCCGGCGGCGGCATTATGAGCACGGTGCGGGCCGTGCGCGCTGCCGACGAGGCCGAGCTCATCGCGAGCCTCCGCCGACGTCTGGTCGTCATGGCCCGAGAGGGGACCACCACGGTCGAAGTCAAGTCGGGCTACGGCTTCGATACCGCCAATGAGCTCAAGATGCTGTCGGTCATCGAGTCGGTGCGGGCGGGCGGCGGAACGCTGCCGACGGTCATCCCCACGGCCCTGCTCGGCCACGGCGTTGATCCCGATGTTCCGGGGTTCGTGGACCTCACGATCGGCCCGACGCTGGACGCCGTGCACGACCGCTACCCCGGCATCACGCTCGACGCGTTCTGCGAAGACGGCGCCTGGAGCCCAGCCGACTGCGCCCGGTTGTTCGAGCGGGGTCTGGCCCTCGGGCACCGGTTCCGTATTCACGCCGACCAGTTCAATGAGCTCGGCGCTCTCCGCTGGGCGTTCGAGCACGGGGCGGTGAGCGTCGATCATCTCGAGGCCACCAGCCCGGACCACCTGGCCCGGCTCGCCCGATCAGGGACCTTCGGGGTGATGCTGCCGTGCACCGGCTTCCACACCGACGGGCGATACGCCGACGGCCGGCGGTTCGTCGACGCGGGAGGAGCGCTCGCGCTGGCGAGCAACTGCAACCCCGGGTCGTCGCCCTGCGGGAACATGCCGATGACGATCGGCCTGGCGGTCCGCAAGCTCGGGCTGACCCCGGCCGAGGCCATCGCCGCGGCGACCGTGAACCCAGCGCAGTTGCTCGGGCTGACCGACCGCGGGACCATCGGGGCCGGCCGAAGAGCCGACCTCATCCTGCTCCGGCACACCGACGAACGCCAGCTTGCCTACGAGTTCGGCGGCAACCCCGTCGACCTCGTCATGCTCGGCGGCGCCCTCGTGGAGTGACGGGCGCAGGTCGGGGCCTACACTGGCGGCCCCATGAGCGCCCGCGGCACCACCATTTCGAAACTCTCACCGGCCGACGCCGAGCTGGCCTATGCCGCGGCCCAGAAAGTCGTCGAGACCCACCGCCGCATCGTGGGCTTCGTGAAGCCCGGTCGGACTCTGGCGGAGATCGACCACGAGATAGGAAAGATCTTGGCGTCCATCGACTGCCGAAGTTGCTTCCTGGGGTATCGCATCCCCAAGCTGCCGGCCTTCCAGAGTCACGCCTGTCTGAGCGTGAATGACTGCGTGGTGCACGGCTGGCACGGCTACCTGAGAAGGCCTCTGGAGCGGGGCGACCTGCTCAAGATCGACGTGGGCGTGTGGCACCAGGGCTGGGTCGGCGACGCCGCGTGGACCTACGCCGTCGGCGAGGCGGATGAGCGCCAGCGCCGGCTGATGGAGTGCGGGAAGGAGAGCCTCCGAAGAGGCGTTGAGCAGCTGAAGCCCGGGAGCCCGCTCATGAACTGGGCCAAGACGGTTCAGGAGACCGTCGAGCTCAAGTACGGCTTCCGCTGCGTCCGCGGCCTCGGGGGCCACGGCTACGGGCGGAGCCTGCACGGGCCGCCGTTCGTCAGCAACGTGCTGCCGGCGTACGCGGGCGAGTGGCCCGACGCGTTTCTCCGCTGCCAGCCCGGCATGCTTCTGGCCGTCGAGCCGATGATCGCCGTCGGCACCGGCGCCACCCACCAGGGTCGAGGCGAGTGGCCGATCTTCTCCGCGGACCGGTCGATGAGCGTGCACTACGAGGCCGATGTCCTGATCACCGAGGACGGCCCCCGCGATCTGACAGAGGGCCTCAGCTCGCAGCCGGATGTGGTCGGCTGACCCCGCGCCCCGCCGACGCACCCAGAACGCCGTCGAGCGGGCGGTAGATCTCGACCACCAGCGTGTCGTCCTGGATGGGTCCGAACCGGAAGCGGTCGACCTCCCGGAGAATCGCGGGGGCCCAGCCTTCCGGATCCGGATGACCGCCCGCGATCAGGCGCAGCAGGCCGTCGACGCGGAGCATCCGCCCGTGGGCGTTTCGGGTCTCGATGACCCCGTCGGTGTAGGCGATCAGCGTGTCACCCGGGCCGAATCGCGTGCATTGCTCGTTGGGCACGAAGTCCTCGCCGAGGCATGCGCCGAGCACGAGCGTTGTGGAATCGATCGGGTGAACGGTCCCCCCAACCGACCGCAGGAACGCCGGCGGGTGCCCCGCCGACGCCCAGCGCACCGTGCCGTCGGCGGGGTCGAAGCGCATGCACAGCGCCGTCGCGTACATCGAGTGCCGCGCGAGGGTGTGGTGCAGGTACGCGTTGAGACCGACCAGCAGGCGGCCCGGGCCCGTCGACGGATCCTCGCCGAACAGCCGGTCGATCTCCCCGTGCAGGCGGTTGACGGTGAGCGCGGCCGAGATCCCGTGTCCGGTGACGTCGAGGATCACCAGGTTCAGGATTGGCCCGGCCGGGCCCGACGTGTCCGCCACCCGGGCGTAGAGGTAGTCCCCGCCGATCTGCCGCATGGGCTCGTAGCGGTAGCTGAACCGGACGGGCCCCTCGGCCACCGGTGCGGGGAACATCGCCTCGTGGATCTGCCGCGCCGACGCCAGTTCCTGCTTCAGCTCGCCGTACCGGCCCTTGAGCATGCGCACGTGGAACTTCTCGTGGAATCTGGAGAACCGCCACCAGCACACGGCTACCCCCGGCAGCACCACGAGCGGCGACCCGGCGATGATCGCCACCCCCGACATCGGCGCCGCTCGGAAGTACCACGCCGTGATCACCGCGTTCAAGCCCAGCAGCGGCCACATCGGGCGCATCGACTCGCCCGGCCGCCACGGCAGGAACAGGCACGCGAAGAAGTGCTTGGCGAACAGGGAGAGCAGGCCCGTGATCGCCACGAGCACCATGCCGACCTGCGAAGCGCTGACACCCTCGAACTTCACCGCGAGCGGAACATCAGCACCAACGGGATTGACCGACTCCGAGACGACCTCCCGCTCGGGAGCACCGGGCTCCGCGGCCGGGGCCCCCGCTGGATCTTTCGCGGCCTTTGCCTCAGCCGCCGCCCGCCGGCCCGCCTCGACCCCCGCCCGGCCGGCCTCGAACCCGGCGGCGAACTCCTCCGACGATGTCGCGGCCGCAACCGGGCCGTGCAAAAGCTGCAGCACGCCCGTGCCGAGAATGAGCCAGAACACGATCGCCAGGAGCGTGGCCCGCGGAAGCCTCCGGCGGTAAACGTGGACGAAGGCCCACAGGTAAGCCCCCACCGACAGAGCCCCCATCACGGTGACCGCAACGCCACCCCAGCCGCTGAAGCCCTGCGGCGGCGGCACCAGGTGCATCCGGCTGAGCACCCACTGAAGTCCGACCAGGGCATAGCTGCTCAGCGTGAGCCCGAGAATCACCCCGCAGTACCACAGGAACCGCCGCCGCAGCCACCGCTCCTGCTCGGCGTGAAACTCCTCGCGGAAGTCGCTCGTGAATGTCGCGGACTGCGTGGCGATGACGAGCCTCCGTCAGGACCCCGGCGCCAGAAAGTCTAACGGCTGGCACCGGGCTTCCACAGCACGTCGCCGGCGCCCCCGGACTCCGACGAGTTGAGCACCCGGGCCAGCACAAACAGAAGGTCCGACAGCCGGTTCAGGTAGATCATCGCCAGCGGGTTGCACCTCTGCGGCTCGGCCTGTTGCAGCGCCGTGACCGACCGCTCGGCCCGCCGCACGATCGTCCGCGCCAGATGCAGGTGCGCGGCGGGGCGGGTCCCGCCGGGCAGGATGAACGAGTTCAGCGCGGCGAGCGGCTCGTTGTAGCGGTCGATGGCCTTCTCAATCCTCTCAACCTGCGTCGGCACGATCCGCAGCCGCGCGCCGGCCTGCTCGCCCGGCTCGACAGGCACGCACAGATCGGCGCCGACGTCGAAGAGGTCATTCTGAATCGCCACGAGCCGGCTTCGGATCTCCTCGATCGGGCCCCCCGCGCCACCCGCCGAGGGGAAGTCGGCGATCGCCATGCCCAGGGCGGCGTTGGCCTCGTCGACCGTGCCGTAGGCCTCCACGCGCAGGTCGTGCTTCGCGACCATCTTCCCGTCGCCGAGCATCGTCTGCCCGGCGTCGCCCACCTTCGTGTAGATCTTCGTGAGTCGGACCATGCGCGGCTCCCGGCCGAATCGAAAGGAGGGTAGCACGCCGGCGCCGCCCGGCGGCCGCGTCCGGGCGGGCCGGAAAGAAAACGCCCCGGACTGAGCCGGGGCGCAGAAAGATGCAGACGGGCGATGGTCGATCAGGCCTTGCCGGCCGTGACTTCCTTGACCAGGTTGGGCGGCAGCGGGCGGTAGTCCAGCGGCTCCATGACACTGCTGGCGCGGCCCTGGCTCATCGACCGCAGCGCGGTGGAGTAGCCGAAGAGCTCGGACAGCGGAACCTCGGCCGTGATCAGGCGGGTGTTGCCGCGTTCCTCGGTGTTCACGATCATGCCGCGGCGGGACGAGATGTCGCCCGTGACCGAGCCGATGTAATCCTCGGGCGTGGTCACCACGAGCTTCATAATCGGCTCGAGGAGGGTGGGCCGGGCCTTGTTGACCGCGTCGATCAGGGCCAGGCGGCCGGCCTGCTCGAAGGCGACCTGCGACGAGTCGACCGGGTGGAACGAGCCGTCGACCAGGGTGACCTTGATGTTGATGAGCGGGTAGCCCGCCATGACACCCGAGGCGGCCGTGGCGCGGACGCCGGACTCGACCGAGGGGATGAATTCCTTGGGGATCGAGCCGCCGACGACCTTGTTCTCGAAGGCCACGTTGCCCTCGAAGTCCAGCTCGGCCTCCTTGGCCTGCTCCTTCGTGAAGGGCTCGATGTTGATGGTGCAGTCGCCGAACTGGCCGCGGCCGCCGGTTTGCTTGACGAACTTGCCGCGGACGTACTCGGCCGAGCCCGTGATCGCCTCGCGGTACGACACGCGGGGCTTGCCGACCTCGACGTTGATCTTCATGTCGCGGACGAGCTTGTTCTTGATGATCTCCAGGTGCAGCTCGCCCATGCCCGAGATGATGGTCTGGCCGGTCTCCTCGTCGTAGTTGGAGCGGAACGAGGGGTCCTCGCGCCGGATCGTGGTGAGGGCGTCGCCGAGCTTGCGCTTGTCCTCGGCCGTCTTGGGCTCGATCGACATCGAGATCACCGGCTCGGGGAAGGTCATCTTCTCGAGCAGCACGGGGTTGTCGGCGTCGCAGAGGGTGTCGCCGGTGATCGAGTCCTTGAGACCGACGACCGCGATGATGCGGCCGGCGCCCGACTCCTCGAGCGGGATGCGGTTCTGGGCGTGCATCTCGAACATGCGGGAGAGGATCTCACGCTTGCCGTTGTTGGAGTTCAGCACGCGCGAGCCCTTCTTCACTGAGCCCGAGTAGATCCGCATGTAGGTGAGGTCGCCGTGCTGATCGGCGACAACCTTGAAGACGAGGGCCGAGAAGGGGTCCGACTCGTTGAGCCTGCGGACGATCTTCTCGTTGGTGTCGCGGGGGTTCATGCCGACCATATCGGGCAGGTCGGTGGGGGCGGGCAGGTAGTCGATGACGCCGTCGAGCAGCTTCTGCACGCCCACGTTGCGGAGGGCGGCGCCGCAGAAGACCGGGTAGCACTGGCGGGTCACGGTGCCCTTGCGGATGGCCGCGCGGATCTCGTTCTCGTTCACCGGCTGTTCGTGCAGAACCTTCTCGAGCAGGGCATCGTCGAAGTGCGTGGCGGCCTCGATGAGCTCGTGCCGGTAGAGCTCGGCCACGTCCTTCATATCCGCCGGGATCTCCTTCTCCTCGACCACGGCGCCGAGCTCTTCGCTCTTGAAGTAGTACGCTTTCATGGTCACGAGGTCGATGATGCCCTGCAGGTCATGGCCGCGGCCGATCGGCAGCTGCACCGCGACGCCGTTGGCGCCCAGGCGCTCCTTGATGCTCTTGAAGCTGAAGTCCCAGTCGGCACCGATCTTGTCCATCTTGTTGATGAAGCAGATCCGGGGCACGCGGTACCGGTCGGCCTGACGCCACACCGTCTCGGACTGCGCCTCCACGCCCTCCTTGCCGTCGAACACCGCGACCGCGCCGTCGAGCACACGCATCGACCGCTCCACCTCGATGGTGAAGTCAACGTGGCCCGGGGTGTCGATCAGGTTGATCTGGTAGCGGATGCCCCGCAGCTCCCACGGGCACGTGGTGGCCGCCGACTGAATCGTGATGCCGCGCTCCTGCTCTTCCTGGAGGAAGTCCATCGTGGCGGTGCCCTCGTGGACCTCGCCCATCTTGTAGTTCTTTCCGGTGTAGTACAGGATGCGCTCCGAGACGGTCGTCTTGCCGGCGTCGATGTGGGCGCAGATACCGATGTTGCGGATGTGAGACAGGTTCATGGCTGGGGCTCGGGAATCGGGGTGCGAACGGGTCTGACGGTGCGATGCTGGGTGAGTGCCGGCCGGTGAGGGACGCGGCGTGCCGCCGAGAACCGCCCGCCGAGACACGGCGCGGGTGGGAGGCGGGCGATGGATTGCTGTCGCGAGGGCTGCTCGGTCTCAACCCCGCCGAGGGGGAGTCCGGGGGCCGGGGTGCCGCCGAAGCGGCAGGGTCAGCGTGAGCCGAGGTTGTCGTCTTCGCTGGCTTCAGAGTCCATGGTGAGGCTCTCGGTGCCGACGGGCCGTCGGCCGGCGCATAGCCCTGACAGGGGCATACTAACAAAGGGCGGCCCTCGGTCAAGGGGCGCCTGCGAAAATCGCCGGATTCCGGAGAATCTCCGAAGATCCTTCGGGCGCCTTACCCAGCCCGCCGACACCGCGGCAGCCGGCCCCGCGCGAAGCCTAGGCACGGAGCCGCCTGAGACTCCCCTGAATAGGCTATCTCCCGTCGCCATTCGCCCGAACGGCTCGGCGACGGCGGCACACGATCGAGAGGCCCGGCAAAGCGGCCAAACCCGCCGCCCCCGGCGCCGGGACGATCGTGAAGCTGTACCACTGAACCCCGCCTTGGGCCACCGACGCCGCGGGCAGCGGCACGCCGTTCACGGCACCGATCACCGCCCCACCCTCCGAGTCGGCGGCCGGGAACACCCCGAACCCCGAGTCGTCGAAGAGCGTGTCATACCCTGAGACCGACAGGAAGTACGTCCCCGCCGCCAGCGTAAACCCGCTGAGCTGGCTCTGAAGGACGTTCCCGGCGGCGTCATCGTTCGTGGCGATCCGCCCTCCCCACGCCTGAAAGAGCCCCAGCTCGGTGTCCCACGACGAAGCCAAGGTGTTGGCGTTGAAGTTCGTTGACTGATTCCCAACCACCCCGAGGTCCAGAACGCCGGTCGGCACCGGGGCGGAGACCGTGTCGAAAGTCGCCTGCACGTCGCTCCACGTGGCGGTGGACCCGGCAAAAGTCTGGATGCCGAGGAACCAGAGGGGGGTGGAGTTCCCTACGCGGTCGCCGAGATAGGCGGTCCAGTTCAGGGTGCGGGGCACAGCGTCGCCTGTGGCGTTCACAGCGGCGCCCGGATCGGCAAAGAACCGCGTGCTTCCACCGAGCGGGAGCCCCTGGTTGGTCAGCGCCCAGATGGCCTCTCGGCTCCACGCGTCGTTGGTTGAGCCGCCCCAGTCGATGCTCAATCGCACGCGGGTGTAGCCGCTCCCCACAAGCTGGCCGGTGATGTTGCGGCTGATCGGATTGGCGCCCGACGCCGTGGTGACCCCGGTAAACGTGCCGAGATTCAGGGTCTCGCCGGCGTGCGCCAACTCGGCCGACGCCAACAGCGATGCTGCAGCAGCGATGCGGAGAACGCTCTTCATGTCCGACTCCCGGTCGACGGGAGCGAGCACGGCCAAACCTTGTCGGGCCCACGGTCCCGACGGGATCGCCCGGCAGCCTGTCGGCCGCGGGGAAGAGCCCTTTTCAAGCAAGCGGCTGGAACGGACTCACTCCGAGTGCTCTGACAGTGTGCCACCACAAGCCGGGAGGGCCATCGTCGTTGTGCCAATTGGAGCAACTTTGTGCAGCCAAAAAGCCGTCCGCCTCTTGCGCCACGATGCCCCACGCCGCCCCAGTGGAAACCCTGGGGCACGACTCCTCGATTGGTTGCCTTCAGGCGGCGGCTCGCCCGGCGCCGTCGGCCGCGGCCCGGTACATGGCCTTGACGGCTTCCGGCAGCACGGCCTCGGCAGGAGCCAGGTCCGGGCGCCACGCCCGGTCCCACTGATAGACCGCGAAGGCACTCGAGCCCGTCGCGGCCAGATCGGCCAGGAACTCGGCGATCGGAAGGTCCCCGTTGGTGGCCGTGACCTCTGTAAGTGGCGTGGGCTCGCCGCCGCGTGTCTGGCGGATGTGCACAATCGGAAGCCTGCCGTTCAGCAACCGGATGGCGTCGGTGTGGCTCTCGCCCACGGCCGCCGCCGGGGCCAGGTCGTAGCAGGCGTCGAGGAACGGCGAGCCGACGATGTCGATGATCTCCGCGAGGTCCGCCGCCCGGGGGAATCCGCCGCCGTTCTGGATGACCACCTTGGTGCCCCGGTGACGGGCGTGGGTGCACAGCTCGGCGAGGCGGTCGGTGATGCGCCGCAGGGCCGAGCGACGCGACTCACGCCCCGGCACCTCGAACGCGAAGACGCGCATGTACGCCGCGCCGCACGCGACGGAGACATCGAGCAGGTGCTTGGCCTCAAGCAGCGGCCGGTGCTGGAAGGGCAGCCTGTAGCCGATCACCGGCGGCACGATGGGGTCGTCGAACGAGCAGCCGGTGGCGACGCAGGCGAGGTCGAGGCCGGAGTCTTCGACGAGGCGCCGGACCTTGTCGGCATCGGTCAGGCCCGGATCGTTCGCGAATGCCGCGCCGTCGGAGCCACCGGTGAGGCCGCCGTGGCCGAACGACCGCAACTCGACCGCCGCGTAGCCCCACTCGGCGGCCGAGCGGCACACACGGTCCAGAGTCCAGTTCGGGCACGCGACGGTGGAGAAGGCGGGACGGAGCATGGGGGCCAGATTACGCGGTGGAAGCCCGCTACGCCAAGAGGGGGCACGGCTCCTCAGACGAAGCAACCCTTGGGAGGTCTTCCCAAGGGTTGCGTGAAGAACGGGTTGGCGAAACGACGATCGGGGCTAGGCGGTCGGCAGGCCGGCCACGTGCTTGAGGCCGCGCCGGCGGTCGCGGAGACGGCGGCTCTTGCCGGCGCGATCGCGGAGGAAGTACAGCTTGGCGCGGCGGGCGTCGGCCCGGCGGACCACCTCGAACTTGGCGATCCGCGGCGAATTGATCGGGAAGATGCGCTCGACGCCCTGATCTTCAACGATCCGGCGGACGGTGACCTGCTCGTTGATCCCGTGGCCCTTGCGAGCGATGAGCACGCCCTGGAAGATCTGGATGCGCTCCTTGTCGCCTTCCACGATCCGGCAGTGCACGTTCACCGTGTCGCCGACGTCCATCCGGGGCAGGTCGGTCTTGAGCTGCGACTTGTTGACGCCGTCGATGATGCTGCCAAGGTTGAGTGGCATGGGTTGAGTCTCGCGTGCGGGAGGCCGCAAGGGCCGTGGAATGAGGGGAAGATCATAGCCGCTCACCCGGGTTGGGTCGAGCGAGGGGCATCCGGTCTGCGGTCGGAGGCTGTCCGGGATGTGGCCGGCGGGCGCGCTGCCGGCGGGGCCGAGAGCAGGTCGGGCCGACGCTCCCGGGTGCGCGAGAGCATCTGCTCCAGCCGCCAGGCGGCCACTCGGCCGTGGTCGCCGCTCACGAGCACCTCGGGCACCTCGTGCCCCTCCCAGACCCGTGGACGGGTGTAGTGCGGGCAGTCGAGAAGCGGGCGGCCGCCGGGGCCCCGGGGGGCGAAACTGTCCTCCGCGGCGGAGGCGTTGTGCCCCAATGCCCCCGGGAGCAGACGGACCACCGAGTCGATCAGCAGCATCGCCGGGATCTCGCCGCCGGAAAGCACGTAGTCACCGACGGAGACTTCCAGAGGCTGGAGCCGTTCGATCACACGCTCGTCGATGCCCTCGTAATGGCCGGCGATCAGCAGCAGCCTCGGCTCGACGGCCAACTGCTCAACCAACGACTGGGTAAGGGGGCGGCCCTGCGGGGTCAGCAGGATCCGCTTCGCCGGAACGGTGTGCATGGCCTCAACAGCGCTGACAGCGTCCCAAAGGGGCTGGCACATCATCACCATGCCGGGACCACCCCCAAATGGGCGGTCGTCAACCTTGGCGTGCTTGTTGTCCGCGTATGCGCGGATGTCGTGGCTGTGCCAGTTCACAAGGCCGGCAGCCCGGGCCCGGCCGGTGATGCTGCTGGCGAGCACCGGTTCGAAAACCTCCGGGAAAAGTGAGAGCACGTCGATGCGCAGCGCCACGGCGTCACCTCTCCCGCTTGTTCTCCGACGCCTCCCCCACTCCCATTTCCAGCCAGCCCGCCTTGCGGACGCCGTCTGTTCCGCGCGTTCGGAAACGCTTGGCGGATCGCCTTGGCCGAACGGGTGCCGGTCCGCTCAGATGCTGGCCCTGGACGGCGGAGCCGCTGGGGAGACGTCGGTGGGATCAGGCCTTGGGAGCATCGGCCTTGGCGGCCTCGGCCTCGGCCTTGCCCGCACGCGCGGCCATGCGGCGCTGCTTGCGGACGTCGCGCACCTTGGCGTGCTCGGCGGCGTCGATCAGGTTGTGCTTGGCGAAGATGTCGGCGCAGGTATCCGACGGCTGGGCGCCCTTGGACAGCCAGAACTTGATGCGGTCAGACTTGAGTTCGAGCTGCTTGTCCGCGACGGCGGAGGGGTCGTACCAGCCCAGATTCTCGAGCACCTTGCCGTCGCGCTTGGTGCGGAGGTCGATCGCGTTGATGCGGAAGAAGGGCTTGTGCTTGCGACCCAGACGGCTCATGCGGATGCGGACCATGCGGAATCACTCCTGATGCTTCTGCCCCTGTCGCGGGGCGTGCGGATGAGATGTGCGAACACCCCTTGAGGAACCCTGAACAGGGCCCTTCAAAGGGAAAGGGGGAAGAGTGTACCCGCCACCGGGCCTGCAGGCCACCCAGTGGACCTCAAGAGCCGCCGCGGCGCCCGTCGCCAGCGACAGAAGCGGGAGAAGAAAGCGGAGAGGGCGGGATTCGAACCCGCGTTAGGGATTTTAGTCCCTAAACCGGTTTAGCAAACCAGCGCCTTCAGCCTCTCGGCCACCTCTCCGGCGCGATCGATTCCGACTGAGGGGTCATCATTGCCGGGGCGGTCCGTCCGGTCAAACCGCGCCTGCATCCGGGGCGTTCGGCAACAATGCCCGGGGGCGGTCCCGTCGGACCCGCCCCGGCGGCCCCGTGGCGGAACCGGCAGACGCAGCGGACTTAAAATCCGCGGCCCGGCAACGGGCGTGTGGGTTCGACTCCCACCGGGGCCATTGGCGCAGGACCGAGGGGTAGATTGCTGGCATGCCGCTGCTGATCAAGAACGGCCGGGTCGTCACCGCGACCGACGATTACCGCGCCGACGTGCTCGCCGAGGGGGAGGTGATCTCGCGGATCGGGAGGTCAATCGGGCCTGCCGAGTGCCCGCCGGGCACGGAGGTCATTGATGCGACGGGGAAGCTGGTGTTCCCGGGGTTCATCGACCCGCACGTCCACGTGCACCTGCCCTTCATGGGCACGCACGCCAAGGACACCTGGGAGACGGCCGGGCGGGCGGCGCTGGTCGGCGGCACAACCACGCTTATCGAGATGATCTGCCCGGGGAAGACCGACGAGCCGATCGCGGCGCTGGAGACCTGGCTCGGCAAAGCCCGCGGCGCCGCGGCGTGCGACTTTTCGTTCCACATGGGCGTGACGCGTTTCGATGATCTGGCCGAGCGTCAGCTGCGACAGATCGTCGAGCGTGGCATCCGGTCGTTCAAGGTGTTCCTGGCGTACAAGGGGGCGCTGGGCGTCGACGATCGTGAGCTGTACCACGCTCTTCGGCTGGGGGCCGAGCTAGGCGTCGTGGTGACCGCGCACTGCGAGAACGAGACGCTGGTCGACGAGCGCCAGCGCGAGCTGCTGGCGTCGGGCAAGACCGGTCCGGAGTTCCACGGCCCGAGCCGGCCCGTTCAGGTGGAGGCCGAGGGGGTCCGCCACCTGATGACCTTCGCCGAGCTGACCGGGGCGGAGGTGTACGTGGTGCACACCTCCTGCGACGAGGCGGTCGTGGAGGCCGTCCGGGGCATCGAGCGCGGTGTGCGGGCGCACGTCGAGGTGGTGCTCCCCCACCTGCTGCTCGATCACTCGTTCACCCAACGGCCGGGGTTCGAGGGGGCCAAGTACGTGATGAGCCCGCCGCTCCGCGACCGCTCGCAGCTGCGTCGGATGTGGTCGCACCTCCGTTCCGGGACGGTGTCGACCGTGGCCACCGACCACGCGCCGTTCGACTTCCAGACGCAGAAGACCCTTGGCCGCGAGGCGTTCACCAAGATTCCCAACGGCATCCCCAGCGTCCAGCACCGCGTCGAGCTGCTGTACACGCACGGTGTGTGCGAGGGCCGGATCGACCTGCGGACGTTCGTCGCCGCCGCGAGCACCAACGCCGCGAGGATCTTCGGGCTGCGCGGCAAGGGCGGGATCGCGGTGGGCGGCGACGCTGACCTCGTGGTCTTTGACCCCGATTTCCGGGGCACGATCTCCGCGGCCACGCACCAGATGGCGACCGACTACTCGGCGTTCGAGGGGTGGCCCGTCAGGGGGCGGGCCGAGGTGGTGGCGGTCCGCGGGGCGGTGATGGTTCGGGACGGACGGTTCATCGGCCGTCCGGGGCACGGCCGGCTGGTGCCGCGCGGGTAGGGACGGCGTCACTCTTCGTCGAAGCCGCCCTCGACGAGGGCCTTGAGGTCCCTGGCGGCTTTCTCCGCGTCGTCGCCCTCGATGGTGATCTTCAGCTCGGTGCCCTGCGTGGCGGCGAGCATCATCATCTGCATGATCGACTTGCCGTCGACGGGTTCGTCGGGCTGGTCGACGCGGGACACGAAGATGTTGGACCCGAAGCCCGCCGCCATGTCCACGAATGTCATCGCGGGCCGGGCGTGCAAGCCCAGGCGGTTGCGGATGACCACGTTGACTGTGACAAGCGGCAACGATCGACCCTCCGCCGCAGCGCCGCGTGGCGGGCACAACCATCACCCGCGGCCTGGGCCCGTTCTTACCGTCCGAGCGTCTGCCCGTCGGCGTCCTCGAGAAGCTCCCAGACGTCCTCCGCCGTCGACGACTGCCGCAGCAGGCGGCGAAAGGTATCGCGGCTGAGATTCTTGAAGATGACCTCCATCGCCCGCAGGTGCGACTCGGGGTTGCTGGAGGGGCTCAGGAGCAGAAACACGGAGTACACCGGCTGCTTGTCGAGCGCGTTGAAGTCGATGCCCGACTGGCTGACGCCGACGGCCGCCGCCATGCGGACCGATCCGGGGTGCTTGACGTGCGGGATCGCCACGCCCTTCCCGAAGCCGGTAGAGCCCTTGCGCTCGCGCTCGAGCGCTAGGCGGAGCACCTCGTCGCGGTTGGCCGCGGGCAGCACGCCGGCCGTGACCAGGGCGTCGACGAGCTCGGCGACGACCTCGTCGCGGGTGTTGGCCTTCAGCCGCGCCACGATCGCCCCCTGAGCGACGATGTCACGCATCTTCATGGCGACTCACTCCCCGCCGCGCCTGGAGTTGCTGCCGCGGTTCTCCATCTTCAGGCGCTCCTTGAAGTCCGTGAGCTGACGGGCCACCTTGTCGACCGCCAGATCGATGCACTCGTAGATGTCCTGGCCCGTCACGCGCCCGACGAAGTCCGAGTGCTTCTGAACGTCGGCCCGAACCTCGGCCTCGAAGGCCTCGGGGCGGGACTGCTCAAGGATGACCTTGATCTCCTGCACGCCGTCGTAGAACCGCGGCAGCTTGGCCGCCTTCTGCTCGGCGTACTGGGTGATCGCGGGCGTGAGGCTCATGTGCTTGCCGGTCACTTCGATTCGCATGGATCAGGGGCCCTTTCTCGGGTCGGCCTTCGGGCGCGGGGACCACCCATCATCGCCCGAACCCCGCAGAATACCAAGTTCCTTCCGGCGGATCCCCGGACGCGGGCGGGCCTGCCCCGGCACACCCCGTCCGGCGGGCCGTTATCGAGGCGTTGACCCGCCCGTCTCGAGGCGCACGCGAAGTTCCACCGTCCGTCCGCCGCGGCGGACGCGGACGGCGAGCTCTTCTCCCGGCTCGTGGTCGCCGAGGAGGCGGTACAGATCATCGAGAGTGGCGACCGGCCGCCCGCCGACCTCCTGCACCACGTCGCCCCGGCGCAGGGGGCTGAGCGGGCGGCCCCCGGCGCCGACCGGCGGGACGCTCTGTTCGACCACCGGCCCGTCGCCGCTCCCCGGGCCGAGGGTGACGCCAAGCCCGACCGCGTCGGGCCGCCCGACCTCGCTCACCTCCTCAAGATCGCGGAGCCACGCCCGGAACTCTCGCTCGACGTCGCGCGGCGGACGGCCGAACGCGGACTCGACGGCGCGGAGTCCGGACGGATCGGCGGCGAATCCTTCGGTGTAGGCCCGGTACCACGCCACGAGTTTGCCCCGCTCGGCGAGAAAGAGGAACACCGCTCTCGCGACCGCGTAGCCCGCCTGGGGTCGGTCGCTCACGAAGCGGCGGTCGTCCTGCCGGAAGAACTCGTCCCATCGGGGAAGCCTGCCGGACCGTTCGAGGCGTTTGGCGATGTTCGTCCGCCACGACGGCCGAAGGGTCAGGCCCGCGTCGCCATCCGCGTCGATGTCCTCGACCAGCGACGCCACGCCCTCCTGGATCCACCGGGGGTGGGTCTGCCCCAGGCGCTCCATGTGCCGCCAGTGCAGCACGTGGACGAACTCGTGCCGCAGGCTCGGGCCGATGTCGCGCGAGATCAGCCGCCGGCGATCCTTGTCGTAGATGCCGCCGACATTCTCGAGCCGGATCAGACGGAGGAAGTCGCCGGGGGTCGGCAGCACCACGCTCACCCACGGGGGCGGCCGATCGGCCGCCGCGGGCGGTTCGGCGAACATCGGCGACGCCCAGGACGCCGTCCGGCGGATCTCGGCCTTTGCGCGGTCGAAGGCCGCGGCGTCGAACGCTGACGCGAAATTGAGCCTGAGTGCCTCGTCGCGTTCCAAGCGGTAGCCTTCCCCCAACCCCTCGCGCATCGAGGACAGGTCGGCCTGGCCTCGGGCGTCGAGCAGCTCGCGCCATCCCTTCATGATGGCGGCGAACGTGGGATGGCCGCGGATGCCGGCCAGGTGATCGTCGCGCTCGAGGTGATGGAAGTCGGCAAAGCCCGCGGATATGGCGTCCAGCAGCGTCTCGGCCGCCTCGTCGGACCGGCCGAGCATCGACCGGGCGCAGGCGATGTTGTAGATCACCAGCGGGTCGCGCGGACGCAGTTCCCGCAGCATGGTGAGGGTGTCGAGCGCGCCGGCGTAGTCCTTGCGATCGAACTGCCGCACGAACCGCTGCTGGAGCGATCGCTCCTGGCCATCCTCCTTCGCGGGAGGAGGCGGGGCGGACGTCTGGGCCGAGAGCAACGGTTCGCCGCCCAAGAAGGCCGCGGCAATCAGGGCGCCGAGGGCGACAGCGCGGGGCATCGCTCAGGCTCCGTCCCAGATCAGCCGGCGGCCGAGCACGGTCCAAGGCCGGGTCATCAGCCGTGTCAGCGCGTCCGGGTAGAGCGCCTTCTCGATCTCGAAGACTCGTGCCGCCAGCGTGGCCGGGGTGTCGGTATCAAGGACCTCGCAGCACCGCTGGGCCACGATCGGACCGGTATCGAAGCGGTCGTCGCACAGGTGGACGGTGCAGCCGCTCACGCGGCAGCCGGCCTCGATCACCGCGCGGTGCACACGGTCGCCGTACATTCCCGGCCCGCCGAACGCCGGCAGCAGCGCCGGGTGGATGTTCACGACCCGTCCCGCCAGCCCACCGGGGATCCGCACCAGCCTGAGGTAGCCCGCCAGGACGATCCACTCGGCCCCAAACTCGCCGGCGATCCGGCCCAACTCATCGCCACCGATGACACCCCCGATCACGCGAGTGGCCAGGCCCTGGCCGCGGGCCCACTGCTCGCCGGGGCACGGGCGCGACGCCACCACCCCGGCCACCCGGCCGGGCATCGTGCCGGCGGCCATCCGTTCGTGAAGGTTCATCAGCGTCCGGCCGCCGCCCGAGATCATCACCAGCATCCCGGGCGCCTGCGGTCGGGCGGGCCCGGCCGGGCTCACCCGCCCACCGCCTTGACGGCGCTGGCCCGGTCTTTGGTGATCGTGAAGAACCGGTCGAGCTTGGTCAGTTTGAGCACCTCGAGAAGCTCGGGGCGAAGGCAGCAGATCGCCATGCGCCCCCCCTTTTCCTTGCACACCTTGTTGATCGACACGAGCATGCCGATGCCCATCGACGCGAGCATGGTGACGGACGAGAAGTCCACGACCAGCCGGTGGGCCGCGCCGGGGCCTGCGGCGGTCATCTCTTCCTGGATCACCTGGGCCTCGCGGGCGGCGACTTGGTGGCACATCACGCGGCCCACGGCCGCGCCGCCCTCACGCTCGATGGTCACGATCGACGTTTCCACATCCACACCTTACCCGTGCCACGGGTGCCGCGGCAAACGCGGTACGCTCTCGGTCATGACCGCCCCGACCGATCACCCCGCTCCCCCCCAGCCGGCCGCGTACCGGGCGATGGGCGAGGCCGAACTCGTCAGCCGCTACCGGCAGGGCTCGGCCATGATCGAGCGCCGGCTGCTGGATTGCACCGACGAGCAGCTCGACACGTTTTTCCGCCCCGAGGCCCGGGTGGGCCAGTGGTCGTGCCGCGTGCTCGTGGGGCACCTTGCCGATGCCGAGCTTGTGCAGGCCCACCGGATGCGCCGGGCCGTGGCCGAAGACCACCCGGTTTTCGCCCTGTGGGACGAGAACGCGTTCATTGACGCCGGCCTGTACGGCGCGGCATCGGTGAAGGTGGTGCCGGCGGCGGCCCACGTGGCGTTCATCCACACGCTGCGGCTGTGGAACGGCGACTGGCTGGCCACGCTCTCCGGCGAGCAGTGGGTCCGCCGCGGCCTTCACCCCGAGGCCGGCGAGCAGACGGTCCGAGATCTGCTCGTGAAGACGGTCTGGCACTTCGATCACCACGTGTGGTTCCTGTCCCGAAAGCTCGAGCGCCTGCTCGGGCCGGCCGCCGAGCGTGCGAGCTAGAGTCTGCGCATGGCTATCGGCACGATCCTGCTGGACCGCGGCCTGATCGACCGAGCGCAGCTGGAGGCGGCCCTCGCTGAGCAGAAGGTCAGCGGGGAACGCGTCGACCAGGTGCTGCTGCGGATGGGGCTGATCCGCGCCGGGGACGCGCTGCGCGCGGTAGGCGAGCAGTTCGACATGCCGATCGTCGATCTGGCCACGATCGACGTCGATCCCGGCGTGCTTTCGGCGATCCCGCCGCAGGTGGTCTTCCGTCAGCAGTGCGTGCCGATCGAGCGTCGCGGCAGCGGGCCGGCATCGGTGCTGCGCGTGGCCACGAGCAACCCGTTCGAGCTCACGGTGTTCGACGAGCTGCGCCTGCTCACGGGGTGCGCCGTCGAGCTGGCCCTCGCCGACGACGACGACCTGCGGGCGTTCATCCGCAAGCACTACGGCGTCGGCGGCGACACGCTCGACACCCTCAGCCGCGGCCTGCCGGGGACCGCCGAGCCCGCCGCCGATGACGCCGACGACGAGCAGAAGGCCAGCGAGGCCTCGGTGATCCGGCTGGTCAACGAGCTGCTCTACGAGGCCGTCGCCGCCCGGGCCACCGACGTCCACATCGAACCCTACGAGAACCGGCTGATCGTCCGGTACCGCATCGACGGCGTGCTGCAGAAGGCGAGTCTCCCCCCCACCATCCACCAGTTCGCCGCGGCCATCATCAGCCGAATCAAGATCATGGCCAACCTCAACATCGCCGAAAAGCGCAAGCCGCAGGACGGCCGCATCACCCTGCGTCACAAGGGAGACGTGTTCGACCTCCGCGTCTCGGTGATCCCGATGCTCTTCGGCGAGGGTGTCGTGCTACGGATTCTGAACAAGACCGCGGTGCTCATGGGCCTCGACCAGCTCGGCATGCCGCCGGGCGTGCTGCGGATCTGGGACGGGCTGATCTCCAAGCCCCACGGCATCCTGCTCGTCACCGGGCCCACGGGGTCGGGCAAGTCCACGACGCTGTACGCCTCCCTGAACCGGATCGTCTCCGAGGAGGTCAAGGCCATCACCGTGGAGGACCCGGTCGAGTACCACGTGGCCGGTGTGAACCAGATCCAGGTGAACCACAAGGTCGGCCTCGATTTCGCGGCGGGCCTGCGGGCGATCCTCAGGCACGACCCCGATGTGATCATGATCGGAGAGATCCGCGACCGCGAGACGGCCGAGGCGGCGGTCCAGGCCTCGCTCACCGGCCACCTGGTCTTCAGCACGCTCCATACCAACGACGCCTGCGGGGCGATGCCGCGCCTCCTCGACATGGGGGTCGAGCCGTACCTGGTCGCCTCGTCGATCGAGGGTGTGATGGCCCAGCGGCTGGTGCGGCGGATCTGCCCCGACTGCCGACAGCCGCACACGCCCGAGCCACGGGAGATCCCCGACGACTTCCCCGTCGGCCCCGATGCGACGTTTCTCAAGGGCGCCGGCTGCAAGACGTGTTCCGGCACCGGCTACCGGGGCCGGATCGGCATTTACGAGCTTCTGGCCGTTTCCGACCACACCCGGGATCTCGTGATGAAACGGGCCAACGCGGGCCAGATGGCCTCCCAGGGCCTGGCCCGCGGCGAGCTCACCCTGCTCAAGCACGACGGGTACGCCAAGGCGGCCGCCGGGCAGACCACGATCGCCGAGGTGCTCCGCGTCGCCAAGACTTGACCCCGCCGCCGCTACCCTTCCGGAATTCCCGCATCCCAGCCGACCCCCGAGGAGACCCACCATGCCGGCCTCCGCCTCGCGACTCGCCCTTGCGGCCGCCCTCTTCGCCGCTTCGCTCACGCTGGTGCTGTTCCCGGCGCGAGCGCAGAACGCCGCCGAGCCGGCCCCCGCGCCGAAGACGCCCCGAACCATCTTCGCGCTCGAGCACGCCGCCGCGTCGGACCTGCTCCCGGATCCTCGGGATGCGGCCCTCCGCGCCGCCTGGCAGATGCTGCCGGCGCGGCTGCGCGAGGTGAAGCACGCCGCCGAACTGCAGCGGGGCGGGCAACCCCGGCAGGTGATCCCCGATGAGTTCATCGATCTCCTCACCGCCGGGATCGACCGGCCGGTGCGGTTCGCCGTCGTGTACCTCGGGACCGATCCCAAGACCCGGCTGCCGAGCGTCGGCGTCAAGGCCAGCTACCGCGCTACAGGCGGCGATCCCGAGGCCGATGCCCGCCGGCTGCACGCCGCGGTCGAGAAGGTCCGAATGGCCGCGCCGAGAGCCGCCGACCCCAAGCCGAACGCGGCCGACCCCAACCTGCTCGACATCGAAGCCGGCTCGGGCGTTGTCACCTACGGGCCGGTGAAGAAGTCCGACGGCTGGCGTTACGAAGTGACGTTCGGCGCCCTTCCGCCGGATGATGCGCTCTTCGCCGCGTTGCCCCCCGGGCCGGACGGGGCGACACCGGTGCTCCGGGCTGCCTTCGACCTCTCGGCGCTCTCGCCGATCAGCGAGACCCTCGGCGGCCTGGTGCTGATGGCCGTGCCGAACTCCGGGCGGATCATGACCGAGCTGCGCGACCGAGGCATCGTCGGCGACGAAGCAGTGGCCTTCGAATTTTCATTGGGCTATCGCGGCGACGAGGGTCTGGCCCGGTTTGCCGTCAAGCGGGCGGCGAAGTTCGCCGAGGCCGCCGGGCTGGCCACGGTGCCCATTTCCGAGCCGCTCGACATCGCCGCGGTGCCCGCCGACGCCACCTTCGCGTACGTAGGGCGGGCCGACATCCCCGGTGAGTGGAAGCGCTTCCGGACTCAGATCCGAAACACCAGCCCCGAAGGCCTGAAGAGTCTCGTGGACGCACTCCGCCGAATCCGCGAGCAGGTCGGGGTTGATCTCGAGAAGGACGTCATCGACTCGCTGGGCACCACGGCGGTAATCTACATCGCCGATCGCACCGGCGGGAACAGCCTGCTGTCGGCCGTGGCCATGGTCGCCGTGGCCGACTACGAACGGCTCGCCAACGCGATCGGCTCGGCCGCGAAGTGGGCCAACGCCGAGGCCGCGAAGGTGCGCATCGGGGATAACGGTGCCCGCTTCGGGGCGGTGCGGCTGCACACGCTTGATTCCGACGGCGTCCGGTTCGTGCAGCTGCGGTTCCCGGGGCTGCCGATCCCGGCCGAGCCGACGCTGGCGCTCATTCCCGCCCGCGGGACAGGCGCCGGCGGCGGCGAGTCCCGCAGCTGGCTGCTCGTGGGGGCAACCCCACAGGCCGCCGCCTCGGCCGTGCGGTTCATCGCCGGGACCGAGCCGGGCGACCTGTTGTCGTCCCCCGCGTATCGAACCGGCATCGTCGGCCCCCAGACCCCCAAGCGTCTGATCTCTCTGACGTGCATCGACACCCCGAGGACGATCACCGACGGATTCCCCCTGCTCTCGATGCTCGGCTCGTCGCTCGCCAACGGCGTGCGTTCACCCGTGGAGGCGGCCGGCAACGGGCGCGACCCCGGCGTGATCGTTCCCCCGCTCAACGACCTTCGCAAGGACGCCAAGCGCTGGGTAGCGCTGCGGCACTGGGACGGCGAGGATCTGGTCACTTCCATCCGTGCCGACCGCTCGGCGCTGGTCAACATCGCGGGGGTGCTGGGCGTCGGCGACGCCGGTCCGCTCGTCACAGGCATGGTGATCGGTTCCGGCCTCGGAGCGGCCGGGGCCGAACAGGTCCAGCAGCAGCGGGCGGGGCGTCCCGAGCGACGCCGCACCGGCGGCGGCCCTGCGCCCGGGTCGCCCGACGAGACCGAGCCCGCGCCCACCGGCCCGACGGGCCCCTCGGGGCCGCCCGAGCGGCGCAAGGTTCCGTATTGATCGAGGGCCGCCGGCCGTCGGGCCGGTACAGTGGCCCCGTGCTTCACGCCGATCGCATCCTCATCATCCGCCCGAGCGCGCTGGGAGATGTCTGCCGGACGGTGCCTGTGCTGGTGAGCCTCCGCCGCGCCTGGCCGGCGGCGCGGATCGACTGGCTGGTGAACGACTCGTTCGCCCCCGCCGTGGCGGCCCACCCCGACCTGCTGGCCCATGGCGGCCGCGCTCTGCCCTTCCCTCGGACCGGCGTGGCCGTGGGAAAGCTGCTCCGCGCCACCCGCGAGGGCACCGAAGCCCGCCGCAGGCTCCGCGCCTTTCGCCAAGAGCTTCGGGACGGACGCTACGACCTCGTCGTCGACTGCCAGGGCCTCGCCCGCTCCGGGGTCTTCGCGTGGTGGACGGGCGCACCGATGCGCGTGGGCTACTCGGCGCGGGGCGGCGCCCGCGAACTGGCGTGGCTCGGCGTGAACCGGCGGGTCGACGTTCCCGCCGAGATGCACACGGTGGACCGCATGCTGGCGCTGGTCGAAGGTCTGGGGATCAACCCCGTTCGCCCGCCGGATCTGCGCCTGCACACCGCCCCGGCCGACCGCGAGGCGGTCCAGGCCGGACGGCTCGATCCACGCCTGGCCGGCGGCGCCCGGTTCGCGGTGATCGCGCCGGGGGCCAAGTGGGCGGGCAAGCGTTGGCCCGCCGACCGTTTCGCCGCGCTCATCCGGGCAATGCTCGCCGAGAGTGGCACGCTCGACGCCGTCGCGGTGGTCGGGACCAAGGACGAGCGAGGGCAGTGCCAGCCGGTTCTCGACCTGGCCCGGCGCGACCGCCGCGTCGTCGATCTGATGGGCCGCACCTCGGTCGGCGTGCTTATGGCAGCCATCGAGCGTGCCCGGCTGGTCGTCGCCAACGACTCGGCGGCGGTGCACATGGCCGTCGGCTTCGGCCGTCCGCTGGTGGCGCTCTACGGCCCCACGAGGATCGACCTCGTCGGACCGTACGGGCGGTCGGCGGATGTGCTGCAGCCCCGCGGCGTCGCCACCGGCCGTGCCCTCCACAAGGACCAGCAGGCCGGCGCCGCCGCCATGCTCCGCATCGAAGTCGCGACGGTGATCGAGGCGGCGGCGGCTCGCCTATCTTCGGAACGCTCGCCGTGACCCGGCCGCGGCTGATCCTGGCCAGCACTTCGCCCCGTCGCCGGCAACTCCTCGACGAGCACGGCGTGCCCCACTCGGCCGTACCACCGGGGATCGACGACGCCGACCTCGCCCGGCCGCAGGCCGCGCCCCCGCACCAGTGGGTGGCGGGGCTGGCGTACCTCAAGGCGCGGGCCGTCCTCGACCGGACCGGCCGGGACGACCGGGGCGTGGTCCTGGCCGCCGACACCACGATCGTCAAGCACGGCCAGACGCTCGGGACACCGCGCGACCGCGAAGAAGCCCGGCGCATCCTGTCGTCGCTCGAAGAGGGCGAGCACGAGGTCGTCACCGGCGTGGCGCTCCTGGCCCACGGGCAGCGGACGCTGCTCGTCGATCGCGCGCAGGTCCGCGTCGGCGCCGTCGGCCCATCGGGGCTCGCCGCGTACCTTGACTCGGGCGACTGGCGGGGCAAGGCCGGCGGCTACAACCTGAGGGAGCGCCTCGCCGCGGGCTGGCCGATCTCGTTCGAAGGTGATCCCACGTCGATCATGGGCCTGCCGATGCGGCTGCTCCTGCCGTGGCTCCGGAGGCTGGGTCTATGAGCGGCCCGCTCCCGACGTGGCTAGCGCCGATCGCACGGCTGGGCGAGTGTGTGTACCGTGCGGAGGTCGCCCGTCGGAACGCCCGGTACGACCGTGGGATAGGCGTCACGCATCTGCCTGTCCCCGTGATCTCGGTCGGCAACCTCAGCGTCGGCGGAACCGGCAAGACCCCGATGGCGCTCCGCCTGCTCGGGGCGCTGACCGATGCCGGTCGGCGACCCGCGCTGGCCATGCGGGGGTACGCCAAGCCCCGGGGCGTGCAGCACTCCGACGAAGAATTGCAGTACCGGAACGCTTTCCCGCGGCTAACGATCGTCGCCCAGCCCGACCGCCTGGCCGGTCTCAGGCCGCTGCTCGCCAAGCCCCCTGCCGATGGCGGACCCGACGTCGTCGTGCTCGACGACGGCTTCCAGCACAGGAGTATTGCCCGTGGTCTCGACATCGTGATGATCGATGCCGAACGCAGCCCGTTCACCGACCGCTGCCTGCCGGCCGGGTGGCTGCGCGAGCCGGTGTCGTCGCTGCGTCGGGCGCATGCGGTGGTCATCAACGGCCTCGAAACAACCGCCGTCGGCTCCATCGCCGAGGCGTGCCAGAAAGCAAACCCTTCGTTGCTCGTGGCACGTGCGACGCGGCGCTGGACCAGCCTGATCGACGAAGATGACGCCCGGCGGGCCCCTCATACGCTGCGCGGCGCTCGGGTGCTGGCCATGCTCGCTATCGGCCACCCCGGCCAGGTGGTCGCCCAGCTTCGCGCCCTCGGCGCGTCGCACGTGCAACTGGTCGCCGAGCGCGACCACCACCCCTGGACCGAGACGGATCTCGCCCGCGCCTCGCGCACCGCGCTGACCGAACGGTGCGACGCCATCCTGACAACCGAGAAGGACTGGACGAAGCTGGCCGCCCTTGCGCCCCCCACCATCGGCCGGCGGCCGCCGATCCTGCGGCCGGTGCTCGCACTCGAAGGCGACGGAGCGTTCGAGCGCCTGCTGGCCCGGGCGAAGTCGGTCTGACCCCAGCCTCCGCACGACCGGCGCGCTACGCTTCCGGGGTGAACGCCGCGCTGCTGAAAAAGCTTGCCGACTGGAAGCCGTTTGTTGCGCTGGTGGTGGGCGACTTCATGCTCGACCAGCGCATCTACGGCGATGCCGAACGTCTGACCAACGATGCGCCCGTCCCCGTGCTGCACGTCCGCCGGACCGAGCACAACCCCGGCGGGGCCGCCAACGTCTGCATGGACTTGGCGGCGATGCACGCGCGGGTCCGCGCTTTCGGCGTGCTGGGCGCCGACGACGAAGGACGCCTGTTGCGGGAAGATTTGGATCGGGCGGGCATCGATACCGCCGGGCTGGTCAACGACCCCGCCCGGCCGACCACGGTCAAGAAGAATCTTGTCGGTCTGGCGCAGCACAGGCACCCGCAGAAGATGTTCCGGCTCGACTACGAGAGCCGCGAGCCGATCTCCGACGCCGTGCTCGCCGATCTGCTCGCCCGCTTCGACGCCGCGCTCAAGACCGCCGACGTCGTGGCGATCGAGGACTACAACAAGGGTGTCTGCTCCGAGCGCCTGTGCACGGCGATCATCGAACGCTGCCGGGCCGCCGGCAAGCCCGTGATGGTCGACCCGGCACCGATCGCCGATTACGGCAAGTACCACGGCTGCACCGCGATCACGCCCAACAGAACCGAGGCCGAGCGGGCGACGGGAATGTCCGGGCACCAGGCCCCGGCCCAGGGCTACGGGTGGCTCGCCCACGCGCTCCGCGCCGACCTCGACGCCGACGCGGTCGTCCTCACCCTCGACAAGCAGGGCGCCCTGCTGCTCGAGCGCCAGGGCAATCCGCTGCACATCCCCACCGTCGCCCGCGAGGTGTACGACGTCACCGGCGCCGGCGACATGGTCCTGGCCGCGCTGTGCGCCGCCCGCGCCAACGGCATCGACTGGCCCGACTCCGTCCGCTTCGCCAACGCCGCCGCCGGGCTGGAGGTCGAGATCTTCGGCGTGCAGCCCATCCCCTTCGAGCGCATCCACCAGAGCATCATCACGCTCGAGCGCCACCGCCACGACAAGCAGCGTTCGCTGGAAGAGGCCGTGGTCGAGGCCGCGGCGGCCCGGCGCGAGGGCAAGTCGATCGTCTTCACCAACGGCTGCTTCGACATCCTGCACGCCGGCCACCTCTCGCTCGTCCGCCGCGCCCGGGCCATGGGTGATTTCCTGATCCTCGGCGTCAACAGCGACGACTCGATACGCCGCCTCAAGGGCTCCGACCGCCCAGTGCACCGCCAGGCCGACCGCGTCGCGCTGCTCTCGGAACTCTCCAGCGTCGATCTGGTGGTCGTCTTCGACGAAGACACGCCGATGCGCCTTCTCGAAGAACTCCGCCCCGACGTGCTGGTGAAAGGCGCCGACTACACCAAGGACCGCGTCGTCGGGGCCGATCTCGTCGAGTCGTACGGCGGACGGGTCGAGCTCGTCGAACTCGTCGAGGGACGCAGCACCACCGCCGCCATCGAACGGCTCCGCAAGCCGTGATGCCCGTGGCCCCTCCGGTCAACCTCAACAGCCTGTCTCTGCCGGCGCTCTTCGCTGAGCTCTCGGCGTCAGGCCACATCCGCCGGCTCTTCGAGCTCGCCCGCGATGAGGATGTCGGCGCGGGTGACGCCACCTCGAAGGTCTGCATTGAAGCGTCAGCATCCACGACCGCCCTCATCCGGGCTCGGGCGCCCGGAGTCCTCGCCGGCCTGGCGACGCTGCCGCTCCTGCTCGATGTCTTCGACCCGGGCGTCTCGTTCCGGCCGATGGCGGCCGATGGCGAGCACGTCCGAGCCGGCGCCGTCCTGGGCACCCTCGCCGGTCCCACGCGCGGCGTACTCACGGTCGAACGCACCGTGCTCAACACCCTGTCGAGACTTTCGGGGGTGGCCACGCTCACCGCCCGCTACGTCGGGGCTGCCGGCACGGGCCGGGCCCGGGTCTTCGACACCCGAAAGACCACCCCGGGCCTCCGGGCGCTGGAAAAGTACGCGGTGAGGTGCGGCGGGGGGTTCAACCACCGCATCGGCCTGTTCGACGCGGTGCTCATCAAAGACAACCATCTGGCACGTGTCGCGATCGACGCCCTCGCCTCCCGGGTCACGAAGGCGGCGCGGGCCGCACGGGCGGCCGCGCGAGCCCTTCGGTTCATTGAGGTCGAGGTCGACTCACTCGACCAGCTCCGGGCCGTTCTCACGGTCGAGCCTGGGCTCGTCGACATCGTGCTGCTCGACAACATGGCGCCGGCGGCGCTCGCCGAGGCGGTCATGCTCCGAGATCGCCTCGCCCCTGGCATCGAGCTCGAAGCCTCCGGCGGCGTGACGCTCGAGACCATCTCGGCCATCGCCGCCACGGGCGTCGACCGCATCAGCGTGGGAGCGATCACCCACTCGGCGGCCGCGCTCGACATCGCCCTCGACATCGAATGATCACCCGGCCGGTCAGAGGCCGGCCGAGCCGCCTCCGGACCGCAGTTGCTCGATCATCCGCTCGGCGTAGCGCCACGCGTTGAGCTCGACCCGGATGGCTTGTAGCGCTTCAGCGGAGGGAGCCGCCCCCAGCCGCTCGAACATCTGCCCGACCGCGGCGATGTGCCCCTCCCGGCGTTCGCAGGCCATCGCCTCGGCCGCGGCGGACCGCCCCGGGTCCCCGGATGCCAGCGCCTCCTCCATCTCCTCCCGCACCGAGAGGATGTCCGCCAGAAACCCCGGGGGCAGAGTCTTGTCCTGCTCGCGTGCCGGCCCGCCGAGACGGACCAGCAGGGCGTCTGCGCGGCGCTCCGGATCCTCCACGACCGCCTTGGCCGCGTTGAGAGCGGCGATCGCCGACGCGGCCTCCTGATCCTCGGCCCCGGCCCGATCCGGGTGCAGGCGTGCCGCCGCCGCGAGCCAAGCCCTTCGGATCTGATCCGGGCTGAGATCGAACCTCGCCGGCACTCCGAGCCGATCGAACGCATCCATCGCCCCATGCTACGATCGAGCTGGGCCGCCGTTCCTCCCCTACCGCGGCCGCCCGCAACCCGGAGCCCCTCCGCTTGCCCACCCACATCGGCATCGTCGCGCTCAGCCCCGAGGGCTCCGCCCAGTGCTACCGGCTCCTCGGCCAGCGCCTGTCCGGCATCCGGGACGCGGCCCAGCGCCCCCTCATCACGCTGCACAACCGACCGTTCGCAACCTACGTCGAGGCCCTGCGCGCGGGCGACTGGACCGCCGTCGGAGCGATGCTGAACGACTCGGCCAAGATCCTCAAGGCTGCCGGCGTCGACTTCTGCATTCTGCCCGACAATGTCGCCCACCACGCGCTCGCCATGCTCAGCCGCGAGGTGCCGCCGTTCATCAACATGATCGAACTGGTGGCCGAGGATGCCGCGCGTCGCGGGTGCAGCAAAGTCGGCCTCATTGGCACACGCTTCGTCACCTACGGGTCCACCTATCAGACCATGCTCGGGCTCAAGGGCATGCACCTGCTTGTCCCCGACGAGGCCGAGGCCGACGAGATCGATCGGGTGATCTTTCAGGAAGCCGTCTTCGGTCGTGTCTCCAAGCTCTCGCGAACCCACGTCGCCGACGCCGTCGCTCGGCTCCGCGACAAGGGCTGCGAGGCGCTGGTGCTCGGCTCCACCGAGGCCTCGCTCATGGTGAGCCCGGAAGATTGCCCGCTGCCCATCCTCGACCCGCTGGAACTGCTCGCCGACGCCGCGGCCGCCCGCGCCTCGGCCCGCTGACTCCCGTATCCAAGGAGTTCCGCCTTGAAAGCCGCCGTCGTCATGATCGCCTACGGGCTGGCCCTGCTCTCGATCGGCTATGTCACCTACTCGGTGGCCCCGCCCGGCGCCAACGCCTGGACGGCCCTGCTCATCACGCTCGTCGGGGCCGGATTGATGATCGCCTGCGCGGTGCT
Organism: Phycisphaerales bacterium; assembly: GCA_016742075.1. Lineage (GTDB taxonomy): Bacteria > Planctomycetota > Phycisphaerae > Phycisphaerales > UBA1924 > JACVCL01. Next base: position 46,705 of record JACVCL010000002.1, read on the forward strand.
CACGCTCCGGATCCGGCAGAACCGGCTTCCTGGGATCATCGGCGTGCACGCCGGACTGGTGCTGCCGCTGCTCCTGGCGATCGGCCCGGCGATGCGTCTCTCGGGCAGCCTCGAGAACGCCGCGAAGTTCAACGATGCAGTCAAGGCCGGGTCCGTGACGGTGGTCACACAGACCGGCGAGAACAAGAACACGATCCCCCATCCCGTCGCTTACCAGGCGGTGGGTCTTGCCTCGATCGCGGTGCTCAGCATCTTCGCCTTCATCGCCCTGCTCATGCTCCGTCCGCCGCTGCCGCCCAGGACCATCGAGGCCGCCGCGTCCCCGGCCCCCGAGGCATGAAGCGCACGAAAAAGCCCGAGGGCATCCGCCCTCGGGCCTGATCTTCGCTTCCGACCGGCGGCCGATTACTTGCCGGCGTACTTCACCGAGCAGCCGTAGGCGCGGTTCTCGGCGTTGGTCACGGCCTTGCCGCCCAGCACCTCGGTGAGGGCCTTGTCGACGAAGTTCACGACCTTGCCCGACTCCAGGTCGCCCTTGGGGTCGTTGTCGATCGCGCCGTTGTAGACCAGCTTGCCCGAAGCGTCGACGATGAAGATGTGCGGCGTCACGCGGGCGCCGTACGCACGGCCCACGGTGCCGTCGGTGTCGAGCAGGATCGGGTAGTTGAGTTTGTACTTCTCGATCGCGTCCTTGTCCTTGCCGAAGTCCTTGTGGCCCGAGTTCGTCGAGTTGATCCCCAGGAACACGACCTTGTCCTTGTACTTCTCGACGAGGCTGTTGACCGTCTTGGCCTCCAGGTGCTTGACCACGAACGGGCAGCCCGAGTTGAACCACTCGAGCACCACCACCTTGCCCTCCTTGGTGTAGGCGGCCAGGCTGTGCTCCTTGCCGGCGGTGTCCTTCAGGGCGAACGCCGGGGCCGACTCGCCAAGCTTGGCGCCCTTGGCTTCGGCCTTCGGAGCCGGCTTCGCCGCGGCGGGCTCGGCATTCACGGTCATCGACGCCACGCCGAAGCCAACCAGCACCGCCGCGCCGGTCAGGGCCAGCACGCTCATCTTGCAGCACATCATCGCACGAGTCTCCGTTGTTCGGCCACGTTCGCCGCGGCCAGTCCTCGCCTGCGGCCGGGACACACGCCCGCGCCGCGGCGTCTTCTCACGACTCACGATCGCGGGGCAGGCCCCGCGTGAATCTCCGCACGAACCACCTCACCCGACGCCCGCCTGAACTCCACCACCCCGCCGACCGAAACGGCTCCCCTCGCCGACTCCGGGTACGGCAGCACCAGCTTCGACCCACGCGTCTCGCCGGTCGAAATCGCGTCGTCGGGCAGCACGAGGTCGTCGGACTCGAACGGGAAGAACCGCATCTCCGCCGCGCCGTCCGCCTCGATCACCAGGTTCAGACCCTCCCACCGCACGTTCAAACCCACCGCCTTGGCCTCGGACGCAGGCCTCGGCAAAGCCTCCGCCGCGGCCAGCACCACCCCAGCACCGCGTTCATCCGCCTGACTCTCGCCCCCCACTCTCAGGCGCAGCGCAACCTCGCCCGAGCCCGGAAGGCAGACATCCTTGCACACCAGCCAGTCCACCTTGCCCCGGATATCAAGGAGGGTGCCCGCGGCGACGTCGGCCGACACCGAAAGCGGGAACAGCAGGACCACGCGCCCTTCGAGCACGTAATCCAAAACCGTGCCGCCGGTGACATACCGCCGCGGCACCGGCCACCGCGGGTCGCCGACCGACACGCCCTTCGGCGTCGTCCACTTCACGCCGACTGGCAGACCGGAGTCGCCGGCGTTGCGCCAGTACACATGCCACTTGGGCTCGACATCGAGCACCAACGCCAGCGTGCCCGATCCGGCGGGAGTCACCGCGGCCACGTCCGCCAAAAGGCTCGCCTTGACAAGTGAATTACCATCTATCTTCTCAGCAGATCCGCGCGGCGGCACAATCTCGCGCCCGGGGTCTGCCCCGGCGCTCCCACCAACGCCGACGCACGCGGCCAAGACGCCCCACGCCAGACGGCGGACATGGCCCAAGCGGTGTTTCGACCCCTCGTCAACCATCGCTGCTGAACCCTTATCCCTCCGGGCGATACTAGGCGGAACGCTTCGAACACCGCGGCGATTGGGCTTTCATCCTTCGCCCGGCCGATGCGATATCCTCCAGAAAGGGAGGTCCGTCGCATGTCTGACCAAAGATTCACCCGGAATGGTCTGCTACCGACCATGGCCGCCTTGGTTGCGATACCACTTGTTCTGGTGGGGTGCCGCGACATCAACGACCAGTGGATCCTCGATCGGGCCTGGTATCCCGCCACGGTGAACCGAGCGCTCGAGCGCGACCCCAAGAGCTACCTGGTGCTCGACGTTCGCCCGAAACCGGAGTTCGAGACCGGGCGGCTGCCCGGGGCCGAGATGATGAACGCCAATCAGGTCGACATCCGCGACCCCGAGCCCCGTCTGCGCCAGTACAAGGACATCATCGTCTACGGGCGCGACGCCGGCCACGCCCAGGCGATGGCCCTGGCCAAGAAGCTCGCTCAGGCCGACGTCGGCGACGTGCGCCTGATGTACGGCGGCTTCGCCGACTGGAAGGCCCAGGGCTTTCCGGTGGTGACCAACGCGCCCGCGCCGGCCCCGCCGGACAGCGGCAAGACGGGGCCCAAGCCCGGCAACTGACCCCGGCGGTCACAGCCGGCGTGCGATCGCGAGGAAGCGTTCAGCCGTCGGGCCCGGCGTGTAGTGCTGCAGCGCCCACGCCCGCCCGGCCTCGGAGATCTCGGGCCATCTGGCCCGCTCGTCCATCAGCCGCTCGACCGTCGCCCGTGGCTCCGCGAGATCCACCGGGATGTAGTGCTTCCAGCCCACCGGCATCTCGGGCAGGAGGCAGCCGTACTTCTCGAGATCGATGTGCAGGGTGAGGCAGCCGCAGGCGAGCGACTCCCAGAACCGCCAGCTGTCCCATCGTGCGACCGCCGGATCGCTGCGGAAACTCACTCCCCGCAACTGCTCGCGGATGTGCGGCACCTCCGCCAGGGCCGGGTTCCGGGCCAGGTTGGTCGCGAAGTCGCCGCCCCACGCCGCACACGCGACGCAGCCCCGAAGGCGGTCGAAGTGGTCGTCGCCGACGCTCCGGTCGATCTTGAAGTGCTTCTCCAGGTGCGGGAGCAGAGCGAGATCAAGGGCGTTCCGCACGCTCTGGCTGAACGACGGGCGGAAGTTCCTCAGCACCACGGGCCGCCGTGCTTCGAAGGCGCCGGGCGTGCCGCATCGTTCAACACGCGCGGCCGAGAGGCCGAACGCCCACGGGGTGCGCTTGCCCGGCACCACGATCGATTTCGACGCGTGGGCCACCAGACAGGGGATGGAGCCGGGCCCCGCGAGAAACGTCGCGGTGTCGGAGCCGCAGAGCACGACCTTCCGACGCCCGGCGAAGGCCTCGATCTGCGCCATCCAGTCCGAGGTTTCGTTGAACTCGGTGATGACGAACACCCACGTGCACGGCATCCGAGGCTCGATCGCCCGACGCGCGAAGGCGCTTCCCTCGGCGTTGGTGTACACGGGCGCTCCGAGGGAGCCCAGACCACCGGCGATCACATCGGCGAAATAGTGCAGATAGCCACCGTCGTACTTCTCTTCGGAGAAGACGAAGAAGAACCCTTCGCGGATCACCTGTTCACGGTCGGCCATGGCCCGCCCTCTCCGCCCGCTCGGCGCCGAGTCCCATCGCCACGCCGAGAAACCGCTCAAACATCGGGCGGGGCGTGTAGTGGGCCAGCGCCCACTGGCGGCCGGCGGCGCCGATCTCGGCCCACCTCGGCCGCTCGTCCATGAAACGCTCGACAGTGCCCTTCGGGTCTTCCAGATCGATCGGGACGTAGTGCTTCCAGGGCTCCGGCATCACCGGCAGCACGAATCCGTACTTCTCCATGTCCAAGTGGATGGTGACACATCCGCACGCCAGCGACTCCCAGAACCGCCAGCTGTCCCAGCGGACCACGAGCGGATCGGCGACGAACGTCGCCCGTCCGAAGGTCTCCAGCACGCCGGGCGCGCGGGCCAGCGCTGGGTTCTTCGCGAGGTTCGTGCCGAATTCCCCGCCGTACGCGAGGCACGCCACGCACGACGACAGCCGCTGAAAGTGGTCGTCGCCGACCTCCCGGTCCACTTCGAGATGCCGCGACAGCGTGGGCACGAGGGACAGATCGAGAGCGTTCCGGACGCTCTGCGCCACGGACGGCCGGAAGTTCCGCAACACCACCGGCCGACGCCGTGAAAAGTCCGCCGGCTCGGAGCATCGGGCCAGACGCTCGGCCGACAGGCCGAACGCCCACGGGCGATGATCGCCGGGAAGCTTCAAGAACCGGCTCTTGTGCCCCATGAGCGCCGGCACAGAGGGCGGCGTCAGCATGAAGAAGCAGCTGTCGGCGAGGCTCAGGATCACCTTGTGTCGGTGCGGGAGTTCCTCGATCCGCCCGAGCACCTCGACGTTCACCCCATCCTCGGTGAGCGGGAACACCACCGTGAAACGGCTGTTGTAGTCGAACAGCTTCATCTCGCCGGGCCCCCCGGGGATGTTCGACCAGACCGGCGCGCCGGCGGCCTTGATCTCGTGCACCAGCACGTCCACGCCGTAGTGGTGGTACCCGGGGTCGTACGGTGGCCGCTGGAAGAAAAAGTAGAAACCGTCGCTGAGGGTCTGCTGTCGGTCGCGCATCCGCCATGGCTCCCGTTCGGCGTGTCGGGGCGGGGACGGTAGCCGCCACGCCGTCCGCTGCGGCGGCCTATGGGAACCTTCGCCGGGGCGGCCTATTTCCTATATACATATAGGCATATAGACAATCACCACCCGATTGGGTACCGTCAGACATCTCTATCGGAGCCACCGATGCCGACTGCCTCCGCGCCCGCCGTGACCACCCTCCGCCGCCGCACCTACGACTCGGTCGCCCAGACGGTGGGCGACACGCCGCTGATCCGGCTGACCCGCCTGGCGCCCCGCGGCGTCGAGCTTCTGCTGAAACTCGAGTCCAACAACCCCCTCAACAGCGTGAAGGACCGCATCGGGCGAGCGATGATCGACGCCGCCGAGGCCGCCGGGCTGGTCGGGCCCGGGACGCAGATCATCGAGCCCACCAGCGGCAACACGGGTATCGCTCTGGCCTTCGTGTGCGCGGCCCGCGGCTACCGGCTCACCCTCACCATGCCCGAGTCGATGAGCGTGGAGCGCCGGGCGGTGCTCAGGCACCTGGGGGCCGAGATCGTGCTGACGCCGGCGGCGCTCGGAATGCGGGGGGCCGTCTCCCGGGCGCAGGAGCTCTTCGCCGAGTCGGCCCGACGCGGCCGGGCGTTCATGCCGCAGCAGTTCGAGAACCCCGCCAACCCGGCGGTGCATGAGGCGACCACCGGCCCGGAAATCTGGGCCGACACCGGCGGCGACGTCGACGCCATCGTTTCCGGCGTGGGCACCGGCGGCACGATCACGGGCGTCACCCGGTACATCCGTCGGCAGCGGCCGAGCTTCAAAGCGATCGCCGTCGAGCCTGCGGACTCGCCGGTGATCAGCGGCGGGCAGCCGGGGCCGCACAAGATCCAGGGCATCGGGGCCGGGTTTGTGCCCGGCAACCTCGACCTGTCGCTTCTGTCCGAGGTGGTCCGGGTGACCAACGACGAAGCGTTCGAGTGGTCGCGGAAGCTGGCCAAAGCCGAAGGGATCCTGGCCGGGATCTCCACCGGTGCGAATCTCGCGGCGGCCTTCCGCGTGGCCGAGCGGCCCGAGTTCAGGGGCGCCCGCATCGTGACCATCGCCTGCTCCTTCGGCGAGCGGTACCTGTCGACCCCGCTGTTCGAGAAGACCGAGTCCTGACGCCCGAACGAAGCGAAACCGGTCCGGGCCGAATGGGGGCCCGGACCGGTTCGTGTGGTCGGATGCCGATCGCGATCAGTCGGCCAGCGCCGTGGTGTTCGGCAGGCGGGCCGAACGCAGGTTGATCGTGGTCTCGATGCGGAAGTTCGACTGGGTGCGGTGCCGCTCGGCGTGGAAGACGTGGAGCGTGTTGATCTCGTCGGGCTTCATGCCGGGGACACGGTCGAGGTGGACGGTCTGGTTGATCGCCGAGTGCACGCCGCCGAGGTCGATCACCAGGCGGCCGTTGATGAACACCCACACGTCGTCGTCGCCGATGAAGGTGAACACCTGGCCCGTGCCGGGCTTGTAGATGAACTCGGTCGCGAGCTCGTAGGTGAAGTGGAAGTTCTTGCTCTCGTTGCGCGAGTTGCCGAACAGCTCGTTGTTGATGGGGAAGAATCCGCCACGCGTCTTGTAGAGCGGGTCGGTGCGGTCGTCGAAGACGTAGAGGTTCGAGTTGGCCTGGCGGTTGAGCGTGATCGTGACGGGCTTGGACATGTTCACCGAAGGGACGTCGCGGTACCACTGCGCGAAGGTCTCAGCGCTCTGGATGCCGCCGGCATCGACCGAACCCGTGTAGGCGCCCGCCCGGTCCCCCGCCGAGGCGTTGAACAGCGACGGGTGGATCTGCCGGTTCGAGGCATCACGCCACTGCGTGCTCACCTTGCGGCCGCCGCCCACGAACACCGGCTTGCGGTCGTTGTCGAGCTGCGGGGCGATATTGCCCATGTAGTGGCCGAAGCCGCCGGCCGGCTGCCGCTCGAAGTCCGGGTGGCCCCCGGTGACACTCCTCTCGCGGAAGTCGCGGACGACGCCGGAGAGTTCGAGGGTGGAGGGCAGATTGCTGTAGAGGTCCGAGGACTGCTGTCCCACGGCCGTCTCCGAGAATCCGCCCACCGCGACCGCGCCGGCGATGGCCGTCGCCGAGAGCAGCAGACCGTTGGAAAGCACTCGCTTCATCATCGCACCTCCACCAAACGCACGCGGCCCGTCCGACGCGGGCACATGCCGCATCGATCCGGGCCGCTCTTCGACCGCTTGTCCTCTCCAGTAACGGTCCGATCGGGGGCGGGCACCAGACGGGGGGCCCCGCGACGCCCGGGCGGGTTGGACCTGTGACGGCCGCGGAAACCAGAGAAGCCGAGCCCCGGCAACTTCCCGGGTTCCCGGACCGTTGCCGGGGCTCCGGGGCCCGCGGGCGGGGGGGTCAGTCGAAGAGCGCCACCGTGTTCGGCAGCTTGGCGGTCTGCAGGTTCAGGGTGGTGTCGATACGGAAGTTCGACTGGGTGGTGTGCCGCTCGGCGAAGAAGAACTTGAGCGTGTTCGGGGAGTCGGCCTTCAGGTTCTTGAGCCGGTCCAGATACACGGTCTGCTGCACCGCCGAGTGCACGCCGCCGATGTCGATCACCAGCTGCCCGTTGATGAACACCCACACGTCGTCGTCGCCGCGGAAGGTGAAGGTCTGGCCTGCGCCGGGCTTGTAGACGAAGTTGGCTTCGATCTCGTACGTGAAGCCGAAGTTCTTCGCCTGGCCCGGCGAGTTGCCGAACAGTTGCCCGTTGATCGGGAAGAAGCCGCCCAGCTTCGAGTACACGGCATCTGTCCGGTCGTCGAAGGTGTAGATGTTGCTGTTGGGCTGGCGGCTGAGGGTGATGGTGACCGGCTTGGAGATGTTCACCCCGGGCACGTCGCGGTACCACTGCGAGAAGCTCGCGGCCGAGCTGATGCCGCCGTTGTCCTCGGTGCCCGTGAAGGCGCCGATCTTGTCGCCGAGCTTGGCGTCCATCTGGCTGGGGTGGATCGGCTGGCCCTGGTTGTCGGCCCACTGCGTCCGAACCTTCTTGCCGCCGCCCACGAACACCGGCTTGCCGTCGGCATCGAGCGTCGGCGCGACGTTGTTCATGTAGTGGCCGTAGCCGCCCTTGGGCACCACCTCGAAATCCGGGTGACCGTTGGGCTCGCTCGCCCATCGGAAGTCCCGCACCACGCCGGTCAGCTCGAGCGTGGCGGGCAGGTTGCCGAGGGCATCCCCCGACGGGCGGGCCGAGGAAGTCTGGGACGATGTGGCCGTCTCCGGGGCGGTCGGGGATGTTCCCGTGACCCCGACGGATTTCGATGTTTGGGCCAGCGCCTCGCCGGCCAGAGACGTCGCCGCCGCCACCGCCGCCGCCGTCAGAGCCCCGAAGCCGATTGCATTGCGGATCATCGCCGAACCTCCGGCAGACGCCCCACGGGCCGCGCCGGCCCGCACGCAGGGCCGCCGCCGAGCCCGTCGGGGCATGGCGTGGACTTCGGACGCCCGGGCACCTTCGATCATGGCGGAGGCGCAATCTTCGCGGGCCCGAATGGGTCTGTGCCGAAGAAATCAGCGGCGGCGTCGGGAACTCGCCCGTGGCGGGTGCGCAAGGGTGCACTCATCGAGCGAACTACGCCCGGTTTTCTCGCTGGAGAGATCGCTTGGACGCATTCCTCATTCAGGGTGGCACTCGGCTGACCGGACGGCTTTCGGTCAACGGCTCGAAGAACGCCGCCCTCCCGCTCATGGCCGCGGCCCTGCTCACCGACCATCCGGTCACGCTGCGCGGGGTGCCCAAGCTCGCCGACATCGCCAACATGCAGAAACTGCTGGCCGAGCTGGGCTGCCACTCGACCCATGACACCGCCCCCGACGGGCGCGGGGCCGATCTCCGCCTTCACAGCACCGACCTCTCGAACTCGCACGCCCGCTACGACATCGTGCGGACGATGCGGGCGAGCATCTGTGTGCTGGGCCCGATGCTGGCCCGGCGCGGCGTGGCGAGGGTCTCGATGCCCGGGGGATGCTCGTTCGGCGACCGCCCGGTCGACCTGCACCTACGGGGCCTCGAGGCCTTGGGCGCGGTGATCACGCTGGAGAACGGCGACATCGTGGCCCGTGCCCCCGCATCCGGGCGGCTGAAGGGCACCCGGATGTTCCTCGGCGGGCCGGCGGGGCCGACCGTGCTCGGGACGGCGAACGTGATGTCGGCCGCGTGCCTCGCGGAGGGAACCACGGTCATCGAGTCTGCCGCGTGCGAGCCTGAGGTGAAGGACCTGGCCGACATGCTCAACGGCATGGGGGCGCACATCCGCGGGGCCGGCGGGCCCCGCATTGTCATCGAGGGTGTCCGCGAGCTGAAGGGCGCCGACCACAAGGTGATCCCCGATCGGATCGAGGCCGGCACCTTCATCATCGCGGCGGCGATGACCAACGGCCACGTGACCCTCGACAACTGCCCGATGGACGCGCTGATGGCGGCCTGCGCCCACCTTTCCGAGGTGGGTGTGAGCGTGCGGCTGGCGGGCGGACGGTCGACCGGCGATCCGATGCGCGAGACGGTGGAGGTTTCGGCCGAGCGGCGGCTGCGTCCGACGCAGATCACCACCCAGCCCCACCCCGGGTTCCCCACCGACCTTCAGGCCCAGATGATGGCCCTGCTGACGCTGGCCGACGGCAACAGCGTGATCACCGAGCGCATCTACCCCGAGCGGTTCCTGCACGTGGCCGAGCTGGCCCGGATGGGAGCGCAGCTCTTCCGTCAGGGGCCGACGGTGATTGTTTCGGGCGTCCCTCGCCTCAGCGGGGCGCCGGTGATGGCGTCGGACCTGCGTGCGTCGGCGTCGCTGGTGATCGCCGGGATGGCGGCCCACGGGACCACGACCGTCCGCCGCGTGTATCACCTCGACCGGGGGTACGAGCAGATGGAGCTGCGCCTCAACGCCCTGGGGGCCCGCATCGAGCGCGTCAACGATCGCGACCTGCCCGGCGCACCGATGGGCGACTGATCCGGGGCGGGGGCTGCGAGAACCGCGGCGGCTACTTGCGGCCCACGGGCCTGCCGCCGAGTGTCAGCGTGGCCTTGTGCGACTGCCGCGACTGCCTCCGCCGCCTGCTGAGCCAGGGGATCGGGATGATCCCTCGGAGCAGCCACACGCCGGCAGCGGCCGCGGCGGCGGTGACGGCCCAGAACTGCCAGTCCGTATAGGGAAGAGCGGTGGTCATCGGCGGCGCAATGCGGGTGCAGTCTACAGCCCCATGCCACGCAGAATCTGGAACACGAGCACCGCCGCCGCGTAGGCCAGCCCGCTCATCCACACCTGCTGAAGGGCGGCCCACTTCCAGCTCCCGCTCTCGCGGGCGGTGACCGCCAGCGTCGGCAGGCACTGCATGGCGAGCACGTAGTACACGAGGATCGCCCAGCACACGGGGATGGTGAAGACGGGTGTCACGCCGTCGGCGCGCCGGGCGTTCTGCATCGCCTGCATCACCCCCACGCCCTCGGCCTCTTCATGGCCCGAGGTGATCACCGCCATGGTCGAGGCGAAGACCTCGCGTGCCGCGAAGCTCGCGACGACGCCGACCGTCAGCTGCCAGTCGAGACCCATGGGGGCGAAGACCGGTTGGGCGAACTTGCCCAGCCGGGCCATGTACGTCTGCGAACGCTGGTGCTGAGCGGCGATGCTGTCGGCCTCGGCAATGAGCCGGTCGCGCGACGGGGCATCCGGGGCCGACTCGGCCTGGCGCTGCATATCGACCGCGGCGGGCGGCGGCGCAGCGTGGGGGTAGGCCTTCAGCCACCACAGCACCACGCAGATGCACAGGATCGTCGTCCCCGCCTTGCGGAGGAACACCCAGGCGCGATCGAACGTCGTCACAAAGGCCGTCCGCAGGCTGGGCAGCTTGTAGCTCGGGAGCTCCATGGCCATCGGGCGGCCCTTCCCCCTCAGGATGGTGCGGCGGGCCAGCAGGGCGCTCAGCACGCCGGCCGCGATCCCGAGGGCGTAGCAGCCCACGAACGCCAGAGCCGCCAGCAGCGGGCGATCACGGAACACCAGCGTGGTAACGAGCACATACACCGGCAGACGGGCCGAGCACGTCATGAAGGGGGCCACGAGGATCGTCGCCAGCCGCTCGTGGCGGTCGGGAATGGCCCGGGCCGCCATGATCCCCGGCAGGGCGCACGCGTGGCTGGAGAGCAGCGGCACAAACGCGTGGCCCGGCAGGCCGAAGGGCCGCAGGACACGGTCCATGACGAAGGCCGCGCGGGCGAGATAGCCGGTGTCCTCGAGAAGCGAGATCGCGAAGAACAGCAGGCAGATCTGCGGAAGAAACACCAGCGTGGCCCCGACGCCGCCGACGACTCCCTGCGAGAGCATGTCGCTCAGCGGGCCTGCCGGCAGCGTCCGCTCGATGAGGCCGCCGGCGTGGGCGAAGATCGCGTCGATCCAGTCCATGGGATATGACGCGAGCTTGAAGAGCAGCATGAACACCCCCGCCATCACGAGCCCGAAGATGGCCGTGCCCGCGACGGGGTGCGTGAACGCGCGGTCGAGCCGGTCGGTGAGGGTGTCGGCGCCGATGGGCCCGCTCTCGGCTGTTGCCTCGACCGCGATCGACTCGGCCCACGCCGTCACCGCGTCGTCGCCGGCCGGGGGCGTCCGGTTGGGGATCCGGGCGTGCGGCAGAGCCTCCCGGAGTTCGGCCAAACCCAGACCCACGCGGGCGCTGGTGAAGACCACGCGGCAGCCGAGCAGGCGCTCAAGGGCCGCCCGGTCGACCCGCACCCCGCGACGCTCGGCGAGGTCGATCATGTTCACCGCCACGACGGTCGGCAGCCGTCGCCGGAGAACCTCCCCCACCAGCGTCAGGTTCCGCGCCAGGTTGGTCGCGTCGATGACGATGAGCACCGCGTCAGGGGCCGCCACCACCTCGCCACGCGGGGCGGTCTCGCCGGCGAGCACCGCGCGGCAGATCGACGCCTCGGTCTGCTCAAGCTCGAGCGAGTAGACGCCCGGCAGGTCGATCAGCTCGGCGTTGCGGGCGGCCTCGAGCGAGAGACCGCCGACCCGGGCCTCCTGGGTAGTCCCGGGGAAATTGCTGGTCTTGTGGCGGAGGCCGCAGAGCCGGTTGAAGAGGGTCGTCTTGCCCGTGTTGGGATTGCCCAGCAGCGCAAACCGCTGCAGAGCCGCGGCGGGTGGCCCTTCCGGCAGGGCGGCGTTCACGGCTCGATCGGGCCGACTCGGACCTTGTCGGCCAGCGGGCGGGCCAGTCCGATGCGACACCCACAGCCGCCGCCGGCCACGAGGTGCACGATGCACGGCTCGCCCAGCCGGCACATCTTCACGCGGGCGTTCAGCCTCAGCCCCATCGCACGCAGCATCGCCGTTTCGTCCTCACCCAGCGACGCGCCGCGGATCACGCCTTCCTGTCCGGGCTGCAGCTGGGTGAGGGAAATCTCACCGCGTGGGGCCGGGGACTGGGGTGGGATCAAGTCGGGCACTTGGGGGCTCCGCCAACAGGCTCTAAGGAGTTTACCGTCGCTGAGACTCGTTCGCAACGACGGAGACCTACCCGGGGCTACCCGGCCGGCTGGGCGATTGTTCGAATAGCCCATTTAGGGGGAAGATCAGCGGCCCTATTCCCAACACTCGATGGAGGCGACGGTGGTGTCATCGCCCAGCGGCGTGCCCTGCGCGTGGGCGAGGACGGCGTCGAAGAGGCGGGCGGCATCTTCATCGGCGTTGGCCGCGGCCCGGATCGCGTTGATGGCACCCTCGATGCCGAACTGCTGGCCTTCGGGGCTGGTCTGCTCGACCACACCGTCGCTGAAGACGGCGATCCGGGTGCCCGCGGCGATCTCGGTGTACTCGTTGACGTAGACCGAATCGGGATCGACGCCGAGCACCAAGCCGCCCTCGGCCGACACGGTACGGGGGTCCTTGCCGGGCTCGCGGAGGAGCCAGTAGCCGTGCCCGGCGTCGACGAAGATCAGCGTCCGCTGGGCGGGGTCGAAGAGTCCGATCCACAGCGAGATGAAGCGGTCCCTGGCGGCCTTGGCGGCGAGCAGCTTGTTGAGGCTGGACGCGGCCTGCGCCGGGTCGCGGGTGGTGCGCAGCTCGGCGTTCAGATGGGCCTGCGCGGTGGCCATGAGCATGCCCGCGCTCGCCCCCTTGCCGGCGACATCGCCGAGGAACACCGCGACCCGGCCGCTGTCGAGCGGGATGACGTCGAAGAGGTCACCGGCGACGAGTCGGCCGGACTTCATCCTCATCGCGTATCGGAGAGGGCCGTGCTCCCCGCGTTCGGGCGGGAGGAGCAGCTGCTGGGCGGCCCGGGCGGCGTCCAGATCGGCGATCAGGCGCCGCTCGCGGTCGGCGAGCTCGCGGGCCTTGATGTTGGCCAGGGCCATCCCCGACACGCGGGCCACGGCCTCGCAGAAGGCGGCGGCGTCGGGCTGAACGCTCCGCTCGGCGCGGCGGGCGTCGAGGTAGAGGTAGGCGTCGATCGAGGGGCCCAGGTAGACGGGGGCGCAGAGCGCCGAGTGAATGCCGAGGGAGACAATGCTCTGCCCATAGTTGGCCTGGGGCGCATCCTGCATCAGGCGGACCACCTGACCCGCGGCCGCCCCCTTGATGAGCGAGCGGGAGAACGACAGTTCCATCGACTCGGTGAACGTCGGGCGGGCGGCCGAATCGCCGGAGCCGACCTGCTCGATGGACTTGAAGCCGATGATGTCGACCTGGTCGGCGCCTATCGACCGGATCAATGCCGCCCGCGGGAAGCCGGTGCCCTTGATCACCGCGTCGAGCGCGGCGTCGGCCAAGGCCTTCTCATCGCCCGCGGCATTCACCGCCCCCGCGAACTCGATCAGAAGGTCCAGCCGCTGGCGGGCGAGGTTCGCCAGCTCCTGCGGCAGCACGCGCTCTACCCGCGGGCCGCCGATGGTGTTGCCCAGATCGTTGGTCGTCGTGCGGGCCTGGCGGTTGCCGCGGCCGGAGGTGACGCGGAAGGTCCACGGGCCGATCCGCAGAAGATCGCCGTCGCGGAGAGGGGCCGCCTGTTCCGCGGCCAGCCGGACGGCATTGAGATAGGTTCCGTGTCGCGAACCCAGGTCGGTGACGAACCACTCGGCGGCCTGCGTCACCACCGCCTGCCCCGCTGCCGAGGATGGCGAGGTGGATGCGCCGCTGGTGATCTGGGCGTGGCGGCGCGATACCGCGTCGTCCGACAGCCGGACTTCGCAGGCCGAGGAACGCCCGATCACCACCGGTTTCCCGGCCGTCACCTCGATCGGCGGGACATCCGGCCCGGCGAGGGGGTAGAGCGTGAGCATCTGGTGCGGCGGAACGGTCATCATCGGTGTTGCTGGAATCTAGCCTACCCGGGCCCGAACCGGGAGCGTGCGGCCGAAGTAGAGTTCAGCCGGCCGGCCGGCAAGGCCCGCCGGAGCATCGTCCCAGAACGGGGCCTGAACATCCGTTTCCGCGGCCCACGGCCTGATCCGTTTGTCCATCGTTCGGGGAATCTGAAGGGCGCCCGGTCGGTGCGCCGATGGCCGAGACGCGTCCTTGACCAGATCCCCCGGCAGGGCCGGCAACGCTGCATGATTGTTCTCGCGGTACACGACGGCCACGACTCGGGCGCCTGCATTCTGCGGGATGGCCGCGTGGTGCTGTGCTCGTCGGAAGAGCGGCGGCTCAACAAGAAGAACTTCGCCGGCGTGCCGATGCACTCGATCAACGCGTGCTTCGAGCGCACGGGCATCGACCCGAAGGACGTGGACCTGGTCGCGATCGTCGGCACGATCCGCAACACGCCGCCGACCCGCGAGCAGAAGAAGGTTTTCGGCGTGCTGCAGTTCATCAGCGCGCTGGGCCGCTCGCACCTGGCGACCGACATCGGACGCTGGATCATGTCCCGGATGGCCCGCAGGCAGCAGCTCTTCGAGTTTCTCGCCCAGCGCGGGCTGGCCCACAAGCCGGTGCGGTGCTACGACCATCATGAGTGCCACGCGGCCACCGCCCACTGGCACCGGCCGTGGAGCGACCGGTCGCTGGTGCTCACGATCGACGGCGCCGGCGACGGCCTGTGCGCGACCGTGTCGGTCGGCGAGGGCGACACGCTGCGGCGTATCGCCCGCACCACCAAGTATCACTCGATCGCCGACGGGCTGTACTCGGGCATCACGCAGCATCTGGGCCTGCGGCCGTACGAGCACGAGTACAAGGTGATGGGTATGGCCCCCTACGGCCAGGCCGAGTACGTGGCACCCACCCTGCGCAGGCTCTTCAGCGTGGAGGGGCTGGAGTTCCGCAACCACACCGGGCGCTTCGGGGCCCGCCTGAAGGCGATGTACCCCGAGCTGCTGCGGTTCCAGCGTTTTGACAACATCTCGGCCGGGTGCCAGCTCGTGTTCGAAGAGCTCATGGTCAAGTGGGTGCGGAACGCGATCGCGGCCACGGGCGTGCACAAGGTCTGCGGCGCGGGCGGTGCGTTCCTGAACGTGAAGGCCAACAAGCTCATCCGGGAGCTGCCGGAGGTGCAGGCATTCTACGCCTACCCCGCGTCGGACGACGGCGGCTGTCCGGTCGGCGCGGCGGTTCTGGGGTACCTGGACGTCTGCCGCGAGCGCGGCGTGGAGCCCCGCTGGGACCTGCCCCGCACGATGTACCTGGGGCTGCAGTTCAGCGAGAGCGAGTGCGAGAAGGCCGCCCGGGCGTCGGGCCTGCCCTTCGAACGGATGGCCGACCCGGCCCGGGCCGTCGGGGGGCTGATCGCCGAGGGGCAGATCGTCGGGCGCTTCGCCGGGGCCGAGGAGGTCGGGCCTCGATCGCTGGGCAACCGCGCGATCCTCGCCGACCCGCGCGACATGAAGGTCATCCGCAAGCTCAACTTCGCGATCAAGCAGCGCGACTTCTGGATGCCCTTCGCGGCCTCGATTCTCGAAGAAGATGCGCCCCGGTACATCCGCAACTGCTCGCCGTGGGCCTTCTACATGATCGAGGCGTTCGACACGAACCCGGCGGCGCTGCAGGAGATCATCGCCGGCACGCACCCGATGGACGAAACGGTGCGGCCCCAGATCGTCAACGAACTGAACCCCGAGTACCGCGACGTGATCCGGGCGTTCAAGCAGATCACCGGGGTGGGCGCGGTCCTGAACACCAGTTTCAACCTTCACGGGTCGCCGATCGTCGGCACGCCGGAGATCGCGATCCACACCCTGGTCAACAGCGACATGGACGCCGTGGCCCTGGGGCCTTTCCTGGTCCGCAAGCCCGCCGGGCACGAGCGTGGCAGCGACGCCGGACGCAAGGCGGTGCAGGCGCTCGAGCGGTCGTACACCAAGTCCTGACCCCCCCCACCACCACCGCCCGCCGCCCGCCGCCCCATCGCCGACTACCCGCACCTCCCGCACCTCCCGCACCTCCCGCACCTCATCGCCGCCTCCGCGGTGCCGCCGGGGCATCCCGGGCGGGCCAAAAACAAACGACCCCGCCGAATGGGCGGGGTCGAACGATTCGGAAAGCGGGCGAAGGGACTTGAACCCTCGACTTTCACGTTGGCAACGTGACGCTCTACCACTGAGCTACGCCCGCGATGTCGAAACCTGAGCCCCGGGGCAGGTCTGTATCGGCCGGTCGCCGGGGAGGGAAAAGTAGGCGGAACATCCGATCGTGTCAACGACCGGCGGGTGGCGAGGCCTGCGGCGCTCCCGCCGCCGGGACGGCGTTCTCGGGCCCCCGCCAGCCGGCCTTGCGCAGCGCCTCCAGCACCAGGGCGTTGGTGTAGCCGTCGCCCAGCCGGATGGGCTCGGATGCGGCGGGTCCGCGGATCGCCAGCAGCGGGATGCCGACCCAGTCCATCTCCTTCAGCAGGGCTTGGCCGGCCTCGTTGCGACCGGTCAGGTCCACCTTGACCGGCGTCACGCCGGGCCCATTCAGGGCCGAGGCCACCTCGGTCTGGAAGAGCACGGCCTGCTCCAGGGCCTTGCAGTTGAGGCACCACTCGGCGGTGAAGTCGATGAGCACAACGTCCCCCGACTCCAGAGCCCGCGTCAGCCGCTCCGGGGTGTAGTACACCCACCGCACCGGCCCTTTGGCCGTCAGCGACCGAGCGCCGACCACCGACGCCACAGCCAGCAGGGCCCCGGCCCCGCAGACGATCGTCCGCTTGACTGGGGAGGGCGTGATGCGGATCGTCCGCCACGCCATCCAGCCTCCTGCGGCGGCCATGAAGGCACCTACAGCCCACCAGTAGGCCCGGCTGGGCGGGTCAGGTGGCGAGACGAGGATCGCCGAGAGGCCGATGCCCAGGAAGAAGGCCGCCACCGCGAGCATGAGCAGACCCATGACCTGCTTCACGAGGTCCGAGGCGGGCCCGGTCCGCGGCATCCGGCGTACCCACCCGGGCCGGGCCGAGAGCACAAGGTAAGGAAGAGCCATGCCCAGGCCGATGGACGCGAAGGTCACCATCGCCACGAGCGGGGAGCCCTGCTTGGCCGCCCAGGCCGTCGCCGAGCCCATGAACGGGGCGGTGCAGGGCGTGCTGAGCACGGCGGTCATGACCCCGAAAAGAAACGAACCGGGGTAGCTGTCGTGGCTGGGGTTCAGCAGGTACACCGCCTGCGGGAGCCTGACCGTGAACAGGCCGAACATCCCGAGCCCCATGATCCCGATGAACACCCCGACGCCGAGGGTGAACCAGGGTTGCTGGAAAAGAGTCGAAATCGCGCCGAACCCGCTGATGAACGCGATGGCCGCGCCGATCGCGCACCAGAAGGCGACCACGCCCAGAGACATGACGACGCCGAGCGCGAAGCACCGGCGAGGGTCGCCGGCGGAGGCGGCGAGGCCCATGATCTTCAGGGGAATGACGGGCAGCACGCAGGGGGTGAAATTCAGCAGAAGCCCGCCGAGGGCGGCCAGCAGCAGCAGCGCGGCGAACCCGACGGCCCCGGCGACGTTCACGTCGAACTTCAGGCCGAAGACGTTGAACGCCACGCGCTCTTCCCCCGCCCGCAGGCGGCCGAAAACGGCGAGATCGAACCCGCGGAAGAGCTCGACCGCCGCCGCATCGGGAGCGGGTGCGGGCGAGCCCGCCGCCAGAACCTCAAACTCCACTGGCAGGCGGACGGTTTCTTCCGGAAGGCAGCTCGCCTTGTCGCAGGCCTGGAACGCGACTTCGAGCTCCAGGGTGTGCCGGCCCGGGGGGGCGCCTGGGGCGATGACGAACGGCACGAACGCGACGGCCCGGCCGGAGTATGCGGGGACGGTGATGGTCTTGGATCGGCCGGTGGGGTCGGCCACCTCCACGGGCTGGGGCTGAGGCCACTGGATGAGCGACGGCCCGGGCGCCCTGGCCAGCCACGCCGGCCGAGGGGAGGTGCCGAGGACGTCGATCCTGGTGCGGATCGCAAACTCGGCGACCGCCGGAGGGAGGACATCCTGCTGCTCGCTGGGCCAGGACTTCCACCCCGGCCGATGCTCCAGCACCACGGCCACGGCGAACTCGGCCCCGGGGGAGACCGCCGGCCGCTGCACAACCGCCCGGACAGTGACCGGCGACGCCGAGGGGTCCTCATCGTCGGCCTTCGGGCGGTCCGGTGCCTGGCGTGACGGGGAGAACTTCGATCCGAACGACTCGGGAACCTCGGCCCGTAGCCGGCCGGGGGCGAGGCCACCGAGCACCAGAACGATCAATGTCAGCAGCCAAAGGGAAAGGGCTCGCATGAGGGCGAAGGTTAGGCCCCCGGCCGGGGTTGAAGACACTCGGGCGAAGCACCCGATACAGCCTGCACGGCCGCTCGGCCCGGCGTTCCGCGGGCCGGTGGGCGGTCCGCCCCGACGAGGCCTCCCGAATGTGCATGCCCGACGTGTTGGACCAGTCCGAGGTTGATGCGCTTCTCGCGGCGGTCGATACCGGCGAGGTCGAGGAGCAGGTCGCGCCGCTGAAGATCTTTGCTCGCGGCCGGAAGGGTGCCGACGGGGTCGAGGTCCGGCCGTACGACTTCAAACGGCCCGAGCGGGTGAGCAAGGACCAGATGCGGTCTCTGCAGACCCTGCACGAGTCGTTCGCCAGGAATTTCGGCGCGGGGCTCTCGGGCTTCCTCCGCACGATCGTCGAGGTGAAGGTCAGCAGCTGCGAACAGATGACCTACTCGGAGTTCATCGCCGGACTGCCCAACCCCACCAGCTTCAACCTGCTCTCGGCCGCCCCGCTCGAGGGGCAGATGTGCCTCGAAATCAGCCCGCTGATCATCTACCCGATCATCGACCGGCTGCTCGGGGGCACCAACGCCGAGTTGTTCATACCGCAGCGCCCGCTGACGCTCATCGAAACCCGGCTGATCAGCAAGATCACCGGCCGAGCGATCGATGCCCTCAGAGAAGCCTGGTCGGGCATCAAGGAGCTGAGCTTCGCGGTGACGGGCGGCGAGAGCAATCCCCAGCTCGTTCAAATCGTGCCGCCGAATGAGGTGGTGGTGGTCGTGGGGTTCGAGCTGAAGATGGCCAACCGTGCCGGGACCATGAACCTGTGCATCCCCTACGCGGTGATCGAGCCGCTGATGGAGGAACTGGCGGCGCAGAGCTGGTTCAGCATCGGCCGCCAGCCTGGCACGCCGGAGTTCCTCTCGCAGATCTCGGGGCAGCTGAGCAACGCGAGCCTTGAAATCACCGGCCTGCTCGCCGAGACAACCATCACCCTGCGCGACCTCATGCATCTCTCGGTGGGCGACATCGTCTCGACCGAAGTCCCGGCCAGCGAGCCGGTGGTGGTGTGCATCGAGGGAGAGAAGAAGCATCTGGCCCACATCGGGCAGTTCAAGGGCCAGCGGGCGCTGCGGATCATCCGGCCGATCGGCCGCGGCGATCGGGTCTGAGCGGCCTAGCCGTTGTCGGCCAGCAGGGCCACGGCGTCGCTGACAGTGCCGACAATACAAAATTTCCTGTCTAGTTTCAGCATTTTCAGAAACCGCGTCTGGGCGTCGGGCAACGCGGCCAGGACCATCCGCGACGAACGCTCGCGGCAGAGTTCCTGAACCTGGAGCAGGGCCGCGATGCCGATCGAGGAGATCAGGCGGACTTCGGTCATGTCGATGACCAGCCCGGCCCGGTCGCGGTTGGGGAGATGGCGGGAGGCGGTATTGCGGAGATCGTCGGCGGTCTCGTGAGAGAGGTCGCGAGGCGCCCGGATGACCAGCACCTCGCCGTCGCGGCCGCTGAGATCGTGGTGGATGTCGTTCACCGCGACACAGCATCGTGCCGGGGACTTGCCCGGTCAATGCCGGAATTGCCGCCCCCGGCCCGGGGTGCTAGGATTGTTCGGCAAATGTTGGCCGGAGCTCCCGGCCAGCGAGGATGAACGACGATGCGTGTGGTCCGTTCCAATGCGTGGTGATCCCCGCCCAGCTCGGAAGGTCGGCCTCCAGCCGACCCGCCCGACGGCGGCCGCCGGCCTCCTCCCCCGGAGGGTTCCCGACATGAGTTGATCGTGTCGAGAGACCGGCAGGTCACCTGCCACGGATCGAACCGGTTCCCCCGGAGGCGGCTGTGCCCCCCCGGATCGGCCGGTTCGAGCCAGACGGGCCACACGCCTCGCACCGGCGTCCGTGGCCCGCGTCGTTTTTGGACTCTCTGCGCTCGGACATCTCGACAACTCACCAACCCGAAAGATCAGGACCCAGCCTCAATGAACAACCAGGAAATGCTCCGCATCCTCGACTCGATCGCCCGCGACCGGAACATTGACCGTGACCGCCTGATCGGCGACCTCGAAGGCGCAATGGTGTCGGCGGCCAGGAAGTTCTACAACGTCCTCGATGCCGAGGAGTTCGTCTGCAAGATCGACCGCCTCTCGGGCAAGATCGAGATGCTGCGCCAGGGCGAGCCGATGGCGTTCAGCCCGGAGCAGTTCGGCCGCATCGCCGCGCAGACCTTCAAGCAGGTGATGATCCAGAAGTTCCGGGAGGATGAGCGCCAGAGCATCTACGAGGACTTCATCAAGCGGGTGGGCGAGATCGCCACCGGCACCGTGCAGCGGTACGAGGGCGGCGCGGTGGTCATCACCATCGATCGCGCCGAGGCGTTCATGCCCCGCTCGGAGCAGATCCCGGGCGAGCAGTTCGCCCCGGGCGACCGTGTCCGGTGCCTGATCCTCGACGTGCGGGACGTCGGAAACCAGGTGAAGATCGTGCTCAGCCGCAGCCACCCCGACTTCATCAAGCGGCTGTTCGAGGTCGAGGTGCCGGAGGTCGCGGAGCGCATCATCGAGATCAAGGCGATCCGGCGCGAGGCGGGGTATCGCACGAAGATCGCGGTCTCCAGCGTCGACTCCAAGGTCGATGCGGTGGGCGCCTGCGTCGGGGTGCGGGGCTCGCGGATCAAGAACATCGTCGACGAGCTCAACGGCGAGAAGATCGACATCGTCCGCTGGAACGAGTCGTCGCAGATCCTGATCGCCAACGCCCTGAAGCCCGCGGAAGTCGCCGAGATCTCGCTGTGCTTCGAGCTGGGGCGGGCGACCGTGGTGGTCAACGACGACCAACTCTCGCTGGCGATCGGCAAGCGCGGCCAGAACGTGCGCCTGGCGGCGGGCCTGACCGGCTGGGACATCGACATCCTCACCCCGCCCGAGTTCAACAAGGGTCTGGAAGTCATGGCCGAGACACTCCGCGGCGTCGAGGGCGTCACCGACGAGATGCTCGACCGTCTGGCGGCCCTGGGCATGATCAGCGTCTTCGACATCGAGGAGGTCGGGGCCGAAGTGCTGGTCAACGAATTGAGCATCAGCCCCGAGCAGGCCGAGCACGCGGTCACTCTCGCGGCCGCCCGCGCCAAGGTCGTCGCCGAGCAGCAGGCCCGGGACAAGGAAGAGGCCGAGAAGAAGCGGCGCGAAGAAGAGGCGGCGGCCCGCCGTCTCCTGGACGGCCCGCTCGCGGCCGACGGTCCCGAGCTCTCGGCCGAGGACCAGGCCCGGGCCGATGCGATCCTGGGCCCGGCGTCGGGCCCCGAGCCCGCCCCGGCCTCCGACGGTGGCCACGCGGGCTGAGCAGGACGGATCGACGGATCGGATGACGCGGTGGGCGGGGATGTGTGCGGAGTCTCGGAGAATCGACGGTCACGGAGTGCAACTTGGCGAAGCAGAAGCGCGTCTTCGATCTGGCGAAAGAGCTCTCGGTCAATTCCAAGGCCATCGTGGCGAAGTGCCAGGCCGAGGGGATCGAGGCTGTCACCAACCACATGTCCAGCCTCTCGGCGGGCCTGGAAGCCACGATCCGCGAGTGGTTCAGCGCCGGAAGCGGCGGCGACCTGCATGCGACGCACACCGCCGTTGAAACCGCGGCGCCGGTCGACCTTGCCACGGTCCGGGCCCCTGCCACCGCCAAGGCCAAGGCCAAGAAGCGGGGCGAAGCCGGCGACGCCGGCGCCGCTCCCCCTGCCCCTCCCGTCGCACGCACGCTGGCCCCCGAGGCTCCCGAGCCCCCCGCTCCGGCGGCCCCGGCCGCCCCGGCCGTCGAACCCAAGCCTCGGCCTGTGGCGCCCGAGCCCCAGCCGCCCGCCTCGCCCCCCAAGCCGGCGGCGCCCGCGCCGCCGCGATCGGTGATCCGCTCCGAGCCGCCCCCTTCGGCCCCGGCCGCGCCCCGTACGGCGACGCCCAAGCCCCCGGCGCCGGCGATCGCCCCGCCGGAGCCCTTAGCCCCCGCGGCCGCGGCCGCTGCGGCCGGGCCTGCGACGCCCCCGGCGCCGCCGCGCGGGCCGATCACACCCGCCCCGATGAACGTCCCCTCGCGTCCGACGGTCGTCAGGCCGGTCGGGTCGAGGCTCGAGGTCAAAACGCCCGCCAAGCTGAGCGGCCCGAAGGTCGTCCGCGTCGAGGCGCCGGAGGTCATCGACACTCCCAAGCCCCGCCGACCCGCGGGGGACTCGTCCATCCCGCCGTCGCGCGGCCCCCGAGGAGGGGGCGGCGTGGCCGGCCCGGACACCGACGAGGGCCGCAGCCCGCGGCGCCGCAAGGGCGCTGCTCCAACGGCCCGGCGCACCGCGACCGCCGACGACGGCCGCCGCGAGTGGCGTCAACAGGACCTTGTCGAGCGTGAAGAGCGTCTGTCGCGCGCCGAAGGGTTCCTCCGCCAGCGGCGCCGCGACGCGAAGATCAAGGATGTCGGCCCCGCCGCGCCCCGTCAGGCCACCCCCGCCACCACCGGCGGCCGGGTGACGATCACCAAGCCGTTCACGGTGAAGGATCTCTCGGCGGCCACCGGCGTGAAGATCGCCGACATCACCAAGAAGCTGTTCCTCAAGGGCGTGATGCTCAACCCCAACGTCGCGATGGACCCCGATCAGGCCATGGAAGTGATGATGGACTGGAACATCGACCTCGACTTGCGCGACGCCGAGCGCGCGTCGGACAAGGTGGCCGAAGAGTTCGCCACCCGGGCCGCGGTCGATGTGCGGTCCCGTCCGCCGGTGGTCACCATCATGGGCCACGTCGACCACGGCAAGACCAGCCTGCTCGACCGCATCCGCAGCACGAACATCGCCGCGGGCGAGGCCGGCGGCATCACGCAGTCGACGCGCGCCTTCCGTGTTCCCGTGCGGATGGGCGAGGCCGAGAAGACGATCTGCTTCCTCGACACCCCCGGCCACAAGGCTTTTACCGAGATGCGTTCGCGCGGCGCCAATCTCACCGACATCGTGGTGCTCGTCGTCGCCGCCGACGACGGCGTGATGCCCCAGACCGTCGAGTCCATCGCCCACGCCCGCGCGGCCAAGGTGCCGGTGGTGGTGGCGCTCAACAAGTCCGACCTTCCCGGCGCCACCCAGGCCAACATCCAGAAGATCTTCGGCCAGCTCGCCGAGCAGGGCCTGAACCCCGCGGAGTGGGGCGGCGAGACCGAGGTGGTCAAGACCTCCGCCGTCACCGGCATGGGCGTGCAGGAACTGCTGGAGGTGCTCGACTACCGCTCGCAGCTGCTCGAGCTGAGCGCCGACTTTGACGGCCCGGCCCGCGGCGTGGTGATCGAGGCGAAGATGATCGAGGGTCGCGGCGCCACGGCGCAGCTGCTCGTGCAGCACGGGCGGCTGAAGGTGGGCGACATCTTCGTCGCCGGGCGGGCCTTCGGCCGCGTCCGCGACATCACCGACGATCGCGGCCGCAAGCTCGACGAGGCCCTGGCGTCCACGCCGGTGCAGATCTCCGGCCTCTCGGAGCTGCCCGACGCGGGCGACAAGTTCTTCATCGTCGACTCGCTCCGCAAGGCCCAGGAGGCCGCCGAGGAACGGCTGCGCGAAGACCGCGAGCGGCAGCTCGCCCAGCCGGCGCTCACGCTCGACAAGATGTTCGCCCAGATGCAGGCGGGCGACGTTAAGGAGATGCTCATCGTCCTCAAAGCCGACGTGCAGGGCTCGGTCGACGCGATCAAGCGCTCGGTCGAGGAGGTCTCGACGGCCGAGGTCAAGGTCCGCGTGCTGTTCGCCGCCGCCGGGGGCATCACCGAGTCGGACGTGAACCTGGCCGCCGCGTCGGGCGCGATCATCATGGGCTTCAACGTCATTCCCTCCGCCATCGCCCGCCAGACGGCCGAGCAGAAGAAGGTCGAGATCCGCACGTACGACGTGATCTACAACATCGTCGACGACGTGAAGGCCGCGGCCGAGGGCATGCTCAAGCCCGAGCTCCGCCAGGAGGTTCTGGGCCACGCCGAGGTGCGGCAGGTGTTCCGCGTGTCGCGCGTCGGGGCCGTCGCCGGGTGCTACGTCACCGACGGCGCCATCGAACGCAACGCCTTCATCCGCGTCACCCGCAACGACGTGGTCATCGAGAAGGACCGCGTGCTCGAGCAGCTCAAGCGCTTCAAGGACGACGCGAAGGAGGTCAAGGCCGGCATGGAGTGCGGCATGAAGATCGCCGGGTACGACGACATCAAGGAAGGTGACATCCTCGAGTGCTACCGCGTCATCGAGGTCAAGCGCACGCTCTGACCCCCCCAACCCACCATCATCACCACCATCACCGCCGCTCTACCAACGATCCGCACCCGCCCGCCGCCGCCCGTGAATCCCAACCCGCGATGTTCATCGGCATCCTCCAGTTCGAGCTCGTGATCGTCGCCAGCGAGTCCCTCAAGGACAAGCGCTCGGTCGTCAAGTCGCTCAAGGACCGGCTGCACCGCGAGCATCTGTGCTCGGTGGCCGAGGTGGGCGCACTCGACGATCACCGTCTGGCGTTCATGGGGCTGGCCGTTGTGGCCGAATCGGCCCGCCGGTGCGCCGAGGTGCTCGACCGCATCTCGGTCAAGCTGCGCGCCGTCGAGGGGGCTCAGCTGGGTGATTGCTCGCGGCAGATCGTCTCAGCGGCCGACGTCTCGCCGGACACGGCCGACGACGGCTCGCCGCTCTGGACGCCGCAGGAAAGCCGACGGGCCGAGGAGCCGCGAGCGTGAGCCGGCGCGCCGAACAGACCGGCTCGGTGATCCACCGCGCCCTGCAGCAGTTGCTCTCGGAGGGTCTGGCCGACCCGCGTGTGCAGGGCGCCATGCTCACCGTGCTCGAGGTCCGCGTGACCGACGACCGCCGGCAGGCAATCGTCCGAATCTCGGTGCTGCCCGAGAAGAAGCAGGATGTCGTCGCCCACGCCCTCCGCGACGCCGCCCGGTACCTCCGCCGGGAGGTAGGCGAGCGTGTGGCGATCCACAACCTTCCGGAGTTCATTTTCAAGCTCGATTCCAGTCTCAAACAACAGGCCCGCGTGCTCGAAGCGCTCGCCAAGGCCAGGGCCGAGCACGACGCCCCGCCCGCCGGGGGCCTACCCTCGTCCGAACACCCGCCGACACCCACCGCCCCGACGGAGCCGCCGCCGTGAGCGCCACCGATACGTCCAAAGCCCTGAACGCTCTGCTCAAGAAGCTCAAGTCGTCCCACGAGCCTCCGGCCCTTCCCGAGCGCTCGCCTATGGACGAGTTCCTCTACTCGTTCCTGCTGTGGGAGGCCTCATCCTCCAAGGCCGAGAACGCGCTGCGGCGCATCCGCGAGCAGGCAGTCGACGACAACGAGCTCCGGGTGACGCGCCCGCACGACATCGCTGCGGCGCTCGGCAAGACCTACCCGCGGGCCGAGGAACGATCGCTCCGCATGCGTGCAGCGCTGCACGAGATCTACCTTCGCGAGCACGCCGTGACGCTCGAACCCGCGCTCGCCCTGAGCAAGCGCGATACCCGCAAGTACCTCGAGAGCCTCGAGGGAACGCCGCCATACGTCGCGGCCCGGTTCTGCCTCATCAAGCAGCAGGCGCATGCGATCCCGATCGACGACCGCCTGCTCGGCAGGCTCATCGCCGCCGGCATCGTCGAAGAAGGGGCCGATGTCGCCCGGGCCGAGGGCGTCCTCGAGCGCCACCTCAAGGCCGAGCAGGCGCTGGAAACGCACCAGCTGCTGCAGACTTGGGCCGAGGACGGCGCGGCCGAGCCCGCCGGCAAGCCCGCCAAGACCGTCTCGAGAGCCGCCGCCAAGTCCTCGGCGGCGCGGAAGCCGGCGGCCGGCAAGGCTTCGAAGTAGCCGACGCCGCCGCTCTCCGCGGCCCGGAGCCACGCATGCGCCGCCACGTTCCCGCCAGCCCCGTCCGTCCGATGCTCGGCCCGTTCGGCGCCGCCCGGGGGCTGGCCATCGTCCTCATCGCCGGCTCGGCCATCAAGCTCGCCGGGTGCTCGGCCGGCCAGCCGCGGGCGGCCGGCCCGTCGACAGCCCCCCTACCAGACCGGGTTTCGCCTTCGCTCGACCGGCGTGCGGCGGCGGCGCCGCTGCCCCCGGGTCTCGCCGCCGACCAGATCGGGCCGGTCGCCGCCGATGATGGACGCGCCCGTCTGTCGCTGGCCGATGCCCGTGCCAGCCTCCGGGCTGAGCTCATCGACGATGCCCAGCCGGCCGGCGAGAGCCCTCCACCCCACGGCGGCCCCGCCGATGCCACCGACGACGATGCGATGCGGGCCACCCAGCTGTACGTTGCCGGCCGTCGCAAGCGGATGGACGGCCAGAACGCCGCGGCGGTGGCCGATCTTCGCGAAGCCGCGAGACTGAGTCCGGCGTCGGTCGAGGTCTGGCACGAACTGGGCCAGGCCCAACTGGGTGCCGGAAACCGCTACGCCGCGAGGCTGGCTTTCCGGCGGCTGCTGTCGCTGTCGGAAAACGATCCGCGGGCCATCCGTCCCCTGGCGGCCATGGCGGTGGAGTCACGCGACTGGGCCCTGGCCGCACGGCTGTTGGCCCGGATGGACCAGGCCGAGAACGCCGCGGCCGATCCGGCCGAGCCGTTCCTGACGGCCGCCGACTTCGGGCAGGCCCTGCTCAAGCTCGGCTACCTCTCGGCCGCGGCCGAGTCGCTGCGCTCGGCGATCGACCTTCCGGAACGCTTCACCCAGCCTACGCTGCGCCAGCAGGAGCTCGGGCAGCTCTACCGCTCCCGGGGCGACCTTTGGCGCGATGTCGGTGATGCCGAAGCCCGCCTCGGACGGTTCGACCAGGCGGCCGACGCCTACAACCGGGCGACGCAGCTCCCGACGCTCAACCCGGCCGCTCTGCTGCCGCGACGTGTGTTCGCGGCGCTCCGGCAGGGACGTTCGGAGGTCGCCGGCGCGGTCATCGCCGATCATCTCGTCGAAACCCGCGGCCGCGTCGAACCCCGCGTGCTGGCGCTGATCGAGTACACGGCCTCGAACATCACCGACCCGCTCGCGCTCGCCCGCGCCATCGACCTCGCGGCGTCGCGGCTCCGCCCGGAGGACACCCGCGCGGCACGGTCGGCGATCACCCGGGCCAAGGCCGTGTCGCTCCCGCCGGCCGACGCCGCTTCGCTCCTCGCCGAGGCGGTCCGCGCCGGGCCGGGCGATGACGCCCTGTTCCGCGAGCTCTTCCGCCTGCGACTGGGCGGCGGCGACGAGGCCGGCACCGCGACGATGCTCCGCGAAGCCATCGATCAGGCCGCCGCGGTGCCGCTGGAAGAGGCCCGCATCACTCAGGCGATGCTGTCGCTCGAGCCGAACGCCGCGGGGCTCCTCGGCGCGATGGACCGGCTTCCCGCCGAGGCCCAGGCGCAGCCCGCGGCGGCGCTGCTCCGAGGCCGCCTGCTCGCGCTGGCCGGACGGCTGGGCGAGGCTGAGAGCACGCTCGCCGCGCTGAGCGGACCGCCGGAGCTCACCGCCGCTGGTTCCGTGCTGCGGGCCGGGGTCCTCAGCTCGCTCGGCCGGGTGCGCGAAGCCGACGCCCTGCTCGACGCCCTCGACGCGTCGACGCCCCGCACGGCGTGGCTCCGGGCCGCGGCCCTCGCCGATCGGGGCGACTTCGAGCGGGCTCTCGAAGGGCTTCAGCCGCTGCTCAGCACGCTGCCGGACTCCGATCCGCTCAAGATCGAGTCGCTGATCGCGGCCGGCCGCCTCTCGGCCCGTCTCGGCAGGCCGTCGGACGCCGCCGCGAGCTTCGATCGGGCCCTCGTCCTCGACGCCTTCCGCGACGACGCGTACGCCGGGCTGATCCAGTTGCACGCCCCGAATGGCCCGATGCCCGACGAGGCCAAGCTCGTCCGCGTCATCCGGGCGCTCAACGACGCCAACCCGTCGTCGCGGGTGCTGCGGTGGGTGCGCGCGCAGGACTTCGCGGCGCGCGGCCAACTCGACCTCGCCGAACGCGACCTGCTGGACCTGATCGACGACTCCCCAGGCGAGCAGGCGTTCGTCGATGCGCTGGTCCGGCTCTGGACGCGGGCCGGTAGTTTCGAGCGCGCCGAGGCGTGGCTGCGCCAGAAACTCAAGGATGTTCCGGCCACGGCGCCCGCCGCGGCGACGTTCATCGGCCCGCTCGCCGATGTGCTGGTGGCCGCCAAACGCTACGCCGATGCCGCCGAGGCGCTCGCCGGACGCCTCGCCGCGGTCCCGGGAGACGCCAACGCCTCTCGCCGGCTGGAGACCGTGTACCGCGAGCACTTGGGCCGCGTCGCCGACGCCGACACCCTCACCCGCAAGCGGCTGGACCAGGCCCCGCGGAACGCGGTCACGCTTCTCGAACGTGCCCAGATGGAAGGCCGCGCCGGACGGCCCGATCTTGCCGCGGCCGCTATCGTCGCCGCCGCCGAGGTCGGCCGGGGCCTCACCAAGGATCAGCTCGAGTGGGTGAACGGCTATCTGGTGCGCATGATGAACGCGTCGATCCGGCGCCTGGTGCGGACCGACGCCGGCCGCGGCGGCGACGACACGACCGAGGAATCACCTCCCCCGGCCGACGCGCTCTCCGCGGCCCAGCAGATCGCCGACCGCATCCCGGACGTCTCCGACGCGGTTCACCTCGGCACGCTCGTTCTTCGCGCCCGCCTCACCACGCCCATGGACGCCCTGTTGCGACGGGCCGACCTGGTCGCGGCGGTCCGCCCTTCGCTCCGAGACGCGGCGTACGTCACGCTGATCGAAGACTTCGCCGCGGGCCGATCGGCCTGGGCCGGCGAGCCGGACCTCGCCCAGACCCGTCGTCCTCGCCCGAGCCAGTTCAGCGACGCATTGGCCGTCGCCAAGCACGCCACCGCCCGTGTGGCCTCGCCGTCGGGCGTTCTCAGGGCGTGGCACGTGCAATTGGCCCTGGCCGCGGCCGACCTCGAAGAGGCGGCCGGAGCTCTGGCTCTGGCCGACCGATCGGGCGGGCTCGCCGACATGCTCAGGGCCATGACCGACGGGCGAGCCCTTTTCACGATCGCGGCCGACCCCTCATCGGCGGCGTACGAACTGGGCCAGGAGTTCTTCTCCGCCGATCGCCCGCAGGAGTACGAACTCCTGCTCCGGGCCGGGCTCCGGCTGAACCCCAATCACCCCGACTGCAACAACTCGCTCGGCTATACGATCCTGGAAACCCTCGATCCCGCACGGCTCGACGAGGCTGCAGGGCTCATCGAGACCGCCTTCGAGCACGATCAGCCACCCCGAGCCCACATCACCGACTCCATGGGCTGGCTGCGGTACCGGCAGGGCATCATCCACGACGACGTGGATCCGGCCTCCGGCAAGGCCCGCCGCGGGGCGGTGTCGATCCTCTCCGACGCGCTCAGGCTCGCCGAGGGCCAGGGCACGTTCATCGTCCCCGAACTCGCAGACCATCTCGGCGACGCCATGTGGGCCGCGGGCCGGCGCGACGAGGCCATCCGCCTGTGGCGCAAGGCCGGGGCCCTGGGGGAGGAAATCCGGCGGAATCAGGAGCGAATCCGCCGCCAGAACCCGGCCGCCGCCGAGCGCCCCCTCGGCCGATTCGTGGTCACCATGATCGAGCACGCCGACGCTGCCCGCGAAAAGGTCCGCGCCGCCGAGGCGGGTCAGGAACCCGGCGTCGCCCGAATTCTGGCCCCGGTCAACCGGCCGGTCGGGCCGCAGGCCGCGCCGATCCCGGGTGCCGCCGGCGACCCGGCGGCCCCCCACCCACCGCCCCCACCGCCCCCCCCACCGCCGGCGCAGCCCGTCGAGCCGGTGTCGCCCGGCGCCTGACCTTCCCGCGGTATTGTCTGCGGTGGGCTCCCCAATCCATCGCCACCCCTTCACCTCCCCGTTCCCGGGCACGAACACATGGCCGGCCACTCCCACTGGGCGAACATCAAGCACAAGAAAGCCAAGACCGACTCCCGCCGGGGCAAGGTCTGGGGCAAGTGCGCCAAGGCGATCATGGTCGCGGCAAAGAACGGCGGGCCCGACCCAGCAAGCAACCTCGCCCTCCGATACGCCATCGACGAGGCCCGCTTCGAGAACATGCCCAAGGACACCATCGAGCGGGCGATCAAGAAGGGCGCCGGACAGCTCGACGGGGCCGACTTCGAGCCCGTCCGCTACGAGGGCTACGGCCCCGGCGGCCTGGCGGTCGTGGTCGATGCCCTCACCGACAACCGCACCCGCACGGCCCCCGAGGTCCGCGGCGTGTTCCTGAAGTACGGCGGAAACCTTGGGGCCATCGGCTGCGTGTCTTACAACTTCGAGCACAAGGGGCTCATCAGGCTCCCGGCCGCGGCCGCCACCGAAGACCGCCTGCTCGAGCTCGCCATCGAGGCGGGCGCCGACGACGTCTCGCTCGACGGCGACATCTGGACGATCACCACCCCGCCGACCGCCCTGCTCGCCGTGAAAGACGCGGTGGAACGGGCCGGGCTGGCCGTCGAGAGCAGCGAGCTCACCCTTGTCCCGGGCTCGTACATCACCCTCTCGGGCGATCAACTCGCCAGCGCTGTCAAAATGATCGACGCGCTGGAAGACAACGACGACGTCCAGAAGGTCTACACGAACCTCGACGCTTCGGACGAAGAACTCGCCAAGCTCGGCTGAGCGGTCCGGGTCAGCGGAAGATCACCACCCGAGGCGCTACAAGCACAACGCCGCGGTCGCGCAGCTGCAGCAGAGCGCCCAGCGCCCGCCGCACCTGCCCCCATCCGCGTTCGCCCAGCAGCTGCCGACCGGCCACGTCAAGCTCGGCCAACGAGGCCCCGGACCGGGCCCCGCCCAGGCCGCCGAACCCGCCGAGCGCGTCTTCAAGGGCTTCCTCGAGGCTCTTGGGCGCCGGGAAGTCCATCACCTCGTACTTGCCCTCGGCCAGGCCGAGCTTGGCGGCAAGATCGGTGACCGTTCGGTCCAGCCCCCCAAGGGCATCCGCCATCTTCATCTCGATGGCCTTCTCGCCCGTGAACAACCGGCCCTCGGCCGTCTTGGCGATGTCGATCCCCGGCCGCCCGGCCTTCACGCGCGACACGAAAAGGTCGTAGGTCTCGGTCATCGCCTTGCGGACGAGCCCCCGCTCCTCGTCGGTCCACGGGTTCAGCCCGCCCTGCATTCCCGCCCGCGGCCCGCGAACCCGGGCGATCACATTGATCTTCAGCTTCTCGTACACGCCGCCAAGGCCGAACTTGCCGCCCACCACGCCGATCGACCCGACGATCGAGCTCGGATTCACGTACACGCGCTCCCCGGCCGACAGAATGTAGTAGCCGCCCGAGGCCGCCATCGAGCCCACCGACACCCACACGGGCTTGCCCGCCCGGCGGATCCGCTGCAGCCCGAGCCAGATGTTCTCGCTCGCCGTGGCCGAGCCGCCGGGCGAGTCGATCCGCACGATGACGCCGCGGATGTTCCCGTCGTCCTCGATGTCCGCCAGCGCTTTGCGGATCGTCACCGCGCCCACGCCCCCCTCGCCCATGAACCCGCCCGACGACGACTCGCCGTCGGTGATCGCCCCGTCGATGTGCAGCACGGCTATGGTCGGCCCGGTGGTCTCGCGCCGGCCCGACTCTTCGACGGCCTTCATGATCTGCGCGAACGCCTCGAACATCCCCATGCTCGCCAGGTCGGGCCGCTCCTTCTCCGAACCCGGGCCGATGTTCTCGTCGTAATCAAAGTCTTCGCCGTAGGACTTCTCGAGATGCTTGTCGAGCTCCGGCCGGTCGAGCTCGGCGTCGATCAACCTGTGCCGCACCGCGGTAGAGCCCAGCGCCATGAACGAGTCGCCCATCGCCGCATCGAGCTGCGCATCGGTGAGGCCGCGGCCCTTCCTGAGCTGGGCACGCACAATCGCGTACTCACCGTCCAGAAGCTGGTTGATGTTCTGCTCCCACGCCGCGGTAGGCCGGGCGTTGAACATCTCCGAGGCGCCCTTGTAGTCGCCCACCTGCACGAAGTCGGGCGATACGCCC
Organism: Phycisphaerales bacterium; assembly: GCA_016742075.1. GTDB lineage: Bacteria > Planctomycetota > Phycisphaerae > Phycisphaerales > UBA1924 > JACVCL01. Next base: position 79,112 of record JACVCL010000002.1, read on the forward strand.
ACCCACTTCAGCATGTCACCCAGAAACATCTCCTCGGCGTACACACCCGGCAGCGACACCGCGCCGCCGGCCTGAAGGATCACCTCATCGGCGTAGCTCCCCAGCAGCAGCTCGCGCGTCTCCATGAGATCGCCGAACACGTGCACCTTCTTGCCCGAGGCCCGGATCCGGCCGATCGCCGCGCCGATCTCCTGCACCTGCGTGGTCGTCGGCGCAAAGTCCCGCAGCCGGATGACCAGGCCGCTCAGCTCGCTGCCGGCCGCGATGCGGTCGAGGCTCCCGACCAGCTCCCTCAGGGTGTGGTTCTTCTCGCCGCCGCCGAACAGCGGCGCGACAGTCTGCCGCTCCTTTAAGTCGCCTTCCAGGGTCAGGAACCCGACGACTTTCCCGGCCAGGGCGGCCCCGGCACCCGCCGCGCACACCGCCGCGGAAGCAGCCACCGCGAACAACCGAGCAAGCATCGCGCGCTTCATGCACCGTCTCCTCTGCCCCCCCGCACGCCACACCGCCACACTGTACACCCTGTCATCAGAACTGGATCGGGATGCCTTCCTTGCGGTACTTCTCCAGCAGCAGCTGCGCCTCGGCCAGCGCCTTCTCCAGCCTCCGCGACGCATCGGTGAGCGATCGGTACAGGTCCGGGTTGGTCAGCAAAAGCCCGAGCGTGCCCTGCCCGGCGTTCATCTGGGCGATGGCCTTCTGCGTCTCCTGCAGCGTGTTGTTCAGCGTCCGCGTCGCTTGGGCGAACTCCTTCACGGTGGTGTCCAGGTTGTCGCCCACCCGGTCGGCGTTGCGCGAGAGCGAATCCGCGGCCTTGGTCCACGATCCCACGGCCCCGTTCAGCTGCTCGAGCACCCCACCCTCGCCGCCGGCCCGCGCCACCGCGTTCTTCACGTCCCGACGGATCTGCTCGTCGCCCAGCCACGCCTCGGCGTTACGGATCGCCCGATCCAGCCGCTCGATGGTCGACGCCACGTTCGGCGTGGCCCGGCCGGCCTCAACATCGGCCAGCGCCCGCGGCTCGACATAGCCCTTGAGCTGCTGGCCGAGTTCGACGTACGTGTCGCCCAGCCGCTGGATGCTCTTCGCGGCCTCGTTGAACTGCGACAGCCGCGAGTCGAGCATGCCCCCGATCTGGTCCAGCAACCCCGACGCGGTGCCGCTGAACGAGTCCCCCGGACGCAGCAGCGCCGCCGCCGCCGACCCGGGCACGCCCGGGCGCGTGGCCAGCGAGAGCGAGGTGTTGCCCACGAAGTCGCGGTTCACGATCACCTGCACGTCGGCGGGAATGTTCACGCCCTTCTGGATGTCGAGCGTCACCACCACGCCGTCGCGAGGGTCGGCCTGGTTTCTCGTCGAGGCGATGGTGCCCACGCGCACACCGTTAAGGAACACCTTCCCGGCCGGGTTCAGGCCGCCGGCGTCGGGCAGGTTCAGGAACACCTGGTACTGCTGCGGCGCGCGGAAACGCAGTTCGCCGAAGGCCATGAGCATCCCCGCCAGCCCCAGCAAGCCGATGATCGCCGTGCCCCCCACCAGAAAGTCCCGACCTCGCGTGCTCATCCCTGAACCTCCTGGCCGGACGGCTGCGGCTCGTCCGGCCCGTTCTCTTCGGCCGAGCCCGCCGCGACGGCCGTTCGTTCGACATCATCCTCGTACACGCCCCGCAGAAAGTTCTGCACGTGCGGGTCGCCGGACCGGCGCACCGCCGGCAGCGGGCCGTCGGCGATGATCTTGCCCTCGTAGAGCATGATGACACGATCCGACACCGCCTGCGCCGACACCAGGTCATGCGTGACGACGATCGAGGTGACCCCGAGCTCCCGCTGGAGCTTCACGATCAGCTGATTGATCCCGTCGGCCCGGATCGGGTCGAGCCCGGTCGTCGGCTCGTCGTACAGAATCAGCGCCGGCCGCAGGATGATGGCCCGGGCGAGCGCCACCCGCTTCTGCTGACCGCCCGAGAGCTGGCTCGGCACCTTGTCCATGGCCCCTTCGAGGTCCACCGTCCGGAGGGCCTCCGCCACGCGCTGCCGCCGGGACTCGGGGCCGAGGTCCGTGTGCTCGGTCAGCGGGAACTCCAGGTTCTCCCGTATCGTCATCGAGTCGAACAGCGCCGAAAGCTGGAACAGAAACCCGATCTCCCGCCGCACAGCGAACAGTTCCCGTTCCCGGAGATTGTCGATCCGCCGCCCTCGGAACAGCACCTCGCCCCGGTCGGGCCTCAGCAGCCCGACGATGTGCCTCAGCAGCACCGACTTGCCCGACCCCGAAGGCCCCAGCACCACCGTCGTCCGCCCGGTTGCAAAGTCCAGCGACACGCCGTCGAGCACCTTCTGGGCCCCGAATCGCTTGTGCAGCCCTCGCAGCGAAGCGATCGGCCCCTCGGCCGGCGCGGCCGCGGGAGCGCTGATCGGAGAACCTCGGAGCGGGTCGGGCATCCGCGTATCATTGCGGGCATGACGCTTCCGAGCGAGCGGAAACTCATCCACCGCGGTGCAAAGTTCGACTTCGAGCAGGTGACCATCGCCGGCCGCGACGGCCGCCCGCTCACCCGCGAGGTCGTCCGGCACCCGGGCGCGGTGGTGATCATCCCGATCCTGGAGCCCGAGCGCCCCGGCGGACCCTCCCGGCTGGTCATGATCCGCAATCTCCGCATCGCGCTCGCCCGCGAGCTGCTGGAGTTTCCCGCCGGCACCCGCGAGCGAGGCGAAGACCCGGCCCTCTGCGCCGGCCGCGAGCTGGAAGAGGAAACCGGCTACGCCGCGGCCACGATCACCCCCCTCGGCAGCTTCTACACCACCCCGGGCATGACCGACGAGCTCATGCACGCCTTCGCGGCCCGGGGCCTGCGTCACGTCGGCCAGCACCTTGAGCCCGACGAGAACATCAAGGTCGAGATCGTCCCGACCGACACCGCCTTCTCCTTGATCGATCGGGGGGAACTGGCCGATGCCAAGAGCATGCTGGCGCTGATTCTCGCCCAGCGCCGCGGGCTGCTGGCCTGAACCCGCCCGCGGCGCGGCCCGCCCCGCGTCGGCTTGGAGACCCCCGTGCCCCGACCAGGCTGGTCCAACGACGACTCCGATTCCCGCGGGTTCATCCCCGGCGACGGCGACGCTTGGCGCGGCAACGCGGGGGCCTCCGGGGGTGGAGACCCGGGCGGCCGCGGCGGAGGGGGATGGCGGGGATTCTGGGCCCGAGTCCTCGAGAACCCCGACAACCCGATCGGGTGGTCCATCCGCTTGTTCACCTTCCGCGGCATCACCGTCCGGCTGCACCTGATCTTCATCCTCTACATCGCCACGATGCTGCTCTCGTCGCTGCCGCGGACGGCCATCGGGGCCCCGTACATGGCGGCGGCGATGGGCATCCTCTTCGGGCTCATCCTGCTCCACGAGTTCGGCCACTGCCTCGCCTGCCGGGCGGCGGGCGGCGAGGCCGACCGCATCGTCATGCTCCCGTGGGGCGGCCTCGCCCTCTGCCGCCCGCCGATGAGGTGGAAGGCCCACTTTCTGACCACCGCGGGCGGCCCGGGGGTGAATCTGGCGATCATCCCCATCTCCTGCCTGGCCCTGTTCTCGGCCGGCGCGGCCGATCACATCCTGTTCAATCCGCTCCGCCCCGGCGACGCCCTCGCCCAGCTCTCGGCGGCGTCCAGCGCGGCCCTCTGGGGGAAGGTCGTGCTGTGGCAGCTCCACTACGTCAACATCTGCCTGCTCGCGTTCAACCTTCTGCTGCTGTTCTACCCCTTCGACGGCGGCCGCCTGGTGCACGCTCTGCTCTGGAGGCGCCTGGGGTACCGCCGAGCGATGGAGATCGCGGTGGCGGTCGGCTTCGTCGGGGCAGGGGCGGTGGCTGTTGCGGCGTTGCTCGCCGAGAACGTGATGCTGGTCCTCATCGCGGTCTTCGGCTTCGCGACCTGCTGGATCGAGCGCAGCCGGGTGCGGGCCGAGTTCGACCTGACGGGCGCTCCCGAAGGCGGCTCGCTCTCCGGTCTGCCGATGGTGGGCGACGAGGAGACCGAAGACCCCAGGATCAGCGAAGCCCGCCGGCGCCGCGAGGACGACGAGAAGCACCAGGCCGAGGTCGACCGCATCCTCGGCAAGATCGCCACACAGGGCATGGGCTCGCTCTCGAAGGCCGAGCGCAAGACCCTCGAGCGCGACACCGCCCGCAAGCGGGGTGGCCGCGCCGGGTGACGCTGGGCCCCCTACTCCAGCATGCGGCGCAGAGCCTGCTCCTCGGCCTGCGAGAGCTGCTTGAGGGGGTCGAGCCGGAGCAGCGCGTTGTTCTCGAGCGCCCGGAGCACCCACTCCCGCCGCGGCGGCTCCTTCAACTGCTGGCTGATCCGGATGAGACGCAGCGGGATCGAGAGACTGTACGGGTCGAGCTCCATTGCCCGGTTGTACCAGCGGGTCGCCTGCCGCCGGGCATCCTCGCGGAGTGATTCGATATCGCCGAGCCGACCTGCCGAAGACGATGCTCCTCCATTCGGCAGACGGTCACCAATGGAAGCCGAGGCCGCGATGGCTTCGAACCGCTGTGCCACCTGACGCACCACGACCGTCGGCATCTGCGACATGCTCTCCTCGAACGCCGACCACTGGGCCCTCCTGATATCGGCATCCACGAAATCCCGCGGAAAGTGGATGTCGACCGCGGTGTCAACCCACGGGAGTATGACGTCCAACCGAGCGAACACCATTAGGTACAGCCGGTACTTCAACTCCGCGGGCTCCCAGACCGAACCGATCTGAGATCGCGCCTCCTCCAACCTGTTCCAAGCCCGCTCGACCACCCCGGCCTCAAACGCTCCTTCGCCGCTCGCCGGCCGGGTCGAGAGTTCATGGGCGATCGCCGCCGCCTCGGCCAACCGGCGCTCCCACATCCACGCCGGGCGCAGCGCGAACATCGAGACATCCGCCGCCCCCGCCGCCAGCAGCGCCGCCGCGGCCAGCCCCGGAAACCTGGGCGGCAGCCGGGGTTCATTACCCTCGTCGCTCACCGCCGCCACGGCCCGCCCTCGCACCGACCACCCGGCCGCCAGGCCGATCCAGGCGAAGAACCATCCCACCCCGCTCGACATGGCGGGCGTCACCTCGATTTGGGCATGCGTCATCATCGCCAGGCCGCCGAGCGCCGAGGCACACGCCAGCCGACCGGGGCCGACCGCCGCCTCCACGCCCCGGCCGAGCGCCAGCAGCCCCCAAGCACCCGCCACGCTCAGCAGCAAGCCGACGATCCGGAACCCCCACTCGTCGGTCCCCAGCGTCGGCTGCTCCCGCCAGCAAACCAATCCGAACACCCCCGCCAGCACCGCGAGAGTCACCATCCGTGCCGCCCGCTCGCCCCGCTCGTCAGTCGGCTCCTCCCCACCCGCATCGGCCCCACGCAGCGACCGACCGAGCCACAGCATCCAGATCGCCGCGAGCAGCATCAGCGCTGCGCCGCACACCCCCAGGGTCGCGACGTAGTCGAACACGATCGAGTGCGGGCTCTGCACCTGCTCGGGGTTGATCGGCACCTTGGCGAGCAAGTAGGCCGACTGGAACCCATCGGGCCCCACACCCAGCAGAGGGTGGTCTCGGATGATCCGTACCGCCGCCACCAGGTAGTGCCACCGGAACAGCAGGCTGAGCTCACCAATCCGCTCCCCAACCAGCCCGCGCACCACCACCGCCAGCAACGCCGCCCCGGGCAACCCCAGCATCAGCAGCGGCCCGAACCGCGCCGCCACCCCCCGCACCCGGGGCCAGGCCCACCACAGCACCGCCCCCCCCCCCACCGCCGCCGCGGCCATCGCCCCGCGCGACCGCGACATCACCAGCATCGCCGCCGATGCCGCGAACATGAGCGTCGCCACCATCGCCGGGCTGAACCGATCCTCCCCTTCGCCGCGCCCATCCCGTGGACGTCCCCACGCCAGAAGCGCCAGAAGCAGCCACGTCACCGTCGCCCCCGCCGCGAACGTTCCGACCATGTTCGAGAGCCCGAACCACCCGATGGCCCCGGGCGACCGCAGCCGCCGCTCAAACTCCCTGGCCTCGGTGCCCCCCGGATCGATGCCCTGGGCGATCAGGCTCCCCGCCGGGTCGGCCTCAAACGCCCGGATGGTCCGCGGCTGGTCCACGAACGTCTGGAACGCCGCCTTGGCCGCCAGCATCGCCGCGTACCCCAGCAGAATCGCCGCCCCCGCCCGCAGCAGCGTGCGGTCTCTGGCCAAATGGGCGAGCCCCCAGGCCCCCACGAACCCCGCCAGCCACGACGAGCCCTTCCAGAGGTCCCGTGCGTTGCCGGGCACCCCGGGCAGATACTCCAGCACCTTCCCGTGCAGCGCCACGCCGATGTACCCCACCAGAATGAGCAGGCCGGTCCTCCACATGACCGTCCGCCCAACCCGGGTTTCCCCCAGCACCGCGGCCGCCGCGCTCAGCCACACGAGGGTGTCGAGGGCCAACCCCCAGGCCGGTGTCAGCGTGGTCTCGGGAAGAAGGACTTGGGTGGGATCGACATCCCAGTACGGGATGTTCGCCGTGGTCAGCGAGGCCCGCACCAGCGCGGCGAAGCAGATGCCGCCGAGCGCCCCCCAACGCAGGGCATGGCCGAACCCCTCCCGCGTCACGGGATGTCTCCGTTCCTGACGCGGGTGCTGCCCTGTTCGTAGACCGCGAGCATCCCCAGTATGAGAAGCACCTGAGCCCCAACTAACCCTGCCAGCCAACCGGGAGCGTAGGGCAGGGTCATCCCGGCGATGCCGGTGGCCGCCGTGCAGCCCACCACAATGAACAGCGTCCGGCGCACGCTCAGGCCCCGGGCCCGCAGGCGGTGCGAGAAGTGCTGCTGGTCGCCCACCAGCGGGCTCTTGCCCTGGGCGATCCGGATCGCCGTGACCGAGAGCAGGTCGTAGAGCGGCACCGCGAGCACCGCCACGGGGAGGAGCACCGAATACCAACCGCCGACCGCGGGCCCTTCTCCTACAGGGATGTAGGTGGTTCGCACGGTGAGGAAGGCCAGGAGAAACCCCACGACCAGCGACCCGCCATCCCCCATGAAGATGGTGGCCCCGCCGGCGCGGGGGAAGTTCAGGACGAGGAACCCCGCCAACGCCCCGGCGAGCAGCGCGAGCATGCTCGCGACGAACCACTGCCCGTGGCCGACCGCCGTGACCAGCAGCAGCCCGGCCGCAACGGCACCGACGGAGGCGGCGAGGCCGTCCATGTTGTCCATGAAGTTCATCGCGTTGGTGATCAGGACGAACCACGCGATGGTCGCGAGGATGGGCAGCCACGCCCCGCCCGCGTGCCCCGCGAGGAGCGTGAGCAGGCGCAGATCGGGAAACCCGGCCACCAGACCCGCCGAGACGCCGGCGATCACCCCGAGCTTCACCAGCGGACCGAGGGCGCGCCGGTCGTCGATAAGCCCCAGCACGTGGAGCGCGAGTATCGCGCCGACGACCGCGAGGGCGAGGGGGGTCTGGGCCCGAATGCCGGGCAGATGCTCGAGGGCCGCGGGGGCCCAGGCCCTGACGGCGGCCTCGCCCCACCACGCGCCCGCGAGGCCGGCGGCCTTCGGCAGCACTATCGCGGCGACGATGGCGACACCGCCGATGTTGGGCACCCGCCGGATCGTGGGCTTGACGTGCCCGGGTGAGCCCGGGGTGTCCATCAGCAGCATGCGGCGGCCGACGGCGCGGGCGGCGAACGTGAACGCCGCGCCCAGCGTGAACGCCACGAGCCCCAAGATCAGCGCCACGCCCAGCATCAGACGAAGCATAACCGCAGGAATATGAAACAGGCCGGGCGGGAGGCCCGGCCTGCGGTGTTCAGATCATGTCGCTGACGGGCCGGATTACTTGAACGAGTCGGGAAGCTTCAGGCCCATGTGCCGGACGATGAAGGCGAAGCGGTCGGTCGCCAGTTCGATCAGCTTGGCCGTGGGCTTGCCGGCGCCGTGGCCGGCCCGCTCCTCGATGCGGATGAGCACGGGGTTGGTGCCGGCGGCGGCCGCCTGCGCCGCGGCGGTGAACTTGAAGGAGTGGCCGGGGACGACGCGGTCGTCGGTGTCGGCGGTGGTCACCATCATGGCGGGGAATCGGGTGCCGGGCTTGATGTTGTGGTAGGGCGAGTAGCCCTTGAGCACCTTGAACATCTCCGCGTCGTCGGGCGAGCCGTAGTCGTCGACCCAGAACCGGCCGGCGGTGAACTTGTGGAAGCGGAGCATGTCCATCACGCCGACGTCGGGGAGGGCCACGCCGAAGAGGTCGGGCCGCTGGGTGACCACGGCGCCGACGAGCAGGCCGCCGTTCGAGCCGCCGAGGATCGCGATGCGCTCGGCCCGGGTGTACTTGTTGGCGATGAGCCACTCGGCCGCGGCGATAAAGTCGTCGAAGACGTTCTGCTTCTGGCCCTTCTTGCCGGCCTCGTGCCACTTCTCGCCGTATTCACCGCCGCCCCGGAGGCACGCCGAGGCGTACACGCCGCCCATGTCGAGCCACGCCGCGGTGGTGATGCCGAATCCCGGCGTGAGCGGGATGTTGAAGCCGCCGTAGCCGTAGAGGATCACCGGGTTGTTGCCGTTGAGCTCCAGGCCCTTGCGCAGGGTGATGAACATGGGGATCTTCGTGCCGTCCTTGGACGGATAGAAGACCTGCCGGGTCTCGTACTTGTCGCCGTCGAAGTCCACCTTCGCGCGGCGGAGCAGCTTCGACTCACCGGTCTTCATGTCGTAGCGGTAAATGCTCGGTGGGACCGCGAACGACGAGAACGCGTAGAACGTCTCGTCGAAGGTGCGCTTGCCGCCGAACCCCCCGGCCGAGCCGATGCCGGGGAACGTCACCTCGCGGACGAAGGTGCCGTCCATCTTGTGCATGCGGACCTGGGTGATCGCGTCTTTGAGGTACGTGAGGACGAACATGTCGTTCACGCAGTCGGCGCCCGTGAGCGTGTTGCCGGTCTGGGGGATGATCTCCTTCCAGTTGGCGGGCTCGGGCTTGCGCGTATCGATGGCGATGATGCGGCCGAGCGGGGCGTTGAGCTTGGTGCGGAAGTAGAAGACCGGGCCGTCGTTGGCCACGAACGAGAGCTCGTTCTCGAAGTTGTCGACCAGTTCGATGACGGACCACTTCGGATCCTGAAGGTCGACGTACCCCAGCCGGTTCTTGTCGTCGGTGCCCTTCCAGGTGCTGATGACCAGGTAGCGCCCGTCCTCGGTGGGGCTGCCCGAGAAGCCCCACTCGGGCTGGTCGTGACGCTTGTACACCAGCCGGTCCTCGCTCTGCGGGGTTCCGAGCTTGTGGTAGTACAGCTTCTGGAACTTGTTGAGGGCCTGGAACTCCTCGCCGGCCTTCGGAGCGTCGTAGCGGCTGTAGAAGAAGCCCTTGCTGTCGGTGCTCCACGCCGCGCCGCTGAACTTCACCCACTCGATGACGTCGTCGGTATCCTTGCCCGTGGCGATATCGCGGACCTTCCAGGTGTTCCAGTCGGAGCCCGCCGAGGCGATGCCGTACGCCAGGTAGCGCCCGTCGTCGCTCACCGCGAGGCCCGAGAGGGCCACCGTGCCGTCCTTCGACATGGTGTTGGGGTCGATCAGCACCCGCGGCTCGGACTCCAGCGACTCCTGGACGTAGAACACCGACTGCGGCTGCAGGCCGTCGTTCTTCGAGAAGAAGTACTTGCCGCCCATCTTGAACGGCGCCGAGTACCGCTCGTAGTTCCACATCTGCGTCAGGCGCTTCTCGATGCGGGCCCGCTCGGGGATCGCCTCGAGATAGGCGTTGGTCACGGCGTTCTGCGCCTTCACCCACGCGGCGACGCGCTCGGACGTCCGGACGTCTTCCTCGAGCCAGCGGTAGGGGTCGGCGACTTTAACGCCGTGCAGCTCGTCCACGTGGTCCACGCGCTGGGTCTCCGGGTACGTGATGCCCGGCCCGGCCGAAGCCGCCGCGGGCTCCTTGGGCGAAGCCTTCTGGGCCGCGCCCGGCGCCGCCGGGGGGGCGGCCGGCGCGGGCTCGCCGAACGCGGCCCCCGACACCGTCGCCATCAGCCCCGCCATCAGCCCCGCGGCCAGCAGCCGCCCGACAAACCCTTCTTTGGCCATCTCGCGATCTCCAGCCCTCCACCCGCCGGCCGACAGTGTACCGGCACACGGGAGACGCCCCGGGGCGGCCCGTCCGGCGGTTGACGGCCCGGCCGCGGGCCCGGATTCTGCCATGGTCCACACCGACCCCGGAGGATCGCCGCGTGCGGCTGACCGTTCGCTGGAAGCTCGCCCTGCTCACCGCCCTCACGCTGGCGGCGTTTTCTGCCGTGTGGATCTCGGTGACGTTCCTCCAGCAACGCCGGGCCGCGGTCGCCGACGCCCAGACGCGGCTCCTGCGCGAGGTGCAGCTGCACACCGCCCGCTTCGACACCATGTTCAGATCGGTCGAGCAGATCGTCCGAGGCCTGGCCGGGTCGATCGCCATCCACCCCGATCTGAGCGACGAGCAGATCGCCGAGCACCTCGAGCAGGGACTGCTCGCCAATCCGCTGGTCTTCGGTTCCGCCGCGGCGTTCGAACCGGGGGCCCTCCCGGATCGTCCCGGGCTTTTCTCTCCCTACCTGTTCCGATCGGCTCAGACCGATCGCCCGCGTGCCCCGGGGGCGATCCTCGAGAAGGATCTGGCGTTCTCGTACGACTACACCCGCCCGGGCTTCGAGTGGTACACCGTGCCGCGAGACACCCGCCGCGTCCACTGGACGGAGCCCTATCTGGACACGGGCGGCGGCGAGATCGCGATGTGCACCTACTCGGTCCCGATCCTGCGCGAGGGGCGGTTCATGGGTGTCGCCACGGCCGACGTGGATCTGGCCGACCTCCGCCGGGTCGCGGGAGATCTCGGCGTCCGTGATCGGTTCGTCGCCATGTTCTCGCGCCGGGGAACGGTCGTCTCGTACCCCGACCCGGCCGCCATCCTGCACGGCACCATCGAAGCCGAGGCCGAGAGGACGGGGCGTGAGGATCTCCGCCGCTTGGCGGCCTCGGTGGCCGCGGGCCGGCCGGGCGCCGGCGAGATGATGGGCATCGACGATGCCACGCTGTACCTGATCGCCCACGCGCCGATACCGTCGACGGGCTGGACGTTGCTGATCGGCACCCCCAAGGCCGAGGCGTTGGCCCCTGCGTTTGTGCACCTGTGGACGCGGGTCATCGAGTCAGTTCTCATGGTGGCCCTCGCCGCCGGGCTGCTCATGCTCGCCGGGCTCTGGGTGACCCGCCCGCTGCACCGCCTCTCGGACGCCGTTTCACGCCTCGGAGGTGGCGACCTGCGGGAGATGGAGCAGGACGTCCGCCGCAACGACGAGATCGGCGACCTCGCCCGCGCGTACAACACGATGGTGGGTCAGCTTTCGCGTTACGTCGAGGCCCTGACGAAGCAGACGCGGGCCCGCGAGGCCGCCGACAGCGAGCTGCGCGTGGCCCGGGAGATCCAGCAGGCCCTGCTGCCGCCGCCGTCGCCAGGCTTCTCCGGGTCGGTGGCCTTCGATCTTCGGGGCACGAACATCCCGGCCGAGCAGGTCGGCGGGGACTTCTTCGACTATTTCATGCTGCCCGACGGCTCGCTGGTGCTGCTCATCGCCGATGTCTCGGGCAAGGGCGTTCCCGCGGCCATCTTCATGGCGGTCTCACGGACGGTCATCAAAAACCTTGCGATGGAAGGGCTGCCGCCGGCCGAAGTGCTGCGCCGGGCGAACACCGCGCTGCTGGCCGACAACGCCCGCGGCCTGTTCGTCACGGTCTTCCTCGCCCGGTACAGCCCGGCCTCCGGCGAGCTCACGCACGCCTCGGCCGGGCACCTGCCGCCGATGGTGATCGGGATCGACCGATCGGTCCGCACCCTCTCGGCCAGCCAGGGAACGGTGCTCGGATGTCTGGAAGATCAGGTGTTCTCCCAGTCGTCTGACCGACTTGAGCCCGGCGAGCGGCTGGTGCTGTACACCGACGGGCTGACCGAGGCCCGGAGCCCGAGCGGCCAATTGTTCGGCGAGGCGCGGCTGAGGCAGCTCCTGGCCGAGACACCCGCCGGCGACTCCCGCGAGACGCTCGATGCGCTGATCGGGGCGGCGTCGGAGTTCCAGGCCGACCGGCGGGCCGACGATCTCACCGCGGTGGTGCTCCGCCGGACGGCGTAGCGCTCGCCCGGCCGAGGGTTGACCGCTTGATTTTCCGGTACCGCCGTTCGAGCGCGATCACCAGGCCCACGATCACGGTGATCCCGCCGACGAGGAACACCGGGTTGTTCGTGTCGATGTAGCGGTTGAGCACGCCGGCCCCGGCCAGCATGATGCCATTGCCGACGACCGACCCGATGAAGATCGCCACGAGCGTGGAACCCCGCCCCATCCCCAGGAGCCTTCCGAAGATGGCCCCGCCGACGCTGCCGGTGGCCGCCAGCGGCACGATGACGAACGTCGCCAGCCCGACGAAGGTCCACCGCCGGACCTTCGGGTAGCGCGCCATCACGAAGCGCCCTTCCTCCGACAGCGCCGCCATGGCCGGGCCGATCTTCGGGATGCGCAGCAGAAAACCCGCGTGGAACACCAGGAGCACCGCCGCGACCATGTCCATCCACGTCACCATCACGAAGAGCTGCGTGGGGGTCATCCGCAGCGCCTCGATGAGGCCGCCGTCGGCCGCGGCCGTGTCGACCGCCGCATGATCGGCCTTGCCGAAGAGGATGATGAACCGCCCGGCCCCGAAGAAGGTGATCACCGCGAAGCCGGCCAGCTTTGCGACAAAGTCCCACCCGTGCACCAACCACACCCAGGCCAACAGGGCCAGCGTGGCCAGCGGTGGCCCCGCCAGCGTCAGGGCCCACAGCAGCGGCCGGCGCTCGCGGAGCTCTCGGTCGAAGCGAGCCTCGCCGGCGATGAGCGCGGCGTCAGGCTGCGCGGAGCCTGGAGGAATGTGCTCGGAGGAGGGGCTCAAGGGCAAACTCGGGGGGGGGGCGAGGGGGGCGCGAGTGTACCCCCCGCCGTCACCGCTTGCCCTTCAGCCAGGTGCGGAGCTTGGCCGCCGTCCAGGTGTTGATGCAGCGTTCGGCGGTCAGCCCGCCGCGACGGCCCGTGATGACCCCGTACCGCAGGTTGTCGAAGTCGTCGGGATGGTGGACATCGCAGTTGATGGCCAGCTGGCAGCCGGCGTCGAGCGCCGCGCGGACATGGGTGTCGCGCAGGTCGAGCCTCATCCAGTTGGCGTTGATCTCCAGCGCGGTGCCGCACTCGGCCGCGGCCTCAGCCAGACGGCCGATGTCGGGGAAGAAGCCCTCTCGCCGCCCGATCAGGCGGCCCGTCGGGTGCCCGATGATGTGCACCAGCGGATGCCGCGCGGCCGCGACCATGCGCACCGTCGCGGCCTCGGGGTCCTGCCGCAGGCCGGCGTGCGGCGAGGCGATCACGATGTCGAGCTCGGCGAGCAGATCGTCGGGGTAATCGAGCGATCCGTCCGAGAGAATGTCGACCTCGCTGCCCGCCAGGATCGTGATCCCCCGCTCGGCCTCGGCGGCCTCGCGCACCGCGGCGATGTGCCGGCGCAGGCGGTCGGGCTTCAGGCCGCTGGCGATGACCGAAGACTGAGAGTGATCCGTCACCGCGATGGTGTGGAACCCCCGGTCCCTCGCGGCCGCGGCGAGCTCGGCGATCGTCAGCACGCCGTCGGAGGCGGTGGTGTGCGCGTGCAGCTCGGCGCGGATGTCGGACACGTCGATAAGGGCGGCGGGGGCGGCATCGAACACATCGCCGCGATCTTCCCGCAACTCCGGCGGAATCTCCGGCAGCCCCAGCCGCTGGAACACCTCGGCCTCGCTCGCGGCCGCGACCGCTTTCACCCCCCGCGACTGCGGCGGATCCGGCCGATCGTCGAGCGGAAAGAGGCCGTACTCATTGAGGGTGAACCCCCGCTTGAGGGCGCGCTCGCGGAGTCGGACATTGAACTCTTTGCTTCCGGTGAAGTAGATCAGCGCGGCCCCGGCGGAATCGGGCGCCACGAACCGAAGATCGGCCTGCACAGTCGCGCCGCTCTCGAGCTCCAGCCGCACCGAGCACTTGGTCTTGCCGGCCGCGAGCACCTCTCGCACCTCGGGCATCCCGGTGAACACGCCGGCGACGGCGGAGGAATCGTCGGTGGAGGCGAGAAAGTCGAGGTCGCCGACGGTGTCTCGCCCACGCCGCAGCGAACCGGCGTACCACGCCTTCCTGACGCCGTGCGCTGCCGCCAGCCGACCGACAATCCGTTCGGCCAGCGGCATCGCCAGCCCGATCGCCGTGCGCTGCGAGGCCGAGGCGGCGAACGCCATCGACTTGCGGATGTTCTCGACGGTCTTGGCCCCCATCCGTGGCACCGTCATGATCGAGCCGTCGTCGATGGCCCGCCTCAGGCCCGCCGGATCGGTCACGCCCAGCGTCTCCCAGATCGCCTTCACGGTCTTGGGGCCCAGCCCCGGGATGGCGAGCATTTCGAGCAGGCCGGCCGGCACGCTCGCGGCGAGTTCATCGTGCTCGGCGATACGGCCGGTGCGCCGGAACTCGATGATCTTGTCCGCCGTCTTCGCCCCGATGCCCTCGATCGCCCGGAGCGCCGACGCGGCCTGCTTCTCGGAAAGGTCAGCGAGGGCGCCCAGATCGGTCGGGTGGTCGGCGACCACCCGGGCCGCGCGCAGATGGGCGTTGACCCGGAACTTGTCTGCGCCCGTCAATTCGAGCATCTGACCGATCCGCTCGAACACCGCCGCCAACTGATGGTTGAAGTCCATGGCCCCATTCACCGCAAACCGGATCTACGAGCGCCGGCCGGGATCCGCGGCCGGGGCCAGCCCCCGACCGATCGCGCCACGTTCCGGAGGGGACACGGGGCGATCACCCGAACCCCCGTAACCATCCGGTGCGGCGGTCCGCGCTTCGAGCGCCCGCAACGAGTGCTCCAGTGTATCGACGCGGGCCGTCAGTCGTTCCAGGGCCGCCGCCACCGCCGTAAGCAACTCCGCCGGGTTGGCCTCCCGCAGATGGAACGGCCGGGACTCGCTGTGCCGAACCGGCCCCTGGCCCGTCAGCAGCCAGTGCGGGTTGATGTCGAGCCTGGCGCACAGCGCGGCCACGAACTCGACGCTCGGCGTCTGCCCCTGCATGTATCGGCGCACCGTCTCCGAGCTGTGGCCGGTCGCCTCGCCGAGCTCGCGGTACGACCGATCGCCCACAACTCTCATGAGCCTCTCGTGGATCGGTGTCATCTGGGCCGACACGGGCAGCCTTTCTCGGGCATCACGCCCCAATCCCCCCCACCTTCGCCTGTTCCACCGGACGGGCTCGGTGGGCACACTTTAGGGAGTCCCGCGGCATGGCATCACGCGATGTCGCCGAGACCGAGAGCCTCGCCGTGCGACCGCATGAGCCTCGCGCGCACGAGGGCTTCTTCGGGCATCCCCAGGGTGGGCGACTTGTCGATCCACGCCGCGGCGTCGCGGCGAGCCAGGAGCAGCAGATTGGTGTCCTCGGGGAACCGTGCGGCAGAGAACTGCGCCGCCCCTGCCTGCCGGGCCCCCAGGATCTCCCCGGGCCCCCGGAGTTCGAGGTCTCGCTCGGCCAGCACGAAGCCGTCGGACTGTTCCGCGACGGCTTTCATGCGATCCCCCGCTTCGGGCGTTGGTGCGTCGCCGATCAGCACGCAGACCGAGGCCTTGCTGCCGCGTCCGACCCGTCCCCTCAACTGGTGAAGCTGGGCGAGCCCGAACCGCTCGGCGTGCTCGATCACCATCACCGTCGCATTGGACACGTCGACCCCCACCTCGATCACCGTCGTGGCCACCAGAGCGTCGATGGCCCCGGCCCTGAAACGCTCCATCACCGCGTCGCGCTGCTCGCGTCCCATCCGGCCGTGGAGCGAAGCCAGCCGCTTGCCGGCGAGGGGACCCTCTTCCAGGTGCCGGAGCACGGATCGCACCGACTTGAGCGACCGCTCCCGGTCGCCGCCCGCGGGCGGCGCGTCGGTGAGCAGCCCGGGGTCCTCGGCCTCGCCGCCGTCGATCGCCGGGACGACGATGTACGCCTGCTCGCCCCGGTCAAGTCGCGTCCGGAGCCAGGCGTACACCTCTGCGGACTTGTCGCCCGGCACCCAGCGCGTGCGGATCGGTGATCGACCCGGCGGCATCCCTCGCACGGTCGAGACGTCGAGATCGCCGAAGACCGTGAGCGCGAGCGTCCGCGGGATCGGCGTGGCGGTCATGACGAGGGTGTGGGGCATCGCTCCCCCTTCGCCGCCCTCCCGCAGCAGCATGCGCTGGTGGACGCCGAAGCGGTGCTGCTCGTCGATCACGGCCACCGCCAGCGAGGCGAAGCGCACACCCGCCGAGAGCAGCGCGTGCGTGCCGACCACCATGTCGATCTCCCCGGATGCCAGCCCCTCGTGCACCGCTCGGCGCTCGGCCTCCGGGAGGCCGCCCGTGAGCAGGGCCGTCTTCACCGATGATCCGGCGAGGTATCGCGAGATGCTGGCGAAGTGCTGCTCGGCCAGGAGCTCGGTGGGCGCCATGAGCGCCGATTGATGACGCGACGCCGCGCTCATAAGCATCGCGTACAGCGCGATCACCGTCTTGCCCGACCCCACATCGCCCTGCACCAGGCGGCTGGTGGGCGTGGGCCGCTGAAGATCGGCGGCCACCTCGCGCACCACCACATCCTGCGCCTCCGTGAGCGGGAAGGGGAATCGTGCGCGGATGTGCCCGTCGATGGCCTCCGACCAGCGCAGGGCCGGCGCCCGGCGCGTGCGCCGGACGTACGCCCGCTTCATCTGGACCCCCAGCTGCAGGAGCAGCAGTTCGTCGTACGCCAGGCGGCGCCGGGCGGCGCGGACTTCCTCCTCGTCCGCCGGCCTGTGGAACATGCGGTAGGCCTCGCGCAGGACGGGCAACGCCCGGTCGACGCGGAGCGTGTCGGGCAGATGGTCGTCGATCTGCGGCAATGCGGCGTCGAGCACCGACAGCACCGTCTTCTCGATCGCCGAAGACGGCAGGTCCTCGCTGGCGGGGTACACGGGCCTGAGGCGGGCCTCTCCGCCCTCGGGCTGCAAGGCGTCCGCCGGCGCCTCGCCCTCGTCGGTCAGCACCTCCCACTTGGGGTTGGCGATCTGGAGCCCCGAGTGGAACCGTTTGGCGGTCCCCTGCACCCGGATCCGCATCCCCACACGCAGCCGGCTTTGCAGGAACGTCTGGTTGAAGAACACCAGGTCGAGCCGGCCGGTCGGGTCCAGCAGGACCGCCTCGAACCGCGGCCGCGGACGCCGGTTCACGACCCGTGTGGCCGTGATCTCGCCGCGAGCCGACACGACCGCCCCCGCGGCCAGCCGGGCGATCGGGGCCTCGGGCTCGATGCGCTCGTGCCGGTGCGGCAGGTGCTTGATGAGGTCGGCCAGCGTGGCGACGCCCAGACGCCGGAAGGCCGCCGCCCGGCGCGGGCCGACGTGCGGCAGCTCTTCGACGGGGGTCTGAAGCCTCAGTTGGGCCGCCGAGCCGTTCACGTCACGAGTGTAGAGGCGGGCCGGGGGGGGCCGTGCCGGCGTTGGACCGGCTCGGCCGGAGGGAAAAGAAAACGGGCCCCGGGTTCGGCCGGGGCCCGTGGAACGATCTGAGGGGAGCGATCAGTTCGAACCGAGGACGACGATCTCGACGCGGCGGCTGGCGGCCTTGGTGGCCTTGGGCTGCTGGGCCCCGCGGCCGTCGGCCGTCATCCGAGAGCGGGAGACACCTTTGCTCGCGAGGTACTCCACGACGGCGTTCGCGCGGGCGAGCGACAGAGCCTCATTTGACCCCCACTTGGACTTGCGGATCGGGTCGCTGTCGGTGTGGCCGACCACGCGGATCTGCCGGCCGCCGTACTGCCCGTTGAGCTGGCGGGCGATGCCATCGAGGGTCTTGCGGGCCTCGGGCTTGACGGTGGTCTGCCCGGACGCGAAGAGCACGTCGCCACCGACCTCGATCGTGACCTCCTGCTGCGAGGAGCCGAAGCTCTCGGACCGGGAGGGCGGCGGGGTGTACGTCGGCTGCGGCTGGGGCTGCGGCGTGGCGACCGCGACCGGAGGGGGCGTCTGGGCCATCCGCGTGTTCAGGTCCGCGATCTGGTTGCGGAGGTCCTGATTCTCCTTGGCGAGCTGCTCCTTGGACGGCTCGTTGCTCTTGCAGCCGACGGCCCCGAAGGACGTGACGGCCAGCATCAGGCACAGGGCGATTCGCTTCATGGTCTGCGTTCCTCGATCCGTCGGGTTCAACCGGCCGGCACAGGGGGGTGGGGAGCGCCCGGATCCTCCGGACGCGGGTGTTCTGGATTCGGATAGCACGGCACGAACGGGCGTTTGTCAAGGGGGTGCGACTCAGCAACGGACCGGCCCACCCACGGCCCGCGCACCTAGTGCCTCGACCGGGTCATTCTTCGGCCAGAAGGCCTCGGAATCCCCAATCCCGGCACCGGCTGGTGCAGGGTGTGGACGGCGCCCCCCCGGGCCGGGCCCGTCAGCGGCTGAGGACGACGATCTCGACCCGACGGCTGGCCGCCTTGGTGGCCTTGGGCTCCGACGAGCCCAGACCCTGCGCGAGCATCCGCCCGCGGTCGACGCCCTTCCCGGCGAGGTAGTCAAGCACAGCCTGGGCCCGGGCCATCGACAGGGCGTCGTTGGAGGGCCACTTGGAGCGGCGGATGGGGTCTGAGTCGGTGTGGCCGACGACCTTGATCCGGTTGCCGGCCCACTGGCCATTGAGCTGCTGGGCGATGCGGTCGAGGGACCGCCGCGCGGTGCTGCGGATCGAGGCCGACCCGCTGGCAAAGAGGACGTCGCCGGCGACGTCGTACACCTGGGCGGCGCCGGGGCCGCCGTGAACGGTGACGCCGGGCTCGTTGAACACCTCGCCGCCGCCCGCCATCCCGACGGGGGCCGGAGCCGGGACGGCCTGCATCCCGGCGACCCGCTGCTCCATGGCGTTCACCCGATCCCGCAGCCCCTGCAGCTCGATCTGCATCTGGTCGCGCACAGGATCCTTGTTGCTCTGACATCCGCCGGAAAACAGCCCCGAAACCGCCACCAACGCAACGAGCACCAGACGCTTCATGGTTCCGATTCCCTCTGGGTTCAACGTTCTGAGTCCCCCGACCGTCCGACGCACAATCTACTGGAATCCCGCCAGGCGCGCGCTCAGGGAAGGTTGATCGCCCGCTGGAATATCGCCGAGAGCACGGCTTCAAAGCCCGGCTTGAACAGGACGACCAGCACCGTCGCGGCGGCAAGGTGCGGCCCGTAGGGCATGGCCGACCCCTCACGCTTGAACAGCGTCCGGGTGAAGACCGACCCGACCGCCCACGCGATCCCGAGAAACGGCGCAACAAAGAAGGCCAGCAGCGGGTCCATCCACCCCAGCACGGCCCCCACGGCGGCCATGAGGTGCACGTCGCCGAGGCCCATGGCCTCTTTGCCGAACGCCAGCGAGCCGAAGATGCGGATGCCCCAGACCGCCGCGCCACCCACCAGATACCCGAGGGCCGATCCGGCGAAGGCGGCCACCCACAGGTGGGGCCGAACGGCGTCAAACGGCCCATCGGGCCCCGTGAGCCAGTACCCGACCGCCCCCAGCAGCAGGCAGGGAGCGAGGAACAGCACCTCCCACAGCATCTCCCGCCGGGCGTGGGGGTACTGCACCCAGAGCGGGTCCTCGGCGTCGTGGGCGTCGCCCCCCCCGGCCTCCCGGGATACCGCAATCTGTCGCAGGAACACGCCGATCAGAAGCCCCAGGGCCATCCCGAGGACAGTGAGATGCAGGTGCAGCCCGTTGCCCAGACGGAGTCCGGCCGTGAACCCCACGAGCATCAGGGCCACCGCCGGTGCGGTGAAGTAGAAGGTGCGGCGGAGCAGCACGCTCACGGGCATGTCGGCACGGTCGTGAGGGGGGTCCGGCGCGCTTCCGGTTGAGACGGCCGAGCCCCGGTTTGCCCGCAGGCGGTCGGCTTCCTCGGCCTTGGCGACGGCCTGCTTCTCCCAGGCTTCGTAGTCCGCAAAACTTCGGCGCAGCAGGCCGAACCGCAGGAGCAAACACCCGACGCCGATACCCGCCAGACCCCCGATCGCCGCGCCGATCCACCCGGCTTCGGGAAGGGGGATCGTCCACGGGAAGTCGCCGGCCCGCATCACGGCGTGACCGGGCGCCCCGGTCACCCGAGCGGTCCACCCGCCGAGGATCAGGGCGTGCAGTGGGTGCACCGCCAGCCCCATCAGCGTGATGGTCAGGGGGATCGAGAGGGGAATGGTGAAGGTCTTGAGGTCGATGATCGTGATGGCGACGAGCGCCGCCAGCAGGATGAGCACCATCAGCCCCATGGGCCACATCCGCAGCAGGCCCTCGCGGGCCCAGTCGGGTTTCCATACCGCCGGGTCGAGCCCGACGAGGGTGGCGGCCGAGGGGTCCATGAACCAGAACGCGAAGGTGCCGGCGAAGAGCAGCGCGGTCAGCAGTTCGATGAGCGGGTACTGCGCGGAGATCGGCGAGCGGCAGAACCGGCAGCGACCGCGCAGCAGCAGCCAGCCGAGGATCGGGAAGTTCTCACGAAACGTCAGCCGGGTTTCGCACGACGGGCAGGCCGAGGGCGGACGGACGATGTTCATCCCCCGCGGCAGGCGGTAGGCGAGCACGTTCAGAAACGACCCGACGATGGCCCCGAAGGCGAACACGAACGCCAGCGAGAGCAACGCGGCGGACCACTGAAGAATCTGGTAGTTCTGCATCAGAACGGCGCTGGCTCGACGTCGTCTTCCGATGCCGACGAGGCTGCGGGGGGCGACCCGCGCCGCCCCCGATGGCCCGCTGGACCCGTCGGCGGGGAGTCTTCATCGGCCTGAGCGGCCGCGGGTTTGGAGGGATTGAGGTAGGAAATCCGCTGCTCGGCCTGCGCGAGGACCTCCTCGCACCGCTGCCGCAGCGCCAGCCCCCGCTCGTAGGCCTTGATCGCGTCCTCGAGCCCGATCTC
This sequence comes from Phycisphaerales bacterium, assembly GCA_016742075.1. Lineage (GTDB taxonomy): Bacteria > Planctomycetota > Phycisphaerae > Phycisphaerales > UBA1924 > JACVCL01. The sequence goes on from JACVCL010000002.1 coordinate 100,147, forward strand.
GCCCGACTCGATCCGGTCGATCAGGGCTTCGAGCTGCTCCAAGGCCTGCTCGAAGGAGAGTTCATCGTCGCGGTTGGCGGTGGGCTTGGGCACGGGGGAAGTGTACGGGCGATGCCCTCTGGCCGCGGGCTCTAGAAGAGGTCCATCTGCCGTGGATCGGCCGGCTTGGCGCGGCCGCGGGCGAGCGGGCGGCGGGGGGGCAGGGGCACCGGGTCGGAGGCGGCGGGTGTGGTGCCCGGTCGGCCGCCCTGCACCACCGAGGCGATGGTTCCGTCGGCCACGCGCGTGGCGAGCTCGACTCCCGGCCTGGCATCGGTGATCGAGCGGATGATGCGTCCGTCGGGGGTCATCGTGACGGAGTAGCCCCGCCCGAGCACGCGAAGCGGCCCCACCGCGGCGAGTTCGCGTGCCGCGGCCGATACGCGGTCCCGCCGGCGCTCCAGGGCCTGGAGCATCGCCCGATGCAGGCGATCGCCGGCCTCGCGGACCGCCGCACGGCGGGCGGTGTACACGGCCTCGGGGCGATGCCGCGCCAGACGGGCCCCGGTCTTGGCGAGAATCAGAGATTCGCGGGTCAGACGTTGCCGGATGGTCCGGATCAGGACGTCCCGCAGCCTGACGAGGCGGTCGCGGGCCCGACCGGCCGATCGCACCAGCGACTGCGAGAGCCGTGCCCCGAGCTGCTCGACCTGCTCGGCGAGGGCAGCGCGATCGGGGGTCAGCCGCATCGCCGCCTGGGTAGGCGTGGCGGCCCGTTCGTCGGCCACGAGCTCGGCGATCGTGACGTCGGTCTCGTGGCCGATGGCGGCCACGATCGGGACAGGGCATCGGCGGACGGCATCGGCGACGGCCCGCTCGTTGAACGCCCAGAGGTCTTCGATCGATCCGCCACCCCGCGTGAGGATGATCGCGTCGATGCGCATCGCTCGGTGGTGCTCGCCGAGCCAGTCCAGGGCCCGGGCGATGTCGGCGGCGGCCCCCTCGCCCTGCACGCGTACGTCGAGCAGGGCGGCGTCGACGGCCGGGCACCGTCGCTTCATGGTGTCGAGCACATCGTGGAGCGCCGCGCCGGTCTTGGAGGTGACGACGGCCACACGGCGGGGGAACGCCGGCAGGGGCTTCTTGGCCTGAGGATCGAAGTATCCGAGTGCCTTGAGTTCCTCGAAGAGGGCCCGGAACCGGCGTTCGAGGTCGCCCATGCCGAGCGGCTCCATGCGCTCGACGTACAGCTGCGTCCGACCCTGCTTGGCGTAGAACTCGACGCGGCCCCAGGCGACCACCTTGTCGCCGTCGCGCGGCCGGCCCGAGGGGAACAGCGCGGCCGCCTTTCGCAGGGCCGTCTGGAACATGACCGCCCCGGCGACAGCACCTTCGTCTTTCAGATTGAAATACCAGTGGGTCCGGTCGGTGAAGTTCGAGATTTCGCCCACCACGGCGACCGTGCCCGGCAGCCCGCGGGAGAGCGCGCCGCCGATCATCTCGGCAAGCTTCGAGACCGTCACCGCCCCGGGTGGTGGCGACCCGGCGGACGCGGTGGTCGCCGACGGGGGGCCGGCGGCTCGGGATGGGTCGAAGGGCAGGCGCATGGGCGGCGGGCGTCGGCACCTCCTGCGCGGTGAGGCTCGCAGACCGGCGGCGAGATCAGGCCCGGAGCGCGTCGGCCACCTTGGCCAGAGCGTCGCCGATCTGGCCGATCTGGGCGTCGGTCAGGGCCTGGTGCACCGGGATGCAGAACAGCTCGCGCGAGAGGCGGTCGGCCACCGCGCAGTGGCGGACGCCCGGCTTGTCGAACACCGGCTGGCGCGTGAGCGACCGGGGATAGTGAATGGCGGTGCCGACGCCCTCGGCGTTCAGCGCTTTGCAGAACGAGTCGCGGACGCCGAGCCCGTTCTCGACGGAACGGAAGCGGGGCTCGTCGAGACGGACGGGGTAAAGGTGGTAGACGTGCTCACCGCCGGGGGTGGGCGTCGGCGGGGTGAGGCCCGGGATCTGGGCGATGAGCCGGTCGAGCTTCGCGGCGTTGGCCCGGCGACGCTGGGTGAGGTCGGCCAGACGCTTCATCTGGCTCACGCCGATGGCGGCCTCGAGATCGGTCATCCGGTAGTTGTAGCCGATCATCGTGTGCGTGTACTTCTGCGGCTCGCCGTGCGAGCGGAGCAGACGGAGCTTGGCGGCCAGTTCGTCGTCGTTGGTGGTAACCATGCCGCCCTCGCCGGTGGTCAGGTTCTTGGTGGCGTAGAACGAGTAGGTGACGGCGTCGCCGTAGGCGCCGATGCCGCGGCCCTTGTAGGTGGCCAGGTGCGACTGCGCGGCGTCGTAGATCACGCTCAGGCCGTGCTTGGCCGCCAGGCCCTCGACCCCGTCGATATCGACGGGATTGCCGTAGATGTGCGTCGCCGCGATGGCCGCGGTACGCGGCGTGACCTTCGAGGCGGCGTCGGCCACGTCGATGCCGTAGGTGATGGGGTCGGCGTCGCAGAAGACCGGGATCCCGCCGCGGGCCACGATCATCGAGGCGGTCGCGAAGTACGACCACGCCGGGACCAGCACCTCGTCGCCGGGGTCGAACAGCGGCTCGTAGGCGAGCTGGAGGGCGCAGGTGCCGTTGGCGCAGGCCACGGCGTGCTTGCAGCCCGAGGCCTTCACGAAAGCCTCCTCGAGCGCCAGCACGTTTTTGCCCTGAGCGAGCATGCCCGACTTGAGCACCACGAGAGCGGCGTCGATGTCGGACTCGGTGATCTCGACCTTGACCACGCCGATGGCCGGCGAGGCGACGGGCGCGCCGCCCTGCAGAGCCAGCGGGCCCGAGGTGCGGGCGGGGACGGCGACGGTCACCGGGGCGGTTCCGACTTTGCTCATGTGGGCGGTCCTGAGAGAAGGCAACTCGGCACGGAGGCCGAACAGACGGTGGGACAATCCGGCGGAATCTCGCCGATCCTTCGGCGAACGAGCCCGAACGCCGAACCGGGGTTGCTGCGGGTCCGGCGGGATTGGGAGTCCAGCATAGGCGGCGACGGCGCGGCCCGCCCCCTTCCGCCAAGCGGACGTGGGGCACCCACGCCGGCCCTGCCGGCGGTCGGTCGGCGGGTCGTGGGGGTTGCCCAGCTTCCCCGGACGCGTTCATCCGGGCCGGATCTTGGGGTTCTCGGGCAAGTCCCCGGAAGTCGGGCGGCGGCCGGGTCGATACCAGCGGCATGAGCACCGACGGCCACATCACCTGGGACTGGGACTGCCTCGCCCCCACCGCCGACGATCTTCACGACTCGCGGCTGCGCGACCTGGCCGGGCTCGACGGCTCGGCCTGGCCGCCGGCCCTGCCCCGCGAGGACGTTGGGGTGGTTCGGGCGTCGGTGCCGGTCGAGCCGGCCGACGCCGAGGGGCTCCGTCAGAGCCTCGATCAGCCCCGGCGCCGGTTCGCCGCCCACCCGACGATGGCCGGGCTGCCGCAGGCGGCCTGAGCGTCAGAGGACCAGCGGCGCAATGCCGATGCAGCGACGCTCGGCGGCGTCGATGCGGATCATCGCCCCGCACGCGGCGGGTTGCTGGGCCGTCGGCTCGAGCTGGCCCCCCTCGCGGTCGCGGAGGCGCGCGATGCTCGCGGCGGGGTCGAAGCCGATGACTCCTCCCTGCCCACCGGTGCAACCCAGGTCGGTCATGTAGCCGACGCGTTGGGCGATCAGCCTCGCGTCATTGGTCTGGACGTGGGTGTGCGACCCCACCACCGCCACCACCGACGGGTGCCGCTCGGCGAGATGCCAGGCGATGGCACCCTTCTCGGCGGTGGCCTCGGCGTGCACCTCGACGATCGCCACGGCCCCGGGGTGCTCTTCCTCGAGCCGCGAGAGGTGCTCGTCGAGCGTGGCGAACGGGTCGGGGGGCGTGAGCGGCATGAAGACGCGGCCGAGCACGGTGAGAACGAACACCTCGGCACTTTCGCCGCGCGGCGGAGCGGGCAGCCGGATGCGGGCCTTGGCCTCTTCGAATCCGGGGAAGTTGATCGGCCGGCACAGCGGCTCGGAGGCGCGCTTCATGATTGGGATCACCCGCTGGTCGTCGGCGGCGTGGTCGCCGGTGGTAACGGCGTCGGCGCCGGCCTCCCGCAGCGCGGCGTAGCCCTCGGGGTGAAGGCCCCGCCCGTGACGGGTGTTCTCACCGTTGACGAGCACCGCCGAGACGCCCATGTGCTGCCGGGCGTGGGCCGCTGCGCGGGCGAAGGCGTCGCGCCCGGGGCGGCCGACGACGTCGCCGAAGAACGCGACGCGGTACTCGCCCTGGGTGTGGCTCACGCCGGGGGCCTGAGGATGTTCGGCCCGAACTCGCCGGGCTCGAACACGTGCACGTGCTCGGGGTCGAGGAAGAACTCGATGGTCTGCCCGGCCGGGAAGTTGTCGCGGGCGTCGATCCGGGCGATCAGACGCTGGCCCGCGGGGGTCTGGCACGAGACGTCGATCTTGTCGCCCAGGGGCTCGACGACCGTGGTGGCCAGGCGCAGGGCATTGCCGCCGCCGGGCGGGGCGAACTTGCCCGCGGCGTGCTCGCTCATGGCGTTCGGGCGGAATCCCAGCACCAGCGGCCGGCCCTCGTGCCGGGCCAGATCGGCCGCGACGCCGGGCTGATCGGCCGGGAGCGCCAGGCGGAGCCAGTCGCCGCCGACGAACACCGGGCGCTGGCCCTCGCGGGCGATGGTGCCCTCGACGAAGTTCATGGGCGGCGAGCCGAGGAACGCGGCAACGAAGCGGTTCACCGGGCGGCGGTAGACGTTCAGCGGCGTGTCGACCTGCTGGATGCGGCCGTTGCTCATGACCACGATGCGGTCGCCGAGCGTCATCGCCTCTTCCTGATCGTGCGTGACGTAGATCGTGGTGGTGCGCAGCCGCTGGTGCAGGTTCTTCAGCTCGGTGCGGGTGACGACTCGCAGCTTGGCGTCGAGGTTGCTCAGCGGCTCGTCGAAGAGGAACACCTGGGGCTCGCGGACGATGGCCCGGCCCAGGGCCACGCGCTGACGCTGGCCGCCGGAGAGGGCCTTGGGCTTGCGCTCGAGAAGCTGCTCGATGCCCAGCAGGCGGGCCGCCTCGCCCACGCGCCTGCGGATCTCCTCCTTGGGCATCTTGCGGAGCATGAGCCCGAAGGCCAGGTTCTTGAAGACGGTCATGTGCGGGTAGAGGGCGTAATTCTGGAACACCATCGCGATGTCCCGGTCTTTGGGGTGCACGTGGTTGACCACGCGGCCGCCGATGTCGACCGTGCCCTCGGTGATGTCCTCGAGGCCCGCGATCATCCGCAGGGTCGTCGACTTCCCGCAGCCCGAGGGGCCAACGAAGACCACGAACTCGCCGTCGCGGATGTCGAGGTTGAAGCCCTCGACCGCGCGCACCTTCCGGTCGTAAACCTTGCCGACGTTCCTGAGCACCACCTGAGCCATCGCACCTCCAGCCCCCCGCTCCCCTCAGCCCTTGACCGCCCCGAGCTGGATCCCCTTCACCAGATAGCGGTTCAGCAGCAGGAAGATCACCACCGGCGGGACCATCGCCATGAGGCTCGCGGCCATGATCAGCGGCGTCTCACGCCCGTAGCTGCTGTCGAAGACCAGGAGGCCCAGAGGCAGGGTCCGCAGGTTCACGTCTTTCACCAGGATCAGCGGCCAGAAGAACGAGTTGTAGTTGCCCAGGAAGCAGAAGATCGCCAGCACGATCACGCCCGGGCGGGCGAGCGGCAGGACGACCTCGGTGAAGATCCGCCAGTGGCCGGCGCCGTCGATGGCCGCGGCCTCATCGAGGCTTGTGGGGATCGTGAGCATGAACTGCCGCAGCATGAAGGTGCCGAAGGCGCTGAAGGCGCCCGGGATGATGAGCCCCCAGTAGCTGTTGAACATCCCCAGCCCAAGAACGACCGCGAAGTTCGGCACCATGAGCACCACGCCGGGGATCATCAGCGTGCCCAGGTAGAGCAGGAACACCTTCTCGCGCCCCGGCCACTGCACGCGGCTGAAGGCGTACGCGGCCATCGCGCAGGTGATGACCTGCAGGATCGTGACCCAGCCGGCCACGAAGAAGCTGTTGAAGAAGTACTTGGCGAACGGCACCCGCTCGAACACCAGCCCGTAGTTCGACGGGAGCAGCGTGGGCGGGAACCCGGTCTGCGTGAGCAGGTCGACGTCGGTGAGCGTCGCCAGCGACATGAGGATCTGCCACACGAACGGCACCGCCGCGGTCACGCCGAACAGCGTGAGCCCGGCGAAGACGGCGACGCGGGAGATCGGCAGCCCTGCGCGGCCTTCGCCGACGATCGTGGTGCGGGGTTGTGCGGGCTGTTCCGGCATGGTGTGGGGCGGCGGGCGGGGACGGGGGTTCAGTCGTTGGTCATCTGCGACCCGAGGCGGAAATTCACGATCGTCATGGCGAAGATCATCGCGAACATGACCCAGGCGATGGCGGAGGCGAGGCCGAGCTCGAAGGTGCCCTTGAAGGCGCGCTCGTAGAGGTAGAACGCCAGCACGCGCGTCTCGGCCGCGCCGCCGGTCATCACCATCGCCTGCTCGAAGCCGCCCTGGAGGCCGCCGATCGTCGACATGATGACGATGAAGAAGGTGGTCGGCGCCAGCTGCGGCCAGGTCACGTGCTTGAAACGCTGCCAGCCCGAGGCGCCGTCGATGCTGGCGGCCTCGTACAGCTCGGGCGGCACGTTGGAGAGCCCGGCGAGGTACAGCAGCATGTTCCCGCCGCCGACGCCGCACCAGACGCCCATGACGATGAGCGCGGGCTTGGCGTAGGTGGGGTCGATGAGCCAGTCCGGCGGCTTCAGGCCGTCGGCCGCCCAGCCGTGGACGCGCCAGAGGACGATCGCCACGCCCCAGCCGGCCGCGAGCAGCGTCGCCGCCCAGGCCACGCGGCCGAACAGCGCCGCGGCCCCGGCCACGCCCGAGCCGAGGTTCCGCACGCCGTTCACGACCGTCAGACCGGCCAGCATCGCCACGAGCCCGAACACGCCGGCCGCCCCGGCCTTCCACACCCACTCGGGCGTCTGCTTGGTGGCGTGGGTGATCCAGTTCAGCAGGGGCTCGAGGCCGGCGTTGATCAGACCGCCGCGCGGGCGGTAGAGCGTCTTCCAGAGCAGGAACATCGCGACGCCCGCGAGCAGGCTGGGCAGATAGAACAGCGTGCGGAAGAACGCTGAGCCGAAGGCCATCCCCCCCGCCACCACCGCCCCGAGCACGGCCATGGCCAGCACCGCGGCGTTCGACCGCGCGCGGTCGACCTGGAACACGGTGAGATCGGTCAGCCCGATCTCTCCGGACTTCACCGCGGTGAGCTCGGTCGGGGCCGGGCCGGGGGTGGTGAGCATCCAGACGCCGAAGCACGAGATGGCGGTGACGGCCAGGGCCACGCCGACCCCCCAGGCCTTGGAGCCGCGACCCGCCGGGCTGCTCTTGGCGTTGAGCAGCAGCGCGAGGCCCAGGCTGCCCGCGATGCCGATCGGGATACCGATCATCAGGTACACGGTGTTGCCGAAGTAGTTCCAGAAGAAGCCCGACTCATCGCCCCAGAGCAGACGGGCGTAGTTCTCGATGCCCACGAACCGCACCGGCGTGCTCGAGAATGAGTTGTGCTTGGTCAGGGCCCAGTCGGTGAAGCTCATCGCCAGCGAGAAAAGCACCGGCCCGGCCGTGAACACCAGGAAGCCGAGCAGGTTCGGCAGGAGGAACGCCAAGGCGATGAGCAGACGTTTGCGTGCAGAGCCGATCAACGCCCACGCCCCCCCTCACCCGCCCGCCCGCCGTGCACGCTGCTCACCTGAGCGGGCTTGCGGGCCGCTTCGACCTGCTCACGCACGCCCCGCTCGGGGTCGAACGGCCGGCCCACGAGCTTCTCCCACTGGGCCCGCAGCCGCGAATCCCGAAGAAGGTTGGCCCGGATCTGGGCGTTGACGCCGTCCTCGATCTGCTTCACCGCCTCCTCGGGCGTCAGGCGGTTGTTGGTGACCCGTTCGATGATGGGGCCGTCGATCTCGCCCACGCGGGCCCGGTCGACGAACGGGGAGAGCTCGGTCGGCACCGCGAAGTCCATCGCCTCGACGAAGACCGGCGAGTCGAAGCCCTCGAGCCCGGGAAGGGCCCGCGGCGGGCCGGCGATGCCGTTGCGGTTGGTCACGTGCATGTCGCCGGCGATCGAGTCGAACGTGAAGTTGATCTGGTTGTTGTAGTCCTCGCTGGCGAGGAACTCGAGGAATCGCACGGCGTAATCGCGCCGAGGCGAGGCCCGATTGGCGATCGCCACGCGGGCGCCGGCCTCGTACGTGGGCTCGGTGCGGAGCGACGGGATGTGGGCCACGCCGAGGTTGAGCAGCAGACGGCGGTCGTCGGCCGTCAGAGCCCGCTCCATCGCGGCGTACTGCCCGTCGCTGATCGGCCGGAGGACCTCCACAACGAGGCTGCGCAGGGCCGACTCGAGCAGTTCGCGCTCGGTGCGCGATGATTCGTCGGTCTTTCCGGCGAGCGCGGCGATGGTTCGCTCCATTGCCGGTCGGATCACACGGTCGCGATTGCGCTCGGCGAGGCCCTTGTAGCTCCAGCGGCCGTCGGTGACCATCGCCGAGACTTTGGCGGCGAAGAGCGCCGAGGCCGAGGCCGAGGCGGCGTCGGCGTTCATGTTCGCCCCGCCAGCCGCGGCCATGCTCGCCGCCTCGGCCGGGGTGGGCATCACCTTGTGCCGGTACATCAGGTCCTGGTAGGCCCGGAACGCGGCGACCGTGCGGGGATCGTTGTAGACGCAAGCGGTGCCGTCGTCGGTGAACAGCCGGGCGCCGTTGGCCATGGCCATAGGCGTCGGGTGCATGCCCATGATGCCGACGCGCCGGCCGGTCGTGTCCCGGGCGGTCAGTGTTCTGCCGACCTCGATCAGCTGCTCGATGCTCCACGGCCCCTTGGGCTCGGGGATGCCCGCCTCCGCGAAGAGGTCGCGGTGGAAGAACAGCACCGTGTACCCGATGTTGCACGGGAAGGCGTACTGCCGTCCGTCGATCGACATGCTGTACACGGCCACCGGGAACACCCGGTCGGGCCCGAACCCCTTCTGCTTCGCGGCGTCGGTCACGTCGAGCGCCACCCCGGCCGAGACGAGCTGCCGGAGCTGGATCGGGCCGTAGCTCTCGATAATGTCGGGGCCGGCGCCCGCCACGCACTGCACGATCGTCTTGGTGATGTCGCGGTTCGTGGGGTCGGTGACGATGTCGATCGGCTCGCCGTAGGTGCGGAGGTGCCACTCCCGGAACAACTGGCACTGAACGGCCCGCGCGGGGTTATCGTCGGTCGACCACACCAGCGTGGGTGTCGCGGCCAGCGGACGGTCGGCCCGGGCGTTGTAGAACGAGCGGAAGGCGGCCACGAGGGGCGCGCGTTCGTCGCGGCTTTTGAGGGCCAGGTCCGCCCAGCGAGCGGGCGGTGAGAGGCCCTCCGCCTCGGCCTTGGCACGGAAAGCCTCGAACAGGCCGCGGACCCGTTCGTTGGGCGGGCTGTCGGCGACACCGAAGTAGGCGGCGATGACGTCCTCATCCCGGGCCTGATCGGGAAGGACCACGAGATAGGCGAAGCCCGTCAGGGCCGTCCAGAGAGCAATCAGGCCGAGGATGATCCAGCGCATCGTGGGGCTCGGGGCTGAGTGTAAAGGGGGCGGACCACTTCGCCAATCCGCACAGGCGGCACAACCCCAACACCGCGCGATTCCGCCGGAGCCCCGCCGTTCACCGCCCGGCACCGGGGGCCGATAGTCCCTCCCGCACAGGAGGACAGCAGGGATGGCGACTTCTCCGGAAACCTTCGCTCAGGTCAAGAACATTCTGCGGAAGCTCGATCGGTCGATCGACGATGCCCGCACCCGCCGGACCAACCCGGCCCCGGCGCCGGCGGCTCCGCAGGTTCAATCCATCGCCCCGCGGCCGGCTGTGCAACCGTCGCAGGCCCCGGCCGCCCCCCTCGCCGATCGCCCGGGACGGGCCAAGCCCCTCGCCCGCCCGATGAGCCCGGGTTACGGCCCCAACGGAAACCCCAACGGTGGGAATCCCGGGTTCAGGCGGTAAGACCGGCACGCCGCTTCAAAACCACCCTATTAGGGTATTCCAAGCCGTATCGGTGCCTGTGCCCCCGCGACTTGCCCGCGCCGTGCGGCCCGCTACCATGTCCCCCTGCCCCGTTGGGGATTGGTGTAACGGTAGCACGAGTGGCTCTGAACCACTTAGTCTAGGTTCGAATCCTAGATCCCCAGTTTTCCGCCAATGCGGGATGTCCCGAGGACCCGGGACCCGCCCCTGCTTGCAGGCCCCACCGTGGTGCGGGGCGGCTCGCTGACGGCGGTAGCCCGCCTCGGCGAAGTGAATCCCGATAATCTGGAAGATTCTGCTAGACCCCGCTCAGGGGTCGTGTATAGTCGTCTCAGCCGCGTGAAGGGGTTTCACCCTTTCTCTCGGCCCGTTGGACCGACGCTGGTTCGCCCGAGGCTCCGCAGCGGTTCTCATTTGACTGGTGACTCTCGGGCTGGATCGAGTGCCTCGCATGAAGATTTACGTCGGCAACCTCCCGTATCAGACCACTGACAATGACCTCCGTTCGCTGTTCGAGCCGCACGGTACCGTGACGTCGGCCTCGATCGTCATGGACCGCGAGACCGGCCGCTCCCGCGGCTTCGGCTTCGTCGAGATGGCGACCGATAGCGAGGCCCAGACCGCGATCAGCGCCCTGAACGGGTCGCAGTTCTCCGGCCGGGCCCTGACCGTCAACGAGGCCCGTCCGAAGTCGCCCTCGGGCGGCGGCGGTGGCTACGGCGGCGGCGGTGGCGGCGGCCGTGGTGGCCGCGGCGGCTATGGCGGCGGCGGCGGCGGCGGCCGCTGGTAATCCGGCCCGTCTCCATCCTCTGAAACTCTGCCCGAGCGTCGGCGTGTCCGACGCTCGGTTTTCTTTTTGGCGCGAGTTCCGCTGGAATCCTGGAACACCGCGGGACGAACTCCTCGGCGACGACATGCCCGGCAACGAGACGTTCATCTTCCGATCACGGATCCCGGCCGCAGCCGGCGAAGTGTTCGCCTGGCACGAGCGGCCGGGAGCCTTCGAACGGCTGACCCCGCCGTTTGAGCATGTGACCCTCGCCGAGATGACCGACGGGATTCGTGACGGGTCGCGGGTGACCCTGAAAATCCGCAACGGCCCTCTCAGGCTCACGTGGGTGGCCCGGCACTCCGGATTCGTCCCGGGCCGGTCGTTCGTGGACACCCAGGAGCGCGGGCCGTTTGCACGGTGGGTGCACACGCACCGGTTCATCCCCGATGGCGGCAGCGCAATGGTGATGGAAGACCACGTGGAGTACCGGCCGCCGCTGGGATGGCTCGGCCGGGTGGCGGGCGGAGGGGTGATCCGTCGCAAACTTGGGCGGATGTTCGGGTACCGGCACCGCGTGCTGGCGGGTGACATCGCCGCGCACGCGGCCTGGCGGGGCCGGCCGCGGCTGCACGTGATCCTCACCGGCGCTTCGGGATTCCTCGGCTCCGCACTCGCGGCGTTCCTGACCACGGGCGGTCACGCGGTCAGCCGTCTGGTGAGAAGCAACCCCGACCCGGCACGCGGCAGGTATCTCTGGCGGCCCGATCAACCGGATCCGGGGATCGACCCCGCGCTGCTGGCGAGCGCCGACGCGGTCGTTCATCTGAGCGGCGAACCGCTGATCGGCGGCCGGTGGACGCCCGCGAAAGCACGCCGCGTTCGTGAGAGCCGCGTCGCCACCACGGCCGCCCTCGCCCGCGCTGTCGCGGCGACCACACCGAGCCCCCGGGTGTTCGTTTCGGCCTCCGGCACGGGGTTCTACGGGGACCGCGGAGAAGCCGAACTCGACGAGTCGGCGGATGCGGGCAGCGGGTTTCTCGCGGAGCTCTGCCGCGACTGGGAAAGCGCCGCGAAGCCGGCCGCTGAACAGGGTGTACGTACCGTTCAACTTCGGATCGGAGCCGTTCTGTCGCCCGACGGCGGCATCCTCAGGGGCATGGGCGGGCTGCTCCGGGTTGGCCTGGCCGGGCCCCTGGGGCACGGGAGGCAGCGGACGGGCTGGATCTCGCTCGACGACACCGTCGGCGCGATCCTTCACGTTCTGATGCGTCAGGATCTTCAGGGCCCGGTCAACCTGTGCGCGCCGGAGTGCCCATCCAACCGCGAGTTCGTTCGAGCGATCGGGCGTGCGATCCATCGGCCCGCCGTGATGCCGATGCCCGCGTGGGCTCTCCGGCTGATGTTCGGGCAACCGCTGGCCGAGGGTGCCCTGGCTTCGGCCCGGGTCATCCCGCGAGAGCTTACGGAGAGCGGCTACACGTTCCGCCACCCGACGCTGGATGGCACCCTCGCCCACGTTCTTGGAATCGCCTGATGACCGACTCCCGTTCCATCGCCGCGCCGACGCTCGGCCCGCCCGCGTGGATGAGTGTCACGCTGTACGCGGCCGCCGCGTACAACCTTGCCTGGGGGGTGTTCGTGATCCTGTTCCCGATGAAACTCTTTGAGTGGTCGGGGGTGTCTCCGCCGCTGAATTACCCGGAGATCTGGCAGTGCGTGGGGATGATCGTGGGGGTCTACGGCGTGGGCTACTGGTGCGCGGCCCGTGACCCGCTGCGGCACTGGCCGATCGTGCTGGTGGGTTTCCTTGGGAAGGTGCTCGGACCGATCGGGATGGCCGATGCGCTGCGGCGTGGGGTGTTCCCGCTCGAGTTCGCGTGGACGATCGTGACCAACGATCTGATCTGGTGGATCCCGTTCGGGCTCATCCTGTGGCGGGCCCGACGTGCGGGCCGCGAGGCGGCGGAACGCCCCGGATGAGCCGCCAGCCCCGGCGACGCCGGACGGTGGTGTACCTTGTCGTAGTCTCGGGGCTCGGGCCCCGGTGACGCGACGCCCCGGCGGAGCACGGCCATGCACACGTTCATCCACGCTCTGGTCATCGCCGCGGTCTCGGCGGGTCTCTGCGCCGAGCCCCCTGCTGCCGCGCCTGCACCGGCGGCACCCACGGGCCCGACCGGTGCGGCTGAGGTCGATGCTCCCGACCGCTTGGTACGGGCCGCGCGGGCCGACCTGGCGCGTTCGTACATGCGGTTCGAGCGAGCTGTCGCCGCGCGGGCCGCAACACGCGAGGGTCTGGCCGCTGCGTCGGCCGTGTTCGACCGGGTAACGGCGATGTTCTTCGCGCTGCGGTTCAACTCAGCGATCGAGACGCTCGACCGGGAGGCCGCCCGCCTGGAGGGCGACGAGACGCCCGCGAGACGGCTGGCCGAGTCGCTCAAGGTGTTCATTTCTGATCGCGCGGTCCGGCCGGGAGAGCCTGTGGCGCTGCGGGCCCGCCCGCTGTACCGGGTCGAGGGGGCTGATCTCTCGACCGTCGCGCTCTCGGTCGAGATGGCGGGCGAGGCGGCGGTGGTGGTGCCGGCGGCGGGCGGAGAGTACCGCCCGGCCAAGCCCGGGGTGGCCGAGGTGTTCCTGGAAGTGCGCGGAATCGGCACGAAGCCCGCGTTCCGGGCGGCGGCGGGCAGAGTATGGGTCGGGGCGCCTTCGATCGATGACGTCCGCGAGGACATTCTGGCCCGTCTGAAGGAGGCCGAGGACGGACTGGAATCGCGGATGCTGATGACGCCGATGCTCGAAGCGTCGCTGGCGGTGGCGCGGGGTCGGGCGGGCCTTCTCGTGGCGCGGCCGAGCGAGGCCGACTCGGCGCAGTGGATGGCCGATCTGGGCACGCTGGCGAAAGATCTTGACCGGGAGGCGGCCTCGCTCGAGGAGGGGGACGACCCGTACCGCCGGCGGACCGGCGACTGGTGGGCATCGGCGGCGGAGGGCGAGACGCGGATTCCGTTCAGGGTGTACGCGCCGGCGAAGGCGGTTGAGCGGGCCGACGCCAACGACGAGCGACTGCCGTTGTTCATCGCGCTGCACGGCGCGGGCGGCGACGAGAACATGTGGCCGGACGCCTACGGGGCGGGACTGCTCAAGCGGCTGGCCGATGAGCACGGCTTTCTGATCGCTTCGCCATCGACCTACAGCGTCATGGGTTCGCCGAAGTGCCTCGACCGGGTGGTCGATGCGATGGCGGCTTGGTACCCGGTCGATGACAAGCGGATCTGCGTGATCGGGCACTCGATGGGCGGGGCGGCGGCCACCGGGCTGGCGCGCACGCGTGCGGCGATGCTGGCCGGGGCGGTGGGCATCGCGGGCGGGCGGATCGGGCGTGTGCCGGCGGGGGGGGGTGCGGCGGATCGTCGGCTGGCGCCGACCTTGATCTACGGTGCCGGGCAGGATTCCATCGTGCCGTCTGCCGGGCTCCGCGCGCAGGCCGAGCGGGCCCGCGCGGCGGGCTTGGCCGTCGAGTACCGCGAGATCCAGGACATGGGCCACACGCTGGTTGTGAACGCGGTGCTGAAGGAGGCGGTGCTGTGGTTGCTGGAGAAGCGGCGTGATTGACGCGGACGTGGCGGTGATCGGGGCGGGGATCGCCGGGCTGACGTGCGCGATCGAAGCGGCCGAGGCCGGTCGGAGCGTGGTGGTGCTCGAGGCGTCGGACGCGGTCGGCGGGCGGGCGAGGACCGACATCGTCGATTTCGATGGGGGCCGTTGGCTGCTCGACCGGGGCTTTCAGGTGTTCCTGACCGCCTACCCGGAGGCTCGCCGCCTGCTCGACTACACGGATCTTGATCTGCGGCCGTTCTACCCGGGCGCCCTGGTGTGGTGCGAGGGCGGCCTGCATCGAGTGGCCGACCCGTGGAAGAAACCGCTCGCGGCGGTGCGGAGCTTCCTGACTCCTGTCGCGTGGATGGCCGACAAAGCCCGGCTGGGCCTGCTCGACGCGAAACTCCGGCGCCGAACGCCGGAGGATCTCTCGTCGCTGCCCGACGTCACGTCGGAGGCCATGCTCCGCGAGGCCGGTTTTGAGGACCGGACTATCGACCGGTTCTTCAGGGCGTTCTTCGGCGGGGTGTTCTTCGACCGGTCGCTGGCGACCACCTCACGGATGCTCGCCTTCACGTACCGCATGTTCGCCACCGGACAGACAACGGTGCCCGCGCGTGGGATGGGGGCGATCGCGGCGCAGCTCGCGCGGAGGCTGGGGCGGGCGAAGGGGCGGGCCGAGGTGCGGCTGAACGCCGCGGCGGCGGCGATCGAGGGCCGGGTGGTGAAGCTGGAGGGCGGGGTGTCTCTCGGCGCCCGGAGCATCGTGATCGCCACCGACGGCAGCGAGGCGCGGCGGCTGGCGGGGGCCGGGCAGGACATCGCCTGGAACAGCACGGTGACGCTGTGGTACGCCGCGGAGAGTTCGCCGACGCGGGAGCCCGTTCTGGTCCTCGACGGGGAGGGCGAGGGGCCGGTGAACCATGCCGCGGTCGTCAGCGATGCGGCGGCGCACTACGCCCCGAGCGGCCGGGCGCTGGTGTCGGCGAGCGTGGTGGGCGATGGGCCGTCGGGCGCTGCGCTGGAGCCGCAGGCCCGGGCGCAGCTCCGGCGGTGGTTCGGCGACCAGGTGGACCGTTGGCGGCTCATCCGCGAGGATCGGATCCGACGGGCACTTCCGAGGATGGCGGCGGGGAGCGGCGAGCCCGCCGTCGCCAAGCCCCCGGAAGTCCGCGAGGGCGTGTGGTGGTGCGGCGATCATCTCGATACCGCGTCGATTAACGGCGCGATGGCCAGCGGACGCCGAGCAGCCGCGGCGGTGCTTCGCGGCTGCTGAGCACGATTAGAGAAGCTCGATGTCGTGTGCCGGGAGCCAGGCGGTGCGGCCGTCGGCCAGTTGCACCAGCAACCAACGCTGCCGGTGCTCGATGACCTCGAACTCGACGCCGGGCGTGAGGGGGTCTTTGAACGCGGCCTGGTAGATCGCTTCGTCGGGCCCCTGCCGGGCGGTGACTGACCCGGCGACAACAACCCCGTGGCTTGTCTGCGCCGAGCGATAGTCGACCGCGAGGGAGGCCGCCGGGACCACCGCCAGCCCCAGGCCGAGCGCAGCCAGCGAACGCGGCGGCCGGAACGCCCCCGGCAGAACCCGCACGATCAGCACACCCCATCCGAGGCCGAGCAACCCGGCGGCCAGGCCGAACCTGAGCCTTGGGGACACCGTCGAGTGCCAGCCGAGAAGCGCGTCGGAGAATCGCGACGCGGCGGGCGCATCGATCTTCGTGGCAACCTTTGACCGTGCGTAAGTGAGCGCGGATTCGATCTGCCGATCGCCCGGCGAAAGCCGATGGGCCCGGAGATAGGACGCGATGGCCCGGCCGAGATCTCCGCTCAGCATCCGGGCGTTGGCGATGTTGAAGTGAAGATCGGCGCTGTTGAGCCCGTCATCGGCCACGAGGCTCGTCCAGCCGTCGATCGCCTGTGCGAACCCCCGGTGCGCGGCCGCCGGGTCGGCCGGCTGGACCGCCAGCGCCGCGGCGAACACGGCGTTCGCCTCGGCGAACCTGCGCGGGGGGGCGTCGGCCCGGGCGGCGAACGGGAAGGCCGGGATGAACATCGCGAGGGCGAAGAGGGCCGGGCGCGGGGTCATGCGGGGATGCTCCTCAGGCACGCGTCGATCCGCGGCAGCAGCGCCCGGGCGCGCGGCGCGAGCTCGGGGCCGGTGGCGGAGGAGGCGAAGCGGGCGGCGTCGCAGTCGCGGAGGAGGGCCCGCAGTTCATCCGCGAGGATCTCGGTTTTCGCCGACGGGACGGCGGCGCGGAGCAGGCCGTCGGCCTCGGCGGCGGTGAGGGCTCCGTCGGCGATAGGGCGGTCGAACGCCGCGGCGAAGTACGTCGAAAGGGCCCTGGACACCTCGGTGGGCCCGGCCGACGACGACAGGAGCGACAGTGATGCCGCGAGCGCACGTTCGCGGCGACGCTGGGGGCTGTCGGCCTCGCGGCGGCGGCGGATCGCCGCGGATGCGAGGGCCACGGCGTAGAGCATCGGGGGCCCGGCGAGCAGGGCGATGGAGGGCGGTGATCGCAGGGCCGAGATGAGATCGAAGGAATCGTCGCGGAGGGCCCCGGGGCTCTCGCGGTTGGCCGGGATTCCCGCCCGCTGGGCCCGCAGGTCGGCCGGCTCTCCCGACGGCCGGGCCGCCCCGACGGCGTCGGCGCCGGTCAGTTCGCGGGTCGGCCGCACCGTGATAGGGATGGGAGCCGACCGCTCAACTCGGTACCGGCCTGCGGCGGGATCGAACAGGGCCAGTTCGACCGACGGGACCGCCTTCACCGACTCAGCGGTCGGCCGGATGGTCTGGGTGAACACGACCTGCCCCGCTTCGACCTTGGGCGGCGCTGCGTCTTCGGGAACGCGGAAGGCGTCGGAGAACCCGGGCATCCGGCGGAGGTCCGGGCGCGGAACGCGGTCGAGCGGAGGCGGGCCGCTGATGGTGAGCTTGAGGGTGACGGGCTCGCCGACGGCGACATCCGTCGGCGTTGCGGAGGCGGTGACCGTGTAGCGGCCGACGAGGCCGCTGAACTCGGCGGGCCGCCCCTCGGCGGGCAGGGGTCGCACCCGCACGGACAGCGGCTCGGAGGATGCCGATACCCACCGCGTCCGGCTGGGGCGGAAGAAGTCGCCGCTGGCGATGACCAGGGCGGCCGTCGCGGTCGCGGGGCCGATGGTGAACTCGCCCGGGCTTCGGGGGACCATCACGGCGTCGGCGACGATGGTGTTGTACACGCGACCGCGGATCTCCTCGCGGCCCTCGGCGGCGGGCACCGAAACACCGAAGATCGGCGTCATGCCGCGGCCCAGCGTGAGCGCTGGGTCGGGCGGCGCGGCGAACACGTCGAACGCGTCGGTGGGCCACGGGGTGGCCAGATCGCCCCTGTCGAAGCCCCGGCTGAAGAGGATCGTGACTCGAACGGTGAAGGGCTCACCCACGTACGGGGAGGCGTTCCCGGCGGTCAGGCGCACGAGGAACTCATCGGTGCTCGGAGCGCTGGTGATCGAGAGGGTCAGCGGCCGGGTGCGGGAAACCGCCCCGCCGGGCAGGGCCACCTCGACCGACGGGATGGTGAACTCTCCGGCACGCTGCGGCACGACGGTGTACGTGTGGGTGACCGTGCGGCTCTCTTGCACACGGCCGTTGAAGATCGTGCTGCTGAAGCTGCTTCCTGATCCTGCGTAGCTGATGGTGAGACCGTCTTGCGAGGGCACCTGCGGAGCCGGGAGATTGTCGGCAGAGTTGACGGAGATGGTGAGCGAGATCGGCTCGCCCAGAACCGCGTTCTGCGAGGAGAGCGTTGCGGTGGCCGTCGGCTGGGCGAGAGCGGCCGGCGCACCGCCGGGCCCCACGCAGAGGGCCAGCGTAACAGCGATGAAGAGCGCCCGGAGCATGGCTACCAGTCTCTCTTCACAGGTTCAAGCCGCTGCAGACGCCTGAGAAGTTCGCGCCGTCGTTCGCGGTCCCTCAGCTCTTTGTCAAGGATGCGCTGCGCGCGGGCATCGTCGGACTGCGGCTGCTCGGCACCGGTTGCGCCGCCGGCCCCCTCTCCCTCGCCGGCCTGACCGGTCGGGGAGGTGGGGCCGGTTGGCCCCGGTTCGGGCTTCTCGCCGCGGGGCCCGGGCACGGCTGGTGCGGCATCACCCCGGGGTCCAGTCGGGCCGGTCGGGCCGGTCGGGCCCAAGGCCTGCTGGGCGGCATCGAGCAGCCGGTCGGCGGCTTCGCGCTGGCGCTCGGCCGCGTCCGCCGGCTTGCCGCGTTGAAGCTCATCCTGGGCCCGGCGCTGCTGGTCGACCGCCTCGCCGAGCGACTGCAGGGCTTCCTGAAGCTCGGCGGCCTTCTCCGGGGAAAGCTGTTCCATCAGCTCCTGCAACTGCTGCACGGCGTTGCGAGCTGATTCGGCGCTGTCGAGCATCTGCTCCTGGCGCTCGGCCAGATCCTTGAGCTCCTTGGCCAGGGCACGCTTCTGCTCGTCGGACATGCTCTTGATCCGCTCGGTCAGGGCGTCGGCCAGTTGCTGAGCCGTCTCCGGGGGAAGCTGATCCGCCATCTGCTGGAGATCCTGCATCGCCCGGTCGAGTTGCTCGGGCGACATCTGCTGCATCTGCTGCTTCATGGCGTCGAGCTGATCTTGGGCACGCTGGGCGATCTGCTCCTTGATGGCCTTCTGGAGCTGCTCGCGGGCCTCCGGCGGCAGCTGCTGCCCGAGTTCGCCGAGCCGCTTCTCGGCGTCCTTCAGCTGCTGAAGGTCCATGCGCTTGAGCTGCTCGGCAAGACGGTCGAGTTGCTCCTGAAGCGGCTTGGGGATGGTCGATTCCGGGCCGCCGGTGCCGGAAGACGGCTGTCCCTCCGGCGACCCCTTCTGGCCGGCCTGAGGATCGGGCTGCGCCTGCTGTGGCTGCGCCTGCCGCTGGGCTTCGCGGGCGGCACGCTCCTGGCGGATCTGTTCGAGCCGTTCCTGCAGTTGGCGGCGACGCTCCTCGCGCCGGCGGTCCTGCTCGGCCTGCGCTTGCTGCCGCTCGGCCGACTGCCGGGTCTGCTCGGCCAGCTCCCGCTGGCGTTCGGACGACTGCTTCAGTTGATCGGATGCCGACCCGGGGCTGCCGTCCTGCTGCTGCGGAGGTGGCTGACCGGACTGATCCCGCTGCTTCTGGCGATCGCCGGCCCGCTCGCCGGTCCCGGTGTTCTGCTGCTGCATCTGCCGCAGGATCTGCCGGAGCTGGGCGATCTGGCCGTTGGTGATCTCAAGGTTCGCGGCGGCGTCGCGGTCCGCGGGGTTGTCGGCCGCCACGCCGCGGAAGAGTGACGATGCACGCTCGAGCGCCGCCAGGGCCTCGGCCGGCTTCTCCTGAAGGAGCGCCCCGGCGCGATCGTGGGCCGCCCGGGCCAGGTTGAACCGGGCCTGCGGCGAGACCCGACCACCCCCGGGGATCGACTCGGCCTGCTTGAACAGACGCTCGGCCTCGTCGAGCTTCCCAAGCCGGTACTGCGCCACACCGAGATTGAACAGCGCCTCAACCGAGGCCGGGTCAAGATCCGCGGCCGCTTTGAACTGGTCGCGTGCGCTCTCGAACTGTCCCCTCTGGAATGCGGCGTTGCCCGAGAGGATGAGTTCCCGGGCGCCGGGCTCGGCGGCCGCGGGCTGCGCGGCGCCGATCAGCACCGCGCCGGCGACCGCCGGGAGCCATCGCCACAGGCAGCGCCCGAATTCAGGCGACAACGATTTGGGCACGGCGACGTTCATGGATGAGCACATCCCCGATCAGAAGGAGGATCGCGACCAGGAGGAACCACTGAAACCGTTCGGTGTACCGCGGTGCCGCGGTGTCGGATGCTCCGGCGGCCTCCGCGGGCGCGCGATCGCGGAGGAGCGGGCGAAGCACCTCGTCAAGCCGGATGTCACCCGTTGCCACCGGGAAAAACTTCCCGCCGGGGGTGGCCAGAGCGAGATCCCGGAGGGTGTCGGGGCGCAACCGTGTGAACACCTCGCGGCCTTCGAACTCGAGAAATCCGCCGCGCCCGTCGCGCTGGACGGGGATCCGAGCGCCGTCCCCGGCGTCGCCCATGCCGATGGCGATGATGCGCACGCCGATCTTCCCGGCTTGCTCGGCGGCCTGAAGCGGCAGAGAGTCCTGGTCCTCGCCATCGGTGATGAGCACGATGTCCCGGAAGCGGGTGCCAAGCAGGTTGCCCTGGGCGTCCCGCTCGAACGCATCGCGCACCGCCAGGCGGATGGCGTCTCCCAGATTCGTGCCGCCCCGGGTGACCGAATCGGAGGAGAGGTCCCGCACCGCCATCCTTAGGAAGCTGTAGTCGGCCGTGAGCGGGCACTTCACCACGGCGTTGCCCGCGAAGGCGACCAGAGCGGCCCGGTCGCCGGAGAGGGCCGCGACGGCATCTTCGACCCAGAGCTTGGCCCGCTCAAGGCGGCTGGGCTTGACATCGGTGGCGAGCATGGAGCGCGAGACGTCGACGACGAACACGACATCCCGCCCCGAGCGGCGGATCTGCTGCTGAGTCTCACCCCACTGCGGCCTGGCCGCGGCACCGGCCAGCAAGGCGGCCGCCGAGAGCACGAGGCACGCCTTGATCGTCCATCGGCGCGGCTCAGAGGGGGCCCCCATGGCGTCGAGCAGGCCGCGCTCGACGAAGCCCGCCGCAGCCGCCCGCCTGCGGAGGAGCCCCCACACCAGAAGCCCCCCCAGCACCGGCAGACCCCACAGCGCGTTCAGAAGCTCGGGTGAGGCAAAGTGCATCACGGCGCCCTCCGGAGCCAGGTGGAGGACAGCAGCACCTCGACGGCCAGACACACCAGGGCCGCGAGGGCGAAGGGCACGAACTTCTCGTCGTAGCTCGTGAACTCGGTGGTCTTGATCTCGGTCTTCTCGAGAGCGTTGATCTCGCGGTAGATGTCGCGCAGGGCATCGCCGGTGTCGGCCCGGCGGTAGAGCCCGCCGGTCATGTCCGCGATGGCCCGGAGCGGTCGGTCGTCAAAGCCCATGCTGGGACGCATCACGATGCCCATGGTGGTCTGCACGTACTGCGGCTCGTTGCCACCGATGCCGATCGCGTAGATCCGGATCCCCCACTGCTTGGCCAGCTCACCGGCCTTCACCGCCGAGAGCTCTCCCGCGTTCTCTTCGCCGTCGGTGAGCAGGATGATGGCCTTGGAGCGGATGATGAACTCCGGGTCGCTGAGGTCCTTGTTGAACCGGCGGAGGTCCTTCTCGGCGGTGTGCAGCCGGGCCGCGGCCAGGGCCAGGCCGTCGCCGATGGCGGTGCCGCCCTCGGTGGCGCGGCCCTCGGGGATCTGAGGGTTGATCAGCTGAATGCCGTCGACCAGACGGACGAGCGTGTCGTGGTCGCGGACCAGCGGTGCCACGGTGTCGGCGGTGCGTGCGAAGGTCACCACGCCGATCAGGTCGTTGCCGCGTCCGGGGAGGTCGCCCCCTTGCTCCTTGTTGCCCTTGACGAACTCGCGGAACACACGCTTGACCGTGTCGATGCGCGTGCTCCGCCGGCCGTCGAAGTCCATCTGCTCGGTCATCGACCACGAGCGGTCGATCAGAGCCATGATCGCGACGCCGTCGGCGGTCACTTTCACCTCGCCGACGCCCATCTGCGGCCGGGCCAGCGCCACCACGGCCAGGGTGATCGCCGCAGCACGCAGGGCCACGGGCAGCCCGCGCAGCCGTTGCCGGAACGTGACCGGCAGTGTCGCCAGCAGATCGATCGAGGAAAACATGATGCCCGAAGGGCGCACGGAGGAGGCGCGCATCCGCCAGGCGATCAGCAGCGGGATGGCCAGCAGCAGCCACAGGGCCTCGGGATTGGCCAGGCGGGGGATCATGGTGCGGGCGACGCCGGCGCTTGCGTGGGGGTGGTGCGCTGCACGAAGTCGCGGATCAGCGAGACGGTGCGGGCGGAGGTCTCCCGGCTCGGGGTCTGCTCGGCGAACTTCACAAGGTCGGCGTGCCGGAGGAAGTCCTCGAGCCGCTCAACATCACCGGGAAGAATCGGGCTGGCGTCGCGGGCCTCTCGAAGGAACTCGTCGGTCGTGCGCTCCGGTGCTCTGAGAGCGAAGCGGTCCTCGATGTACCGCCGGAGAATGTCCGACGCGGCCTGGAAGAACGGCTTGTGCAGGCCGCGGGCCAGGAGGTCGGACGACTCGAGCCGGTTCAGGGCCGACAGCGCCACCTCGTGGGGTGCGGGCGGCGGAGGCGGGCGGCGGCGGGCCAGCCGCGCGACCAACGGGACCAGCGCCCCGGCCAGGACCACGGCCGAAGCCGCGACGGCGCCGATGACGATCGTGCGCGTCCAGTCCCGCGGCGGCGGCGGGGGCTCGACCACGGGCCGGATGTCGGTCAGGTCGCGGCGCGGGGTGCCCGCGGGCAGAACGCTGAGCACCTCGCCCCGCAGCGGCCCGAGTTCCAGCACGATCGGCTCGCGGCCGGCATCGGCCGGCTCCGCGACAAAACGAACCGACAGAGCCGGGAGGATGAAAGCCCCGGGCAGGAACGGCTCGACGATCAGGGTGGTGTCGTTCCCGCGTTGCTCGGGACCGGCGGCTTCGCGCCAGGTCTCGCCGAGCTCCCCCTGCCAGGCGATCTTCTCGAACCGGTAGCCGGGCGGCGCCGTCGGCGTCACGGTGAGGATCAGACGATCGGCCACGGTGAGGATGATGGGAACTCCCTCCGCGACCGGCCCGCGGGCCGATGTCGCGACACGCAGCTCGGCCGTCGCGCCGCCGGATGAGCTCCGGAACGATGTCTCGCCCTGGCGGTCCGCGGCGACGGCGGCGGACCACGGCGAGACGCCGAGAGCGAGAGCAAGGCACCACGCGGAGCTCATCGGCGTCGCTCCCGGCGGCGGAAGAGCTGAACCAGCGCGTGGATGTACGGCTCGTCGGTTGCCAGATCCAGATGATCGACGCCAAGCCTTCGCATCTGCATGGCGACGGCTTCCTGGCGGCGCTGGCCCAGCGCTTCAAAGACGCGCCGGACTTGGGCGCTCGAGAGATCGAGCGTGCGCACCGACCCGGTCTCGGCGTCACGCAGGTCGATGAGACCCCGCGCCGTACCCGCCGTGCCGAGCGATCGCTCGCGCGGGTCGGTCAGCCGCACCGTGATGAGGTCGTGCCGCCGGTTGAGGATCGAGAGGGGTGTGGCGACCGCCGACAGGGCGGCATCGGCTGTCGAGGCCCGCACCGGACCGGCGGAGGCGCCGGGGATCAGGAAGTCGGAAATGAGGAAGATGACCGCTCGCCGGCGCAGCACCCTCGCCAGGTAGTCCATCGCGGCGGCGATGTCGGTTCCGGTGTGCTCGGGCGTGAAGTTCAGCAGTTCCCGGATGACCCGGAGGGTGTGGTTCGACCCCTTCTTCGGCGGTATGTACAGCTCGACGCGGTCGGTGAACAGCAGGAGCCCGACCTTGTCGTTGGACTTGCGGGCCGCGAACGCCAGCACCGCGCTGAGCTCGGCGGCGGTGCGTCGCTTGGCCCGGCGGACCGAGCCGAACGCCCCGGACGCCGACATGTCGGCCGCCACGATCACCGTGAGCTCGCGCTCCTCGACGAATCGCTTGACGTGCGGCGTGCCCGTGCGGGCCGTGACGTTCCAGTCGATGGAGCGGATGTCGTCGCCGGGCTGGTACTCGCGGACCTCGGCGAACTCCATGCCGCGGCCCTTGAAGGCGCTGGTGTACTCGCCGGCGAACACCTCGTTCACGGCGCGTCCCGTGCGGATCTGCAGCTCGCGGACCTGGCGGAAGAGTTCTTCGGGGAGCATGGTGACCGGCCGCGGGAACTGGCGGCCCCCCGCCGGGGCGGGGGGCGAGGGTCAGGGGACGGGGATGTGATCGAGTATTTGGCGGATGAGGTCGTCGCTGGTCAGGCTCTCGGCCTCGGCCTCGTAGCTCGGGATCAGCCGGTGCCGCAGCACGTCCGGGGCCATAGTCTTCACGTCCTGCGGAGTCACGAAGCCGCGGCCTTCCAGGAACGCCCGGGCCTTGGCGGCCAGGGTGAGCGCGATGGTGGCCCGAGGAGACGCGCCGAAGTCGAGCAGCCGCTTGAGGTCGAGCCGGTACTCGCCGGGCTCGCGGGTCGCGTGCACGATGTCGACGATGTAGTCCTTAATCTTGTCGTCGACGTAGATCTGGTCGACCACGCGGCGGGCCTCGAAGATCTCGGCCAGCTCGACCACCGCCGCGGCGTCGACGTCCGGGCGGGTCATGGCCATGCGGTCGAGCACCTTCCGCTCGTCGGCCTTCGACGGATAGGTGATCTTGAGCTTGAGCATGAAGCGATCGACCTGCGCTTCGGGCAGCGGATAAGTGCCCTCCTGCTCGATGGGGTTCTGCGTGGCCAGCACCAGGAACGGCTGGGGGAGGGCGTAGGTCTGGTCGCCGATGGTGACCTGCCGCTCCTGCATCGCTTCGAGGAGCGCCGACTGAACCTTGGCGGGTGCGCGGTTGATCTCGTCGGCCAGGACGATGTTCGCGAAGATCGGCCCCTGGCGCGGCGAGAAGGTGCCCTCCCGCGGGTTGTAGATGAGCGTCCCGACGAGGTCGGCCGGCAGCAGGTCGGGCGTGAACTGGATGCGGCTGAACTTGGCGTGCAGAGCCTTGGCCAGCGTCGACACCGTGAGGGTCTTCGCCAGCCCGGGCACACCCTCCAGCAGCACATGCCCATTGCTCAGCAGGCCCACGAGCAGCCGGTCGATCATGTACCGCTGCCCGACGATCACCCGCTCGACCGCGGCGGTGAGGTTGTTGATCAGACGCGAGTGCTGCTGCACGGCCTGGGAAATGGCAGGAATGTCGGGCATGCGTGCTCGGGAGGGGTGAGAGGGATCTGGCGGGCGATGAGAGGGCGGCCGTGAATCTGGACGCGCTAGCGGGTGGCTTCCGTCGGGAACACACCCCGCAGTTCGGTGGTTGTAGGGCATCCGAACAGGGGTGGCAAGGCGGGGCTCGCCCGGGATCTGGGTATCGTGGACGCCACGCCGCGGGCCCGAGTGGGCGACGCGGCTTCCAGAAGCGGAGGTCATGGATGAGCAGCGCACACGGCATCGATCGGCGGGCGGCGCTCGGGGTGCTCGGGGCGGCGGGCGTCGTGGCGATGTCGGCGACCGCCTTCGCCAGGCAGGCCGCGGCGGCGGTGCCCGCGCCGGGCAATGCCCCGGCCGATGCACGCCCGGGCTGGGACGAGGCCACCGGCCAGTACGTGCTGCCAGCCCTTCCGTACGCCCCCGAGGCGCTGGAGCCCCACATCGACGCCGAGACGATGCGGCTGCACCACGGCAAGCACCATCAGGCCTACGTGAACGGGCTCAACAAGGCCGTCGGTGAGCTCCGGAAGATCGCCGAAACCGGCGACGCGGCACTGGTCAAGCACTGGTCGAGGGAACTGGCATTCCACGGCGGGGGCCACGTCAACCACACCATCTTCTGGGCCGTGATGGCCCCGCCCGACAAAGGCGGGGGCGGCGCCCCGCAGCCCGGAACCGAACTGGCCGCGCAGATCGATCGCGACTTCGGATCGTTCTCCCGCTTCAGCGCGCTGTTCCAGGCGAGCGCGGTGGCCGTTGAGGCCAGCGGCTGGGCGTGGCTGGTGTGGGACCACGTCTCGCGCCGGCTGATGGTGCAGCAGATGGAGCGTCAACAGGACCTGCTGATGACCTACGCGTCACCCATCATGGGGGCGGACGTGTGGGAGCACGCGTACTACCTGCGGTACCAGAACCGCCGCGCCGACTACGTCAAGGCGTTCATGAACGTCATCAACTGGCCGGTGGTCGACCGCATCTTCGCGACCGTTCGCGGGGCCCGCTGACCGCGCCGGTCCGAGACGCCCGCCATCGCGGAAGTCAGGGTTTCGCCCCGGCGTCGGGCGCAACGGTCAGCCGGATCGTCACAGGGGTGTCGGCCTTCGGCACGGTGTCCTTGTTGGCGGTCCATACCGGCTCGTCGGCGGATGAATCCGGCGAGATCGGCGTCGGCCACGCCAGTACTTCCGAGCCGAAACTGGTGAGCCCGATGAGCGTCCCCTCGCCGTCGGCGAGGTAGTACTCGCGCGGCGTGCGCTGATCCGGAGGCGCGAACGGACCCGGCTTGGTCACCGCCATGCGTGAACCCGCGAAGACCCAGTCACCGGCGGGGAAGGCCTCGCCGGTCTTGTGGTGGCGGATCCACTCCTGCGGGCGCGCCAGCCGAACGGCGCCGGTGGCATCCTTCCAGCGGAACTCCACCGTGACGCGAGGCCCGTTGGCGGGCTCTCGAACCGATCGGCCGCCTTCGGTCCGGAACGCCGCGGGCTTGCCGGGCTGCAGGCCCAGGGCCAGCAGGGCGGCGTGGATGTGCGATGGGCGTGCCCGGGTGACGACGAGCGACTCGTGCTCCTTGCTGTCGGGGGTACACGCCGTGAGTTCCAGAAAGAACGGCTGCTTGTCGAGCGCGACCATCATCGGCGACACCCGGGCCTCGATGTCGATGGTCTTGGCCCTGGCGTCGATGGTGATAAAGGCCAACGCCGACTGCGCCGGCGGCTCCGGCGGCGGCCGTGGGGCCGGTGGGGCCGGGGGCCGAGGGGCCTCTGCCGGCTCCACGCCCGGCGCGGCGATCGCCAGCCACCGAACCGCGTCGGGGGTGGCGCAGTCCGGACAACCGCCTCCCGTGGCAAGCCAACCGCCCGCTGAAAACGCGGCCAAGACGAAGACTAGCTCGGCGGGCATCAAGGACTCCTCATCGTGGCTCCAGCGGCCCGCGCCCCTCCTGCGGTTACCTCGGCGGCTCGGGAGCCTCAAACGCCACGGTCATCGTCACCTCCTCGGCGCCGCGCCGGACGACGATGTCAGCCTTGTCGCCCGGCTTCTGCGACTGGAGGAACGCCGTCATCTCTTCGATGCCCGCCACGGGCTTGCCGCCCCACCGGATGATGCGATCGCCAGGCTTGAACCCGGCCCGGGCCGCCGGCGTGTCGGGGAACACCTCGCCCACCGGCACTCCGGGCTGATCCTCGCTGTAGCTGGCGGGCATGATGCCCAGGCGCACCCGCTGCGGCCGCACCGGCTCGGCGGTGTCGGTGGGACCTGCTCCCGGAGGCGGCGGGGTCGCGGCGCCGGGCGCCATCTCGACGCCGGGCATCGTGATCCGCGGCGGGGCCTGGTTCGCGGTGTTCGCGAACGTCAGGTCCTTCGGGTTGGTCGCCAGGGCAAAGGCCAGGTCCGCGGTGAACGCGGCGACGCGGGCGCCACCCTCGAAGTTGATCTTGTCGGCGGTGTCCGTCACCGCGTGATAGTCCGGGTGCAGGCCGGTGAACAGGTGCAGCACCGGCAGCCCGGCACGATGAAACACCGCGTGATCCGAAGGCCCGATGCCGCTGCTCACCTTCTCGATAGCCAGCCCGTGCCCCGCCGCGAACCGGTCGACGAGCTCGGGCCACTCCGCGGCCGTGCCGGTGCCGTAGACGGTGAGCTTCTGATCGCGCAGCCGCCCGATCATGTCGAGGTTGATCATCGCCTCGATGTTCTTGCTCTCGATCGGCGAGTTCTTGACGAAGTGGTCGGCGCCGAGCAGGCCCATCTCCTCGGCCGAGAAAAGGAGAAACATGATCGACCGAGCGTCGGCATCCGCCGGCAGCGCCCTGTAGCGACGCACCAGTTCGTCGGCCGCGATGAGCACCCCGGCGGTCCCCGAGGCGTTGTCATCGGCGCCCGGATGCACCTTCCCGGCCAGCCCGGGGCTTCGCGATCCGAAGTAACCGTACCCCACGTGGTCGTAGTGCCCGCCGACGATGACGTACTGATCGGCCAGCGATCCACGGCCGCGGAGGATGCCCCCCACGTTGGTGGTGGGCACCGGCTCCCGTGACATGTTCACGTTCAAACCGAGCGTCACACCCGGAGACAAGGAGATAGCCCCGATTCCCCCCTGATCGGC
Organism: Phycisphaerales bacterium; assembly: GCA_016742075.1. Lineage (GTDB taxonomy): Bacteria > Planctomycetota > Phycisphaerae > Phycisphaerales > UBA1924 > JACVCL01. The sequence continues at coordinate 128,535 of JACVCL010000002.1, forward strand.
GAGCTTGCGGAACGCGAGCAGATCTCGGCCCTGCGGGTCGGCGGCCTTCAGCAGCGCGTTGCCCGCTTCGATGCTCAGCATGATCACCGGGACGCCGGCCATCCTGCCGATGCGGGTGCCGTCGTGCGTCTCGAGCACCTCGGCCCGCGGGTCGTCGGCACCCGGGGGGCTGATGAGCACCACCGCCGACGCCTTACGCTCAACAGCCGCCTGGATCTTCTGTGACAGCCCCGCGCGGCGGGACCACCCGGTCAGGCCCGTTCCCCACTTGCTCTTGCCCTTGGCGTCCATCGGCTCGAACCGCAGGACGACCGCGACCTTGCCCGTCAGGTCGTCGTCCTTGCCGAACGACGAGTACCCGTCCGGACCGTCGGTGATCGCGTACCCGACGAAGGCCAGCGGGCCCTCGGCCCGACCATTGGCGGACACCCCGAGCGGGTTGAAGTCGGTGCCCTGCTTCAGGGATACGCGGCCCCCGGCGGACTCATACCCGGCCTCGGCCGCGTTGACCTTCAGCCGACCCCGCACCGTGAAGCTCTGGTCGTACGCCACAAAGGTGGTTGCCAGATCGGCCCCGGCCTCGCCCTTGGTCTCGGCGGGGAACGCCGGCTGAAGCCCCATCGAGCGGAGCTGATCCCCGATGTACGCGGCCGCGAGTCGGTTTCCGCGGGTGTCCGGAGCCCGACCCTCCATCTTCTCATCGGACAGCGTCACGACGTGGGCCCGATAGGCGTCGACCCGGGACGGGGCCGACTCCATCGGCCGGGGAGAGGACGCCACGCGCTGCGAGCACGCCGAGGCCGAGACGACCGCGGCGGTCGAAACCGACAGAAGCAGGGCGTGCACGAACCGACGGAAACGGGGGTGCGCCATCGTGGGCGTCTCCAAAGGTGACGATCGGACTTCGACGAGCCTCCGGCAGGACGCGCGGGGAATCCCGCCCCGGCGATCCGCCGAAGCACGAGTGCGGACAACGACCCCGCATCGTAACCCCTGCCGCCGGGGCCGACTCCCGAATCCCGGGCCCCTCGCCTACACTCTCACCCTTCCAGGATTCGGCGTCCCGCGGCGAAAAACCGCGATTGTGAGGAGATTCGTCCGCGATGACCCCACCGACCCAGGCCCCGGTCCCCGCTGCCACGACCGCCAGCCGCCCCGCCGTTTTTGGCCCAGCTGGCCCGTCTTCGGTGCTCAACGCGTCGGACACGTTCTGGCACCGGCACATCGGCCCCAGCGACGCTGATGTGGCCGAGATGCTCGAAACCCTCGGCTGTCGGTCGCTCGACGAACTGATCGATCAGACCGTGCCGGCGGACATCCGCATGCACCGGCCCCTGGCTGTCGGCGAGCCCCGCGGCGAGCACGAGCTCCTGCGAGAGCTCAAGGGCATCGCGTCGCAGAATCAGATCTTCCGCTCGTGCATCGGCATGGGCTACTCGGGCACCATCACGCCCCCGGTCATCCTGCGGAACATTCTCGAAAACCCGGGCTGGTACACCCAGTACACGCCGTATCAGGCGGAGATCGCCCAGGGACGCCTGGAGGCGCTGCTGAACTTCCAGACGATGGTGAGCGACCTCACGGCGCTCCCGCTGGCCGGCGCCAGCCTCCTCGACGAAGCCACCGCCGCGGCCGAGGCGATGGCCATGGCGTACTCGATCGCCGGGGCCGACGAGCAGCCCAAGCGCACCTTCCTGATCGCCCGGGATGTCCACCCTCAGACCATCGAGGTGGTCCGCACCCGGGCCGACGGGCTGGGATTGACCGTGCGGGTCGTGGATCCCGACGGGCTCATCTTCACCGACAGCGAGTTCGGTCTGCTGGTGCAGTACCCGGCCAGCAGCGGCGTGGCGCACGACTTTGAGAAGCTGGCCCACGCCGCGAAGAGTGCGGGCGTCACGGTGATCGCCGCGACCGACCTGCTGGCGCTGACGCTCCTGCGCCCGCCGGGCGAGTGGGGCGCCGAGATCGCCGTCGGCAGCGCCCAGCGGTTCGGCGTCCCGATGGGATTCGGGGGCCCCCATGCGGCGTTCATCGCGACCAAGCCCGAGCACGCCCGGAAGCTGCCCGGCCGCATCATCGGGGTGTCCCGCGACTCCGAGGGCCGACCGGCCCTGCGCATGGCCCTTCAGACCCGCGAGCAGCACATCCGCCGCGAGAAGGCCACCAGCAACATCTGCACGGCGCAGGCGCTGCTGGCCATCATCGCCGGCATGTACGCCTGCTACCACGGGCCCGAAGGGCTCCGCCGGATCGCTCTCCGCGTGCGGGCGTACACCCTGGCCCTGCGGGCCGGGCTGCGGAAGCTCGGGCACGCCGTCGAAGGCGGCGTCGTGTTCGACACCCTGAAGGTGAAGCCCGCGGGCCGCGCCGCCTCCGAGGTGCTCGCGGCCGCGCGGTCGCGCCGCATCAACCTGCGTGACTTCGGCGATGGCTCGCTGGGCATCTCTCTTGATGAGATCACCGATCGCACGCTGGTCCGCGACCTGCTGGCCTGTTTCGGCGGCGGCGGCGAGGACGTCGACGCGCTTCTCGCGTCGGCCGACGCGTCGATGCCCGCGGGCCTTGCCCGTCAGTCGGGCTACCTCACGCACCCAGTCTTCAACAGCCACCATTCGGAGCACGAGCTGCTCCGCTACATCTTCAGGCTCATGGGGCGCGATCTGTCGCTCACGCACTCGATGATCTCGCTGGGCTCGTGCACCATGAAGCTCAACGCCACCAGCGAGATGATCCCCGTGACGTGGCCGGAGTTCGGGCAGCTCCACCCGTTCGCCCCCGCCGACCAGACCGCCGGGTACGCCCGCCTCTTCGCCGATCTTGAGCGCTGGCTGGCCGACGTCACCGGGTTCGCCGCGGTGAGCCTGCAGCCCAACGCCGGCGCGGCGGGCGAGTACACCGGCCTGATGGTGATCCGGGCGTACTTGCGGGCCACCGGCCAGGGGCACCGCACCGTCTGCCTGATCCCCGACAGCGCCCACGGCACGAACCCCGCCTCGGCGGTGGTCGCGGGATTCGAAGTGGTGGCGGTCGCCAACGATGAAGCGGGCAACATCGACCACGCCGACCTGAAGGCCAAGATCGCTGAGCACAAGGACCGCCTCGGCGCGCTGATGGTGACCTACCCGAGCACGTACGGCGTGTTCGAGGAGGGCATCCGCGAGGTATGCCAGATGGTCCACGACGCCGGCGGGCAGGTCTACATGGACGGCGCGAACATGAACGCCCAGGTCGGCCTCACCAGCCCGGGCTTCATCGGAGCCGATGTCTGCCACCTCAATCTCCACAAGACCTTCTGCATCCCCCACGGCGGCGGCGGGCCCGGCATGGGCCCCATCGGCGTCGCCCGCCACCTGGCGCCGTTCCTGCCCACGCACCCCGTGACTCCGCCGACGGTGGCGACCGATCGTTCCATCGGGCCTGTCTCGGCGGCGCCGTACGGCTCGGCAAGCATCCTGCCGATCTCTTATGTCTACATCGCCCTCATGGGCTCGGCCGGCCTGCGCCGGGCCACCGAGGTGGCGATCCTGAACGCCAACTACATGGCCAAGCGTCTGGAGAGGCACTTCAAGGTGCTGTACGTCGGCAAGAGCGGCCGCTGCGCCCACGAGTTCATTCTCGACTGCCGCCCGTTCGAGAAGTCGGCCGGCGTCAAGGTCGAGGACATCGCCAAGCGCCTGCAGGACTACGGCTTCCACGGCCCGACCATGAGCTGGCCCGTCCCCGGGACGCTGATGATCGAGCCGACCGAGAGCGAGCCCAAGGCCGAGCTCGACCGCTTCTGCGACGCCATGATCGGCATCCGCAACGAGATCGCCGAAATCGAGCGGGGCGAGGCCGACCGCACCGACAACGTGCTCCGCAACGCCCCGCACACCATGCACGCGGTGACCCGCGACGAGTGGAAGCATGCTTACTCGCGCGAGAAGGCGGCATTCCCCGCTCCCTGGACGCGGGACGTCAAGTTCTGGCCCAGTGTCGGACGGGTCGACAACCCCTACGGCGACCGCAACCTCATGTGCACGTGCCCGCCGGTCAGCGCCTACGGCGGCTGAACGGCCCATCATCCCCGCGCCGGCTACGGCTCACCGGGTCCGCAAGGAGACCATCTCAGATGACCGCCCCCGCTCGTTTCGCGGCCTTGGCCGCGCTCGCCGTGTCGCTGCTGGCCGCCCCGGGAGCCCGCGCCGATGAAGGCATGTGGCTTCTCACCAGCCCCCCCACCGCCGCCATCAAGGCCCGGTATGGCTACGAAGTGGCGCCGCAGTGGCTCGAGCGGATGCAGAAGTCGGCCGTCCGCTTCAGCACGGACGGATCGGCCTCGCTGGTCTCGGCCGACGGGCTGGTGATGACCAATCACCACGTCGGCTCCGACATGCTGCTCAAGCTGAGCACACCCTCCCGGAACCTGCTGCAGACCGGCTTCTACGCCCCGACGCGTGAAGCCGAGCTCAAGTGCCCGGATCTCGAGGTGAATATCCTTTGGGAGATCGAGGACGTCACCGCCTCCGTCACCGGCGCTGAGAAGTCCGGGATGACGGCGGCCGAGGCCAACACCGCCCGCCGCAGGACCATGGCCGAGATCGAGCGGGGGTCGCAGGAGAGGACCGGCCTGCTCAGCCAGATCGTCACGCTCTACCAGGGCGGCCGCTACCACCTCTACCGGTACAAGCGTTTCACCGACGTGCGGCTGGTCTGGGCGCCCGAGGAGGCCATCGCGTTCTTCGGCGGCGACACCGACAACTTCGAGTACCCGCGCTTCTGCCTGGATGCCACCTTCTTCCGGATCTACGAGGACGGCAAGCCGTTCAAGCCGCAGCACCACCTCTCGTGGAGCCCCGGGGGCGCCGCCGACGGCGAGCTGGTGTTTGTGTTCGGCCACCCCGGCCGCACTTCGCGGATGTTCACGGTCGATCATCTGCGATTCGACCGCGACGTGGCCAACCCGTGGCGCCTGGCCAACCTCTGGCGGACGGAGATCCAGCTCCAGACCTTCTCCGGCCGCTCGGCCGAGAACGCCCGGGTCGCCCGCGAGGACCTCTTCGGCGTCGCCAACTCGCGCAAAGCGATCACCGGCGAAACCGCCGGCCTGCAGGACCCCGTGCTCATCGCCCGGAAGCAGAAGGATGAGGATGCGCTCCGCGCCTTCGTCGCTAAGTCCCCCGACCTCGCCAAGCAGATCGGCGACCCCTGGGCCGACCTTCGCAAGGCGCATGACGGCTACCGCGCGTGGTACGCCGAGGACCAGCTCATCCACCGGCTGCCTCTGCTGCGGTCCGACCTTTTCGGACGGGCGATGACCATCGTCCGCCTCGCCGACGAGCTCCCCAAGCCCAACGCCGACCGCCTCCGCGAGTACCGCGATTCGGACCTCGAGAATGTCTACCTCGAGCTCTACTCGCCCGCCCCCATCAGCGAGAAACTCGAGATCGCCAAGATCCGGTCGAGCCTCGCGCTGATGGCCGAGCGGCTCGGCGCCGAGCACCCGCTCGTCGCCCGTGCCCTGGGGGGCAAGAGCCCGCAGGCTCGGGCCGAGGAGCTCGTCCGGGGCTCGACGCTGTTCGATCCCGCCGCCAGGCGGGCGATGGTCGAGGGCGGAACGAAGGCGGTCGAGGCGAGCACCGAGCCGCTGATCAGGCTCGCTCGCGAACTCGACGCCGAAAACCGCGCCGCCCGAACCCGGTTCGAAGACACCGTCGAAGCCGTCGAGCGCGACGCCTACGCCCGCATCGCCAAGGCCCGCTTCGCCATGCTCGGCGAGAGTACCTACCCCGACGCCACCTTCACCCTGCGTCTGGCCTACGGCCCCGTGAAGGGGTACACGGACGAGGGCGCCGCCGTGCCGCCGTTCACCGATTTCTCCGGCCTCTACCGGCGGGCCGACGAGCGCCGCGGGCAAGAGGGATTCGAGCTGCCCGCCCGCTGGGTCGAGGCCCGCAGCCGCCTGAACCTTTCCACACCCTTCAACTTCGTCTGCACCGCCGACATCATCGGCGGCAACTCGGGCTCCCCCGTCGTCAACGGAAAGGGCGAAGTGGTCGGCCTGATCTTCGACGGCAACATCCAGTCGCTCGTCGCCGACTTCATCTACGACGAGGCACAGAATCGCGCTGTCGCGGTCGACTCACGCGGCATCCTCGAGGCTCTCGACAAGGTCTACGGCGCGGCCCCGCTGGTCAAGGAACTCAAGGGGCAGGGGAACTGACCCGGTGGACGTGCTGACCCAGATGGTGGTTGGGGCGGTCGCCGCCCAGGCGGTCGTCGGACGGCGTCTGCCCCGCTCCGCGTGGCTTATCGGCGCCGCCGCAGGCCTGGGGCCCGATCTGGACGTTCTGATCAAGCCGCCGGGCGATCCGTTCGACGGGCTCATGTGGCACCGGCACTTCACCCACGGCCTCGGGTTTGTGCCGATCGGGGCCCTCATCGTGGCGGCGATCTTCTGCCTTCTCCCGGGGCGGCCCGTCCGCGAAGCCTCGCCCGAAGGCCCATCACGATGGCGCTGGGGCGGCGCCTTCTCGGGATCGGCCTTGCCCGTTCTGCTCGCGGCGTTCGTGGGATGGCTCACGCACGGCCCGCTCGACGCCTGCACGAGCTTCGGCACCGTTCTGTTCTGGCCGTTCTCCGAGGCCCGGGTGTCGTGGGACTGGATCGGCATCATCGATCCCGCCTTCACGCTGGTGCTGCTGCCCGTCCTGGTAGCCGCCGTGTGGCTCCGCCGGCCCTGGATCGCCACCGCGGCCTGCGTCTACGGGATGGCCTACCTCGGCCTGGGGGCTTATCAGCACGCCCGGGCGGCCGATGTGCAGGCAATGCTGGCGGCCTCGCGCGGCCACGAGATCGCCGGCGACGGCGCCCGCCGGCGGGTGATGCCCACCCCGATCAATCTGGTGCTGTGGCAGTCGGTCTACGAGTCGGGCGGCCGCCTCTACCGCGACACGATCCGCGTGCCATTGCCGCTCATCGGCTCGGGTGGTGCGGGCCTCCGAGAGGGCGGGTCGGCCGAGAAGCTCTCGCCCGCCGCGCTCGAAGCCGCGGCGGGCACCGAGCCGAGCGGTCCGGCCGCGGCGCGCGAGTGGTACTGGTTCACCGACGGCTACACGGCCTGGGACGAGGCCGCGGCCGCCTCGGGCCGGCGCGTGGCGGGCGACATGCGGTACCCGATCGGGCCAACCGGCTTCAGCGCCATGTGGGGGCTTGGCCTCGATCCCGGCCGGCCTCCCAGATTTGGGCGGTTCGGGCTCGACCGGCGGGAAGGCCTGGCGTGGATGTGGGACGCCATACGCGGGCGTGACGCGACGTTCATCGCCGCGGACGTCCTGAGCATCGGGGGCCGTTGACGGCGGCTGCGGGAAGGGACGACTCAGGCGCGCGGCCGCTCGTACACCATTGAAACTCGGTTGCCCTTGTCGTTGTACTCGACACTGGTCATGTACGCCCGCATGAGCATCAGCCCGCGGCCGGAGGGCACCTCGAGCCGGTCGGGGTGCGTGCAGTCGGGCACCTGGCCGGGGTTGAACCCGGGGCCCGAGTCCTCGACGAACAGCTCGATGCGGTCGGCCCCCACGGTCCAGCCGAGCCTGACGACGGGGTTGGCCACGCCGCGGCTGCCGTGCCGGAACGCGTTCGTGACGGCCTCCTCGAGCGACAGCCTGATGGCGAACACGGCCGCCTCGGGGAAGCCCGCGGCCCGCACGGCCGAGAGCAGCGGCTGCTCCGCCGTGTGCAGGTGCTGCAGGTCGTGCAGCGTCGCGTGGGCCGAGTGCCCCCTGGGGTTGTGCGGACCGGTGGTGCCCATCGGCCTCCTCGTGCGTCGCGGGCAAGGCGGTCGGCCCGGCCCCGCGGACGACGGCCCTACCTGAAGCTCGCCAGCGCCGCCTCGCGGGTGTCGTGGATCTCGAAGAGCTTGTTGAGCTTCGTGATCACGAACACCTCGAAGATCTGCGGGTCGATGTCGGCCAGCCGGAGCTGGCCCTTCTTGCCCTTCAGACGGTTGTGGATGGTGATCAGCGCCCCCAGCGCCGCGCTGGAGAGATGATCGACGTTCGAGAAGCTGATGAGCAGCTTGGGCGAGGAGTCGGCCTCGATCAGAGCGCCGATCTCGTCGCCGATCTGCTGGATGTTCGCCTCGTCGAGGATGTTGCGGTCGACGAACTCGATCTGCGTCACGCCGTCGGCCTTTCGGACCCTCAGACGCGATTCGCTGGTTGCCATGGGGCCTGGCCTCCTGTGCCGGCGGGTGCGGGACACGCCCGGGATGCTCCGACGCCCGCGCGGTCCGTGGCGAGAGCGTCGCAAAGACAGTGGACCGTAGCCGGACCCTGCGAGGCGTGTCAAGGCTTGACGTCTCGGACGTGCTCCGGGGGGCCCCTGCCAAAATGACCCGCGGGCGGCCCGCCGGGCCGCCCGCGAGGGTGAACCGTCGTGTGCCGGGGGTCAGTTGCCCAGCGGATTCTTCAGCTTCTGATCGAGGCCGGGGAACGCCCGCTCCTCTTCCTCGCGCTGGATGATGATCGAGGGCTTGAGCAGCACCATCAGGGTCTGCTCGTTCTTTTCCATGATCCGGTTGGTGAACAGCCGGTTGATGATCGGGATCTTGCTCAGAACCGGCACGCCCACCTCGACCTCGGCCTCGGTGGCGATGCGCTGCCCGCCCAGCAGGATGGTGCCCTGATCGGGGATCGTGGCGCCGGTCGACACTCCGGTGACGAACACCTGCGGGAGCTGGATGTTCGACGAACTGGTGATGACCCCGCCGCCGCCCGTGCCGCCGCCGCCGGCCGCGATGACGATCGGACGCTCGCTGAACCCGCGGTTCTGGGCGATGCGGATCACCGCCGTGGTCGTCACGTACCGACGATCGGCCGACACCACGCCGCCAATGAGCAGCGAGAAGCCGGTGTTCAGCACGCTGACCGTCGGGTCGAAGCCGACGGCCGAGGTGCCGACGATCGGCGTCAGGTCCGACACGAAGGCCTGCTGGTTGGCCGCGAAGATGTTGGCAAACCGCCCGTTGGCCAGTGTCAGGCGCGGCGCCGTAAGGCTGACGTTGCGGCGGTCGGCCTGCGTGGCCTCGATCAGGAAGTCGACCTGGATGTCGTCGAGGAACGTGCCCGCCACCGAGAGGGCGGGCGAGAACGTCGCGATCTTGTTGGCGAACTCCGTGCCCTGGAACAGGCCGCCCGCCAGGTTCCGCGAGTTGTTCTGCACCGGGATCTGGCTCCAGCCGTTCGGCGCGGGCACGGCGTACGGCAGCTGCGTGCCGCCGGGGCTGGCGAAGCCGTAGATCGGGGCACCCGTGGTCGGGTCGAAGCCCGTCACGAAGTACCCGGAGTAATTGTTCGACGAGCGAATCGGGTCGGACTGTGTCGAGCCGCCACGCCAGAAATCCGACGGGTAGAGGTTCAGCCCCTCGTTGGGCGTCAGCGTGCCCGCGCCGAAGGCCCGGAGCTGGTTCTGCACGCTGCGGAACTGGTTGTTCTGGGCGTTGAAGTAGACGTCGATGTCGAAGCCGATCTTCTCGTAGAAATCGTTCTGGACCTGGAGGATCCGGCACTCGAAGTTGATCTGGATCGACCGGATCTCGCGGAGTTGGTTGAGCAGGCTCTGGATCTGCCGGTGGTTTGTGGCCGTGTTGGTGATGATCAGGTTGTTGTTGAGCTCCTGGATCACACCGGTGTCGCCGCCGACGTCGCGCCAGCCCTCCGGGTCGACGTTTTCCTGGATGATCCGGAGCAGACGCTCGCGGGCCTGACGCTCGCGGCCCTGGTAGTCCTGCGGCTGGCTCTGCTGGCTGTTGGGGAAGATCCCGCGCCCGCTGCCGCCGCCGCCTCCGCCACCACCGCCGCCGCCACCACCGCCGCCGCCGCGGCCGCCGCCCTGATTGAGCACGCTGTCGAGATCGAGCTGCGGCACGTCGGTGTAGTCCGGGATCTCGAAAATCAGATCGCGGATGTCGTAGATCACGATGAAGCGGTTGCGCCGAAGCGCCTGCTCAGACGCGACCACCACGATGCCGTTCTGCACCGCCCAGCCGGCGCGGCTGAAGTTGTCACCACCGCTGACCTTCTGGAGCACCCGGTCGAGCACCGTACGGGCCGAGACCTCCTTGAGGTCGAGCGTCACCGGACGGTCCTTCTCGATGCCGATCTGTTGGAGCGAGTCCCAGTCGACGTCGACGTTCAGGTTGGTCACGGTCGCGATGAACTGCAGGACGTCCGAGAGCGGGTTGTCGGTGAACTGCGCCGGGATCTTGCGGTCGCCGAGCGTGGCCAGCGCCCGCCGGTCGAGCGGGGCTTCCACGAACGCGTCGGCTGCGCCGCGGCGGGCGCTGATCTCCGGCCAGTCGGTCGGGTACTCCATCACGTTCCGCGGCGTGCGGAGCGCGCCGCTGATGTCCAGCGACTCGCCGGCCCACGAGCTGGTGTTGCGGCGGTGAATCTCCTCGTAGCGCTGGTAGATCATCGTGTCCGAGATCACGTCGCGCAGCAGGAGCGCCGCCGGATTGCCCGGATCCTGGAACAGGATCTCCTCGGCCACCTGCAGCGCCTCGGCGTACTTCTGCTCTCGCTGCAGCGCCCGCAGCCGGTCGAGGCTGTCGTTGATGCGGGCCTGACGCTCGGAGCGGAACTTGGCGTCGGCCTCGGCCTTTTCCTTCCGGCGGCTGTCGGCCTGTGCCTTGGCCTCGCGGTCGGCGATCGACTTCTCGGCCGAGGCGATGTCGCGCACACGCTGGTCGATCTTCGCCAGCTGGTCGCGATACTCACCCTCGGCGAACAGCCCGGCGTTGTACGCCTCGCGCCAGCGCAGCCGGGCTTCGGCCACCGCGTCGCGGGCCGCTTCGGTGTTCCCGGCCTTCAGGGCCGAGTCGGACCGATCCATCAGATTCGCCACCACCACCTGCGCCTCTTCACGCTGGATGCGGCGGGTCTCCATGACCCGGCCCATCTGCTGCTGGCTGCCCGCGCCCATGCGGGCCCGGGCCTCGGCCAGCCCACGCTCGGCCTGAGCGATCTGCTCGGCGTTCAGGAATCGCGCGAAGACCGTCGTGCACTGCGAGTACTTCTCAGCCGCCTCGTTAAACCGGCCGGCCGAGAGCGCGGCCTGCGCCTCGATCAGCGTGCGCTGGGCATCGGCCTGGGCCATCTGATCGATCAGACTGTCACCCGGCATCGCCGCGGGGGCGGGTACCGCCGCAGGCGCCGGAGCGGGAGTTGGGGCCGGAGCCGGGGCCGGGGGCGGCGGAGCAGCGGGGCTCGACGGCTGGGCCTTGCCGGCCGGCTCGCCCGTGGGGGCCGGGGGCGGGGGTGGAACCGGATCCTCGCCGTGGCCCGGCTCATCGCCATCGGCCGCCACGACCGTTGTGGACGACGCCAGGGTGGTCGCCTCGCCGGGGGTGGGCTGCAGCACACCCATGGTCAGCCCTTCGATCTCGAAGGGCTTGCCGCTCGTGCGCTCGAGGGCCAGAACCCGGTCGCGCGCCGTGTTGAGCGCCGCCTGCTGCGCCTGCGAGAGCGACACACCGCTCCGAACCACGGCCCACAGCCCGGCCTTCGCCTCGGCGTACTTCTGGTTCTCGAGGTCGCGCTGGGCCTGCTCGAGGGCCTGCGGCACCAGCGGGGCCAGCTGATCGCGCATCCGCGCCGTCTCGTCGAGCAGGTCGGAGCCGCGTCGACGCTGATCGGGGTTCGCCTGCGGGCTCCGCCTCGCCGCCTCGGCGTGCATCTCCGCCTGCCGCAGGTCGCCCTGCTTCAGCGCCAGCTCCGACTTCTGGAGGCTGATCTCCGCCTCGCTGAGCTGACGCATCCGCCGCTCGGCGGTCGCCAGCAGCTCGCCCAGCCGCTCACGCTGGGCCGGCGTGGCCGAGCGCTGCAGCCCCACCAGCACGCTCCGGGCCTCGATGACCTTGCCGTGCTCCAGCAGGCTCGCCGCCCGCTCGATGGGGCCCGCGGCGGGCTCGGCGGCCAGTGCAACCGTGGCCGACCCAGCCGCTACCAAAACCGCCGCCGCGCCAGCCAGACGAGCGGTCTTCAACATCGAGCTCAGCATTCGCATTCTCCAGCCCGGAGCCGGTGCTCCGAAACCCATGACCGCCGCGCACTCCGTCCGTTGGGGTGCCGGCCTCCCGGCCGACCGGTGCGCCCGGTCGGGTTAGGGACGGGAAACATACCCGATAGGCTTTTGGCCCCGCAACCCGCTCTCGGTTCCCTGTTCTTGGCAAGATCCCGGCAATCGACGCGGGCGAAAATGCTCCGCCCCAGGTTTCCCCCGAGGGGTCTCCCCGCTCCCGATGCCACCCCCCGCCGACCTCTTCTCAACGCCACGACCAACGGTCCGGGGGCGGTTCGCCCGGGTGGTGCTCGAACGCGGCATCGACCAGCCCGACGGGCTGACCTACGCCATCCCCTCGGATCTGGCGGATCTTGCCCCCGGCGACCGGGTCAGCGCCCCCCTCGGCCGATCCGACCGTCCCGCCCGGGGGCTCGTGCTCGACCTCATCGATCACGCCGATATCGAACCCGCCCGGCTCAAAATCCTCACCGCCCGAGCCCCGGGGCCCCGATTCCCGCCCGAACTTCTGCGGCTGGCCTCGTGGATGGCCGGGTATTACTGCTGTCCGATCGGGATGGTTCTGGGCGCGATGATGCCCGCCGCGGTGAAGAAGAACGTCGGCCGCGTGTCCCGGCGTGGGGTCCGCCCTTCGGCCCATTCCCCCGAAGACTTGGGGGTCCGGGACCTGCCCCCCTCGGCCCGCAAGGCATGGGACCTCATCACCTCCCTTGACCGGGGAGTCTTCCCGCTCGACGCCAGAGCCTTGGCCGATCGGCTTGGCCTGCGCACCACCGCCGCGATTGGGCGACTGCTGCGGGCCGGAATGCTGGAAGAAGTTCAGATGACCGGGGTCCGGGCTCGGACCGCTCGCGAGGGATGGGAGGCGGACATCGCGGCGGATCGCCCGCGCGAGCTCACACCGGACCAAGATCGGGCGGTGCGGGCCGTCTCCGACTCGCTCGGTACGTTCGCGCCGCTGCTGCTCTACGGCGTGACGGGATCGGGCAAGACCGAGGTGTATCTCCAGGTGCTCGAGCGAGTCCTGGCGCGCGGGCAGGCCGCGATCGTGCTGGTGCCCGAGATCAGCCTGACTCCCCAAACCGCGGGACGCTTCATCGCGCGGTTCGGGCGCGACAAGGTGGCGGTGCTGCACTCCGGGCTGACGGCGGCGGAACGCCACCGAGAGTGGGATCGGGCCGCCCGGGCCGGAGATCCCCCCGAACAGGGAGGAGGAGCGCGGATTGTGGTCGGGGCGCGGTCGGCGGTGTTCGCGCCGTTTCCGGAGGGGATGCTCGGCCTGGTCGTCGTCGATGAGGAGCACGACCACAGCTACAAGCAGGACCAGCTCCCCCGCTATCACGCCCGGGATGTGGCGCTCAGGCGTGCGCAGTTGGCGGGCTTCCCGGTGCTGATGGGGTCGGCCACGCCGTCGCTGGAGAGCTGGCACAACGCCCTTTCCGCGACCCAGGGTGGCGCCGGGCGGTTCCGACTGCTCGAGCTGACGGGCCGAGTGGCGGGGGGACGGCTGCCGCCGGTGTACGTGGTGGATATGGCCGAGGAGCGGCGGCGGCGGACCGAGGACCGTCGAGGTCTGCACGCCCTGGGGCCAACCCTTGAGCAGGCGCTGGCGCACACCCTGGCCGACGGCGAGGGGCAGGCGATTCTTCTGCTCAACCGGCGTGGCTACGCGTCGTACATCATGTGCCCGGACTCGCGCTGCGGCTGGCTGCTGACGTGCGACGACTGTGACGTGACGATGGTGTACCACCGCGAGGGCTCTTCGGGCGGCCCCGGGCAAGGGCACGGGGTGGTGCGCTGCCACCACTGCCTGGCCGAGAAGAAGCTGCCCGAGGTGTGCCCGGTCTGCGGCAAGCGTGTGAACACCTTCGGCTTTGGCACGCAGAGGCTGGAGGAGGAACTGGGCCGCAAGTTCCCACTTCTGTCGGCCGGCGCGTCGATGCTGCGGCTCGACAGCGACTCGATGCGATCGGCCCGGGATTACTTCGACGCCCTCGACCGGTTCCGCAGGGGAGATGTGCGGCTGCTGCTGGGCACGCAGATGATCGCCAAGGGGCTGGATTTTCCGCACGTCCGGCTGATCGGGGTCATCAACGCCGACACGGCGCTCGCGCTGCCCGACTTCCGCGCCGCCGAGCGAACGTTCCAGCTTGTGGCGCAGGTCGCCGGGCGTGCCGGGCGGTCCGAGGCCTCGGCCGACGCCGCGCGTGTGATCGTGCAGACCTTCAACCCCGCGGAGCCCAGCATCACCCTCGCGGCGGCGCACGACTTCCCGGGCTTCGCCGCGAGGGAGCTCGCCATCCGCGCCGCGCACGGGCTGCCCCCCATCGGGAGGATGGCCCGGCTGGTGTTTCGCGATCGCCAGGAAGCCAAGGCCGTCGCCGCGGCCGGTCGTGCGGCCGAGGCGCTGGCGGCCGCCCCCGGCGTACGGCTGAAGGGACCCGCCCCCGCCCCATTCTCGCGTATCGCCGGGCACTTCCGGGTGTCGCTGGAGCTCTTCGCCGACTCGGCGGGCCCCATCCAGCGGGCGCTGACGGACCTGCGCAACCGGCACATGGTCAAGTCCGATGCCCACACCGCCGTGGACGTCGACCCGGTGCAGCTTCTGTGAGCCTGCCGATCGGCGGCCCGCCCGCGGCTACTTCGCTGACTGAATCCACCGCACGGCGTGCACCTTGGAGGACCCCAGGTCGACGGTGGGCCGGCGGAGCAGGCGGGCGAACTCCTCGGGTGTGACGCGGTCGGCCTGGATGGGGTCCACCTCGAGCCAGCCCGTCTTGCCCGGGGCCGCGGGGCCGACCGCCTCGGCCGCCAGACGCTCGCACGTATCGAGACAGTCGGCGGCGAGCATGACCTCGGCGTAGGCGTCCGGGCCGTCCTCCTGAGCGAGACAGCGCACCAGGCACCGCCAGCCCGTGACGCCTAGCGCGTGGTCCTCGTCGTCGACGTTGGTGTGCGGATCGATGTTCAGTTGGAGCAGCCAGATGGCCCTGAGGCGCTCGAGCACCTCGTCGGGGGTCAGGGCGTCGGGCTTGTCGGACGGCAGCGTGATGACCGACCGGTGCTCGTGCGCCACCGAATCGACCCCCTCCAGCTTCGTGACTGCGCCGAGATCGAAGCCGGCGAGGAGCTTCTCGACCCGGTCCTTCATCCCCGGCTCGACGCGCAGGGTCACGAGCTTGTGCTCGTCGAGGAACAGGTAGAAAAAGGGGTCGGGCGACATGAGCCCGACGCCGACCAGCCCGTCCTCGAAGAACCAGTCGCCAAAGAAGTGCATGCCCTCGTAGAAGCGGTCGAGCCCGACGAGGTCGTAGGCGATGTACGGGTCGATCTCGCGGTAGGCGTCGTTGCCCAGCACGTCGACGATGGGGAACACCCGCGCCGGGGCGAGTGACATGAGCATCCGGAACAGCGCGCGGGCGCGCGGCGCGGGCAGCACGATGTCGTACATCAGCCGGTCGGGCCACTCTTCGACGTCTGCGCCGTCGAGGTTGAAGTCCATCGGGGCCCCGCCGTCGGCCGGCTCGAACTCGACGACGTAGCCCGGCTTGGGCAGCAGCGCGTCCACCGGTTCGACGCCGAGCGGGAACTCGAAGCCGTCGATGACCTTGCGCTGGAGGGTGGCGTCGAGATAGGCGTTGGGCATGGTTCGGATAATGTTCGGTGCCCCGCGGTCAAGGTTGGATGGTATCAGGGTGCGGGGGTCATGGCCGCGGCCGAATCGAACCGATCGGGGGCCGACGCCCGTTATCTTCCGGTCCTGCCGACTCCGCCGAACTCCGCACGAGAACCCCGAGGAACACCCCATGTCGATCGCGTCCCGAACGCTGCTGCCGCTCGCGCTGCTGACCGTCCTGCTCGGATGGGCGGGGCTCGCCAACGCCAAGGAAGAGATCGTCATCGGTCACTACGCGTCGATGACCGGCGATCAGGCGACCTTCGGGCAGTCGGAGGCGAAGGGTGTGGACATGGCGGTGGAGGAGGTCAACGCCGCCGGAGGCATCAACGGGAAGGCCATCCGCGTCATCCGCTACGACACGGCCGGTAAGGCGCAGGAGGCGGGCAACGCCGTGACGCGACTGGTGACCCGCGACCGCGTGGTGGCCGTGCTGGGCGAGGTGGCCTCGACGCTCTCGATGGCCGGGGGCCGCGTGGCCCAGCAGTTCAAGGTGCCGATGGTGTCGAGCTCGTCCACCAACCCGGACGTGACGGCGATCGGCAACATGATCTTCCGGACGTGCTTCATCGACCCGTACCAGGGGTATGTCGTGGCGCGGTTTGCCCACGAGAAGAAGGGCTTCACGAAAGTCGCCACGCTCTTCGACCAGGGTCAGGCCTACAGCAAGGGGCTCAACGACGACTTCCAGAAGGCGTTCAAGTCGATGGGCGGGCAGATCACCACCGAGCAGGCTTATTCCGCCGGCACGGCCGACTACTCGGCCCAGCTCTCGGCGATCCGCGAGACGAGCCCCGAGGCGATCTTCATCCCCGGGTACTACACGCAGGTCGCGAACATCGCCCGGCAGGCCCGCAAGATGGGCATCAAGGCGGTGTTCCTCGGCGGCGACGGCTGGGACTCGGCCAAGCTCGCGGAGATCGGCGGGGAGGCGATCGAGGGGGCGTTCTACAGCAACCACTACTCACACCAGGACCCGCGTCCGGAGGTGCAGGAGTTCGTCAAGAAGTTCCAGAAGCAGCACGGGGACGTGCCCGACGCGATGGCCGCGCTGGGCTACGACGCCGCCCGGCTTCTCCTCGACGCCATCAAGCGGTCGCCGAGCACCAAGGGCGCCGACATCGCCAAGGCCCTGAGCGAGACCAAGAACTTCGCCGGCGTCACCGGGATGATCTCGATCGACAAGGACCGCAACGCCCAGAAGAACGCCGTGATGCTCGAGATGAAGGAGGGCAAGCCGGCCTACGTCACGACCATCCCGCCCCCCGGCGCGGGCGACGAGAAGCCGGCCCCCGCCCCGGCCCCCAAGGCCCCGGAGAAGAAGTGAGCCCGGGCCAGCGGGCCCGCCACGGGTTTCAGGACCTGCTCAGCCGCCGCGCCCGACGCGGCGGTTTTTCGTAGCATCCGCATCCCCGTGATCGCCCTGCTGGCTTCATCGTGGCTCAACACCGACCCGACCGTGTTCGTTGAGACTCTGCTCAACGGCCTGGCGGTGGGAAGCGTGTACGCGCTGATCGCGCTCGGCTACACGATGGTGTACGGGATCCTGAAGTTCATCAACTTCGCCCACTCGGACGTCGTGACCTGGGGGGCGTGGGTGTCGTTCACGATCGCGGCCGCGGTGGCGGCGGCGATCGGATGGACATTCACCGGCGGCGCGGCCCGGCCGGCGCCGCTGTGGCTGGGGCCGACCCTGCTGGTGTGCACAATGCTTGTCTGCGGGGCCATCGGCTTCGCCATCGAACGGCTGGCCTACAAGCCGCTGCGCTCGGCCCCTCGGCTGAACGTGCTGATCACCGCCATCGGCGTCTCGCTTCTGCTCCAGAACGTCGGGCAGCTCCAGTTTTCGTTCCTGCCGGGATGGCTGAAGTTCCCGTTCGGCACGCAGCCGCAGAGCTTCCCGCAGCTGCTGCCGGCCGAGCCGCTGGCCACCGTCATCGGGGTCAAGCTGTACTGGATCGACCTCATCGGCTTCGGAACCGCCGTGTCGCTGATGGTGGCGCTCGAGTGGCTGGTGTACCACACCAAGACCGGGCGGATGATGCGGGCGGTGAGCTACGACGTGCGGACCGCCGCGCTGATGGGCATACCGGTCGATCGGATCATCTCGTTCACGTTCGTGCTGGGCTCGATGCTGGCCGCGGCGGCCGGGCTGCTCTACGTGACCAAGTACCCGGGCAACCTGCTGCAGACGGCCGACACGACGTGGGTGCTGCTGGGGCTCAAGGCCTTCGTGGCGGCGGTGGTCGGGGGGATCGGGAACATCCGCGGGGCCATGCTCGGCGGGTTCCTCATCGGTCTCATCGAGCTGTTCGGCGCGCGGTACCTCGACCCCGGCCTGCGCGACGTGTACGTGTTCTCGATCCTCATCCTGGTGCTGCTGTTCAAGCCCACCGGCCTGCTGGGCTCGACGGTGCGGGAGAAGGTGTAGCGCGTGGACCCCTTCCGCCGCCGAACGCTGGAGCTCTCGCCTTCGCGCCTGGTGGCGGCGGCCCGGAGCGTGCTGCCGTTCATCGCGGTGCTGGGCGTGGCGCTCGGCGTGCACGCGCTGCTGTACCGCTGGCAGATCGACGACGGCGGAGTGTTCTTCTACAGCAAGATCCTGATGGACATCGGGATCAGCATCATCCTGGCGGTGTCGCTGACGATGGTGAACGGCTTCACGGGCCAGTTCTCGATCGGCCACGCGGGCTTCATGGCCGTGGGGGCGTACACCGGCGGGGTGGTGACCTATTACGGGGCGATGAAACTGTTCGACCCGGCGAACTTCGCCGCGGGGTATCTCAGCCGCTCGCTGCCGATGGACGGGCCGCTGTTCGGCGCGGCCGACGGGCTGTTCCTCGCGGCGTGCCTCGCGGCGGGGCTGCTCGCCGCGGGGCTGGGCTACCTCGTGGGGCTGCCGTCGCTGCGCCTGCGCGGCGACTACCTGGCCATCGTCACGCTCGGATTCGGCGAGATCGTCCGCGTGATCATCGAACGCTCGCGCAACGTGCTGCCCGACGCCGAGGCGGCCGCGAAGGTGCCTGCCGCGGCGCTCCCGCTGCACGTCGGCGGCGCCTCGGGGTTCACGGGGCTTCAGCCGTTCACGTCGCCGTTCTGGGTGATCCTTCTGGCGGGCCTGACGGTGGTCTTCGCGTGGAGGCTGAAGTACTCGTCGCTCGGGCGGGCGATGATCTCGATCCGCGAGGATGAGATCGCCTCGCAGTCGATGGGCGTGCACGTCACGCGGCTGAAGGTGATGGCCTTCGTGGTCGCGGCGTTCTTCGCCGGCGTCGCCGGCTGCCTGTACGCCCACCAGACGGGCATCCAGCTCACACCGAAAGATCTGGCGTTCCAGAAGTCCTTCGACATCGTGATCATGGTGGTGCTTGGTGGCATGGGGTCCATATCCGGGGCGGTGCTGGCCGCTGCGTTCGTGACGGCGCTGCCGGAGTGGCTGCGCGAGCCGACGTCGGTCTGGATGTACGGGCTGATCGCCCTGTGCGTGGTGGCCGTGTTCGCCGACCGCCGGCTGCGGGCGGCGTTGTGGGTCGTCGGCCTGACCGCCGGCGCCGAATTGCTGCTGACGGTCGCCCGCCGCGCAGGCATCGAGCTCTCGCAGTACCGGATGATCATCTACGCGCTCATGCTCATCCTGGTCATGATCATCCGCCCGCAGGGGCTGCTGGGCCTCAACGAGGTGTGGGAGATCGGCCCCTTCCGGCGGCTGCGGCGGACGCCAGTTGCCCCCGCCCGGGGCGCGGCGGCGCCGGCAGGGCCCGGGGGGTCCCCATGAGCCTGCTGACGGTCGAGGGTGTGTCGATCAGTTTCGGCGGCCTCAAGGCGGTTCAGGACTTTCGCCTGAGCCTCGAGCCCAACAGCCTGTGCGGCCTCATCGGTCCCAACGGCGCGGGCAAGACGACGGCGTTCAACCTGCTGACCGGGGTGTACCGTCCTGACCGGGGCCGGATCACCCTGGGCGGGAGGAACCTCGCGGGGCTCCGCCCGCATCAGATCACCGCGGCGGGCGTGGCCCGGACGTTCCAGAACATCCGCCTGTTCCCCGATCTGAGCGTGCTCGACAACGTGAAGATCGCCGGGCACCTGCGGTCGGACGCGGGGCTGTTCGGCTCAATCTTCCGCGCCCGCCGGCAGCGAGGCGAGGAGCGCGCGATGACCGAGCGCGCGATGGAGCTGCTGGCCATCTTCAATCTCGACGGGCGGGCGGGCGAGCAGGCCAGGAGTCTGCCCTACGGCGACCAGCGGCGGCTCGAGATCGCGCGGGCGCTGGCGACGGAACCCCGCCTTCTTCTGCTCGACGAGCCCGCGGCCGGGATGAATCCGCAGGAGAAGAAGGGGCTGCGCGAGCTGATCCGCGGGCTCATCCGCCGCTTCGACGTGGCGGTGCTCCTGATCGAGCACGACATGGGCGTGGTTATGGACCTCTGCCAGCGCATCACCGTGCTCGATCACGGCGTCATCATCGCCGAGGGACCGCCCGCGGCCATCCAGAAGGACCCCAAGGTGATCGCCGCCTATCTGGGCAAGCCCGCCGAGGGCGAGAAGGGTGAGGGCTGAGTGATGGCCGAGGCCGGCGCGATGCTCGAGGTCCGTGATCTGCACGTCGGCTACGGCGCCATCCGGGCGCTCCACGGCGTGTCGATCTCGGTTCAGAAAGGCCAGATCGTCACGCTCATCGGCTGCAACGGCGCCGGCAAGAGCACGACCCTGCGGACGATCTCCGGCCTGCTGAAGCCCACCGCGGGCTCGATCACGTTCGAGGGACGTTCGATCGTGGGCATGCCCCCGCACCAGATCGTGCGGCTGGGGCTGGCCCAGTCGCCCGAGGGCCGCGGCGTGTTCGCGAACATGACCGTCGACGAGAACCTCGCGCTCGGCGCGGCCATCCGCAGCGATCGCGACGGCATCGCCGCCGACCGCGAGCGCTGCCTCGACCTGTTCCCGCGGCTCCGCGAGCGTCTGCGCCAGAACGCGGGGACGATGTCGGGCGGCGAGCAGCAGATGCTGGCGATGGCCCGGGCGCTGATGGCCCGCCCCAAGCTCCTGCTGCTCGACGAGCCCTCGCTGGGCCTGGCCCCGCAGCTCGTGCAGACGATCTTCTCGATCATCCGCGAGATCAACGCCCGGGGCACCACGATCCTGCTCGTCGAGCAGAACGCGACCATGGCCCTCGAAGTCGCCAGCTACGCCTACGTGCTCGAAACCGGACGCATCGCCATGGCCGACTCGGCACGCGTGCTCGAACGCTCCGACGCCGTCCGCAAGGCCTATCTGGGCGTGGGCTGAGCACCCCACCGCCGGCGCACCGCGGTTCCGGGAAACCGCATCGCGCACGTGGAGGGCGATCAAGCCTTGGGTTCGTTGACGCGGCGGACCGGGGCCGCCGAGCCCGCGACGACACCCGCCATGCGCTCGATGGCATCCGCGGCCTCGGCGCTCGCGAGCTTGCCCGCAAACTTATGGATCACCTCGACCAGCGCCCGCCGCTGCGCCTCCTGAGCCTCGGGGGAGCTCAGCAGCGCGTCGGCCGCGTCCACCAGACGCCCGGAGCCCTTGAAGTACGGAATGAGCTCGGGCACGATCTCTCGCCCCGCGATGAGGTTGGGCAGGGCGAAGAACTTCGTGGTGATCACCCAGCGCCCGATGCACTGGTACGCCAGTTTGTTGGTTTTGTACACGATCACCATCGGCCGCGCCTGCTTGGCCAGCTGCAGCGTCACCGTGCCGGAGACCACCAAAGCGACGTCGCACCAGCGGGTCACCAGGTCGGTGGCCCCCACGCGGATGTCGAGGCCCTCGGGCCAGCCGCCGAGCGCATTGGCCCGCTCGTAGAGATTGGCCGCCACCGCGTCGGTGGTGGCGCCGACCACGCCCACGAGGCCGGGATGTCGCCGCCGCAGCTCGCGGAACGTCGCCAGAAGCAGCGGGAAGTTCCGGCGCAGCTCGGCCGGGCGGGAACCGGGGAGCAGCGCCAGCTTCGGCGCACCCCCGGGAAGCGATCTCGCCTGCTCGTCGAGGGCTTCCAGGTCGAGCGGCTCGTCGAACAGCGGGTGGCCGATGAACCGCGCCGGCACCCCTCGGGTCGAGAACCAGTCTTCCTCGAACGGCAGCAGGCACAGCACCAGGTCGGTGCAGCGCCGCAGCTTGCGCAG
Organism: Phycisphaerales bacterium; assembly: GCA_016742075.1. Classification (GTDB taxonomy): domain Bacteria; phylum Planctomycetota; class Phycisphaerae; order Phycisphaerales; family UBA1924; genus JACVCL01. The sequence goes on from JACVCL010000002.1 coordinate 150,429, forward strand.
CCGCCACGGGCCCCAGGCCCACAGCTGGGGCGCCACGAGGTGCACGACCTTGCACCCGGACCTCTTGGCGATCCGGCAGATCGGGAAGTTGGCCGCCGGCGAGTCCACCGGAACGTGCACCGTGATCCGGTTGGCCTTCAGCCATCCGGCGATGTCGCGGTTGATCTGCTGATGCTCGCGGATCTTGTCCCACGTCGGGACGCCGACCACCGCGTCGTCGCCGGTGGTCTTCACGATCGTCGCGCCCGCCCGGGCCATCTTGGGGCCGCCCCACGCAAAGATCGGAAGCCTCGGATGTCGGCGGCGCAGTTCTCGGATCACCGCCGCGGCGTGGTCATCGCCGCTGGGCTCGAAGGCCGTGAACAGCAGCGAGGGTTGGCCGGCGGCGTCGGGCATGTGTCGTGGGCGACTCTCGGGGTCCGGAGTCCGGAACAATACCCTGCCGAACCACGAACCGACGCCGCTATACTCGCCGCCCCTCGCCGGGATCCGAAACCTCTCCGGCTCCGGTTCGCACCGTCTTCCGAAGGCCTCCCGAATGTCCACGACCGCTGCCTCTCCGTACCGACGCACGCACACCTGCGGGGCCCTCCGCCCGGCCGACGTGGGCCGGAGCGTGCTGCTCTGCGGCTGGGTGAACAGCTATCGCGACCACGGCAACCTGATCTTCGTCGACCTGCGGGACCGTTTCGGCATCACCCAGCTGGTTTTCGACCGCGAAGACGGCGCCCACGAAGTCCAGGAGCTCGCCGACCGGCTCCGCAACGAGGATGTCATCTCGGTGTCCGGCAAGGTGCGCATCCGCGTCGGCGGGCCGAACCCCAAGCTCGCGACCGGCGAGGTTGAGGTGGTGGTCGGTGCCTTGCACATCCTGAACAAGACCGTCGCCCCCCCCTTCCTCCCGGACGATCTCTCGGCCCTGCCCAACGAGGAGCTTCGCCTCACGCACCGGTATCTCGACCTGCGCCGGCCCCGCATGCAGCAGATCCTCGGGCTTCGGCACCGCGTGACCAAGATCGCCCGTGACTACTTCGACGAGAACGGCTTCCTCGAGATCGAGACCCCCGTGCTCTACAAGAGCACGCCGGAGGGCGCCCGCGAGTTCCTGGTTCCTTCACGCCTTCAGCCCGGCGAGTGGTACGCCCTTCCGCAGAGCCCGCAGCTCTTCAAGCAGATCCTCATGATCGCCGGCTGCGACCGCTACCTGCAGATCTGCCGCTGCTTCCGCGACGAAGACCCCCGCGCCGACCGGCAGGCCGAGTTCAGCCAGATCGACCTCGAGATGTCCTTCGTCCAGCGCGAGGACGTCATGGCGATGATGGAGGGCTTCGCCCGCCGGCTGTGGAAGGAGGCCCTGGGCATCGAGGTGCCGCCGATCCGGCGGATGAGCTACCGCGAGGCCCTGGAGACGTACGGCATCGACCGGCCCGACCTCCGGTACGGCCTGCCCATCGCCGACATCTCCGAGATCGCCCGCAAGGCCGACTTCAAAGTCTTCCAGGACGCCCTGATCAAGGGCGCCGACAGGCCCCGCTTCAGCAGCAAGCGCGGCGTGGTGAAGGCCCTCCGCGTCCCCGGCGGCGCCGAGAAGCTCACCCGCAAGATCACCGACGGCTACACCGAGTGGGCCAAGACCTTCGGCGCCGGCGGCGTGGCGGTGGTCAAGCTCACCCCCGCGGGCTTCGAGACGGGCATCGCCAAGTTCATCGAGCCGCTCCGCGCCGAGCTCACGGCCGCGCTGTCGCTTCAGCCCGGAGACACCGCGCTCTTCGTGGCCGACGTGTACTCGGTGGCCACCAAGACCATGGGCGAACTCCGCCAGAAGGTCGCCCGCGACATGGGACTGGTCCCGGAGTGGGGCAAGGCCTGGGAATTCCTCTGGGTCATCGACTTCCCGATGTTCGAGAAGAACAAGGACACGGGCAAGTGGGTGGCCAGCCATCACCCCTTCACGGCGCCCCGCCACGACCAGCAGGCGGCGTTCGTCGCCGCCCCCGAGAGCGACGAGGACGTGATCGAGAGCATGGTCTCGGCCGGCTACGACCTGGTGCTGAACGGTTCGGAGATCGCCGGCGGCTCGGTCCGCATCCACGACCCCGCGGTGCAGAGCAAGGTGTTCTCGTTGCTCGGGCTCACGCCCCAGCAGGCGCAGGAGAAGTTCAGCTTCCTGCTCGACGCGCTGAAGTTCGGCGCCCCGCCCCACGGCGGAATCGCCTTCGGCCTCGACCGGCTGATCATGCACCTCGCTGGCACCGAGAACATCCGCGACGTGATCGCCTTCCCCAAGACGCAGACCGGCGCCGACCTGATGACGCACGCCCCGGGCCCCGTCACCTCGGCCCAGCTGCGGGACCTTCACGTCGCGAGCACCTGGACACCACCGGCGAAGAAGTAGCCCTATCCCGATGTCCGCAGCCGCTTCAAGGGGGTTGGCCCCGTGACCCGCGTCGCCGTGATGGATCCGCGGGTGCGGGGCAGCGGCGGGCCGCGTTGGTCCGAGAATCTCGGGCCGTATGCCGATGCCGCACAAGGCAAGGGGCGCATCCCGAATCGACGACCGTTCGCCGGCAATCGCCTTGACTCGCACGACGGGAATCTCAGAGTTCCCGATACCGATCCCGGGCCCTCGGCCGCTTCACGGCGACGGTCGGCGCGGGATACCGGCCCGATCTCTGGTACAGTCCCCCACGGAGGAAAGTGAACATGAAGACTCTCTGCGCATCCGCGTGCGTCGTCGTGGCCGGTCTCGCGTCAACCGCCCAAGCTGCCATCGTCAATCTCGGAACGGCCGGCAACTACGCCGTCGTCGCCACCGGGACGGGCATCTCGATGAACTCGGGCCCGAACGTCGGCGATGTCCTGCTGGGTCAGGGGATCAACGCTTCGTTCTCGGGCGGCGGCAACGGCGCGATCACCGGGGTGCTCTACTACGACAGCACCGTCACCGGCACGAACACCTTCAATCAGCTCCAGACTCCGCCGACGATCCAGCAGGTGGCCACGTCCGTGACGCTCACGGCCGAGAATGACGCCATTGCCGCGTCGATCGCCGCCCAGAATCTGACGCCGACGCAGACCTTCGGCGCCATCAACGGCACGCAGACCATCACGGGCAACGGCGGCGTCAATGTGATCAACATCGCCTCGCTCCAGAACGCCCCGCTCACGCTGAGCGGCACGGCCAGCGACGTCTTCATCTTCAACGTCACCGGCAACTTCGCCACCAACCAGCCGATGACGCTCTCGGGCGGCGTTCTCCCCTCGAGGATTCTCTTCAATCTGCTCGGCACCTCAGGCAACATCTTCCAGACCTCCGGCGGTAACACGCTCTTCGGCACGTTCCTCTCCACCCGAGGCGGCAACTTCCAGTTCTCGAACCTCGTCCTGACGGGCGCGCTGATCAACACCGGCGGCAACGTCGCGATCGTCTCGGGATCGCGGGTCACCTACCAAGGCTTCGTCCCTGCGCCCGGCGCCGCGGCGTTCCTGGTCTTGGCGGGCGGGCTGGCGCTGCGCCGGCGCCGCTAGCGGCCGTCGGGGGCGCGTCCCGCGCTGTCGCGGGCCGCGCCGATCGCCGAGCATGCCACGAACAGAACCGGTCCGGCGTCCTACGGCAACGATTTACCGCCCGGCGCGGCTGTCGCTCGCGATCGGTCAGCACGGCCTCAGCAGCACCAGCCACTCGGCGTTCCCCCGCTTGGCGTGCTTCCCGCCGCCGGGGATCGGTGACGGGATCAGCCCGAGAATCAGCACCCCCAGGCCCGGCAGTTGGGCGAGCACCCCCTGCAGGACCTCCTCCGAGCGTGGCTGGCTCAGCACACCCCCTTCCAGCAGGCCCTCGCGGCCCATGTCCGTCGCTTCGTAGTGCGGCTTGATCAGCGAGATGATCCTCGGCCCGCCGGGGCGGCCGCTGCCCGCCACCCACCGGAGCGCCGCGGGAATCGCCAGCCGCTGCGGGGTCCAGCCGAGGTCGATCGCCATCAGGTCCACCGGGCCGTCGTCGGGCGGGGGGGCGTGAAGGGCGTTGGTGCGCTCGAGCACCGTCACTTTCGGGTGGATCCGCAGCTTGTAGGCCAGCGTGCCGTACGACGTGTCCACCGCCCATACGTGGCCCGCGCCGGTCTGAAGCAGACAGTCGGTGAACCCCCCGACGTTGGCGCCGAAGTCGGCGCAGCGCAGCCCACCTCCCTCTGAGGGGTCGATCCGGAATGCGTCGAGGGCCGCGCGCAGCTTCAGGGCACCGCGCCCGACGTACCGCGAGCCGTCGTCGTCCGCAGCGGGATGGTGAGAACCCGGGTCCGTCATCGCTGGCGTCTCTAGACCGCCGGGAGCCCGACGATCGCCACCCCCAGCTCGTCGGCGATCTTCAGCGTCAGCGGCTTGTCGACCATGATCACGTCTCCCGCCGCCACCGCGATGCAACGGCCGCCCGCCTTGTGAAGGTTGCGCACCGTCTCGGGGCCGATGGTCGGGACATCGCTCCGCCTGTCGTGGCCGGCCCGTGCCGCCTTCAATAACGTCCACCCCGGGCTGCGCACCAGCGTGCCGGTGCGCTCGATCATCCGGTCGGTGCCCTCCACCGCCTCCACCGCGATCACATCGCGCGAGCGGACGCTGATCGCCTGGCCGATGTCGAGCCGGAGCATCTCCATCAGGATCGGCCATCCGAAGTCGATGTCGATCCGCTCGGACGACGAGGGCTGGCGCCGCGTCATCGGACCCGTGGAAGCCATGTGCTCGGGGATGTGGTGTGTCGAATCGATGAGGTGCACTCCCATGCCGGCCAGTTCGTCGGCGATCGCGGCCAGAATCTTGTGCGACCGCCGGTCGTGCCGCAACCGCCAGTAGATCCGCACCGCCGCCAGATCCGGGATGTTGGCGACGATCGCCGACCAGTCGTGCAGCAGGCTCGCCTTGTCGATGCGGCCAACCATCACCGCGTGCCTTACCCCCCCACCTGATCCCCGACCT
>JACVCL010000123.1 GCA_016742075.1 Phycisphaerales bacterium
GCGCGCAGCTGCGCGCGGGGCGGGGCGGCGGACGGCAGCGGGGGCGGGCGTGGGCTGCCGCGCGCGGGGCGGGATGTGGCGGCGGGGGCGGGGGAGGGGGGGGTGGCGGGGGGGGAAGGGCGGGAGTTAGGGCCCCCGCCCGCTTGGCGGAGCCCGTCTGGGGAGGGGGGGGCGGGGGGCGGGCGGGGGGCCTCCGGCGGGCGGGGGGGGGGTGGCGGGCGGGTTGGGAGGGGGGTGGGTCAGCTTTCGAAGCGCACGCGGTTGCGGAGCACGCCGAGGCCCTGGATCTCGACCTCGACGGTGTCGCCGTGCCTGAGCCAGACGGGCGGGTTGCGGGACATGCCGACGCCGCTGGGGGTGCCCGTGAGGATGACGGTGCCCGGGAGGAGGGTGGTGCCGCGGGAGAGCTCGGCGATGAGGTAGGACACCGAGAAGATCATCTGGCCGGTGGAGGCCGATTGGACCACGGCGCCGTTGAGGCGCGTGACGATCGAGAGGCTCTGCGGATCGGGGACGTGCGCGGCGGGGACGATGCTCGGGCCGAGGGGGCAGAAGGTGTCGAAGCTCTTGCCGCGGCAGAACTGGCCGCCGGAGCCGGTTTTCTGCCACCAGCGGGCCGAGACGTCGTTGCCGCAGCAGTAGCCGAGGACGATGCCGGAGGCGGGGTCGCGGGCCTGGGCCTCGGAGACGTCGCGGGCGCGGCGGCCGAGGATGACGGCCAGCTCGCCCTCGTAGTCGGCCTGCTCGCGGTCCTGGCAGACCCTGGGCACGACGATATCGTCGCCCGACAGGCAGGCGGAGGCGGGGTTTTTGGTGAAGACCATCGGGCGGTCGGGCACGTCGGCGCCCTGCTCGGCGGCGTGCTCGGCGTAGTTGCGGCCGATGCCGATGATGTGGCGGATGGGGAGCGGGCCGCCGGGGGTCTCGGCGGCGACGCCGAGGTCGGTGCGGATGAGGTTCATGCGGGCGATGGTACCCGGCGGGCCTGTTGGGTCAGCGCTGCTCGAGCCTGAGGCCTTCCTTCTTGCCGGCGTCGGAGGCGCGGCGCGCGGCCTCGCGGGCGGCGCGAAGCTGGTCCATGCCCGGCGGCTGTGGGAAGAGGGCGTCGAAGCGGTCGCGGACCTGGACGGCGCGGGCGCGCTGCTCGGTGGTGAGAGTGATGGGCTTGCCCTGGTCGTCCTTGAGCTGGGCGTCGGGGTCGGGGCGCCAGAGCACGCGGAGATCGTCGTAGACCATTCGCTGCAGGTCGAGCGGTGCGGCGCGGAAGATGCGGCCGGCGTTGAGCTGGCCGAGGTCGACGCCGGTGCCCTGGGCCATGAGCAGCTGCATGAAGACGAGCCCGGCCATCTCGGTGAAGTCGCGGGGCATCTCCTCCATGCGGTTCTTCTCGGCGTCGACGGTGGTGCGGACCGACTGCTCGCGGAAGTAGTAGGCGTGGATGTCCTTGGCGTAGTTCCACTGCGACTCGAAGACGCGGCGGTTGCCCTGCAGCAGGCCGCGGTAGTAGGCGTCGATGAGCGAGGCTTGGACCTCCTGCTGGGCGACGTAGGGGACGGTGACGCGGTTGTCGGTGGGGTCGCGGAGGCCGCCGAGCTGCTTGCGGACGAACTGGTCGAGGGGGAGCATGAGCTCCTCCTTCACGCCGGGGTCGTTGCTGTTGAGCCAGGGGGCCTTGCGGAGCTGCTCGTAGTACCTGAGGGCGTCGTCGGTGCGGCCCATGCGGTAGAAGACGCGGATGACGTCGCGGAGGAAGTTCTCGTAGCCGGCGGAGAAGAGGCTGTAGGCCCTGAGGCGGTCGAGCTCGGCGGAGCGGGCCATCTGCTCGCGCTCCCACACTTCGCCGTACTTGGAGGCGAAGTGGAGGTTGAAGAGCGTGACGTGCTCGTCGGTGGCGAGGTCGTAGATGATGGTGCCGCTGCGGAAGAGCTCCTGGATGCCGTGGGTGATGATGCGGTCGGTGTTGATGGTGTTGAAGCGGGTGTTGCCCTGGCGCTGCTCACCCTCCTCGATGCCGCGGGCGGCCCAGTAGATGGCGTGGGACGACCCGTGCCGCCAGTCGAGCGGGCCGTACTGCTCCATGTAGCGGTACATGCGGGCCGGCTCCATGTGGTACTCGTCGACGAGCACGCGCTGGCGGACGAAGGGGAGCAGGCGGCTCCAGGCGTCGGCGAGGTCCTTGTCGTCGAGGAGCTTGTCGAGGGCGTCGTTGCGGTCCTGGGCGCGGCGGGCCACTCGGGAGCCCTCGACCGAGGGCAGGGCCTTGAAGGCCTGGGCCTTGGCGACGAAGCGGAGCAGGTCGTGCCCGAGCGCGAGGCCGGCTTCGGCGCGGATGCGGTCGGCGAGCTTCTGGACGAGGCTCTCGGTGGGCTCGGGGTCGCCGGGGCGCGCGGCGGCCTTGCGGTCGTCCATCTCCTTGCGGATGAGCGCGTCGAGCGTGGCCGGGGCGTCGACGATGGGGCGGAACCAGTCCTGCATCAATTTCGACGCCGCGGCGGTGTCGTCGTCGGGCAGCGTGGGCGGCGGGCCGAGCACGACGTGCCACTCTTCGGCCAGGCGTTTCTTGTAGTAGCGGTTGGCATCGTCCTGGAAACCCTGGATCTTGTGGACGAAGATCCAGGCGAGCTCGCGGTGGAGGATGATGTCGTTGGGGTTGCGGGGGATGCCTTCGTCGCGGAGCAAACGGATGCCGGCGTTGACCCAGTCCCATCGCTCGCGGGCGGTGTTGGTGGCGACGGAGATGTTGTACGCCATGTTCCAGGCGTGAAAGGCCCAGACCCGCGGGAACCGGGGCTGGAGGCGGGTGATGGTGGAGCTGAGCTCCATCGCCTCGTGGAACTTGCCCTCTTCCTTGAGATGGGTGGCGCGGAGCCAGAGGTAGTTGACGAACAGGCCGCGGAACGCACCCATGGCGATGCCCAGGCCGACCTCGGGCGGGTCGCCCTCCTGGGCCTGATCGGTGTAGACCAACTGGGCGCGGCCGGCTTCGCCCGACATGGCGGTGGCGAACACACCGCCGAGGCCCAAGGCCAACACGGCCACGGCCAGTCCGAGCCACCGGATGACGCCGTCGCTCATGCCCATGGGCCGCCTCCGGAGGCGGGCCGCGGGCGCCGCCGCACGCGGTGCCAGCCCGACCCGTTGGGGTTCCATACGCACTCGTGGCTGCTTTGGTTCGATGCGATCATCGGGGTTTTCGGCACCTGTCGGGGCCCGGGGGTCTGGGTGGGGCGGGGTGGGGGCGGGGGTTAGGGGGGCTACTTGCCGGAATAGAGCGCCAGTTCACGGCGACGGAAGACCAGCCAGCCGAGGCCCAGCACCGCGGCCGTCCACGACCCCAGCAGGGCGAGCGCCTGGCCGACGACGGCCCAGGAGACCAGCCGTCCGTCGACGAGCTTGGTGGTGGGTCGGAGCTCGGAGTAGAGCTGGAAGACCCACGCGATGGGCGAGGCCACCACCTGCACAAACAACCGGTGGACGTGCCAGCCGTCGCGGTCCTTGACGGGGTAGTACTCCAGCGACTCGCGGAGGAAACCCGAGGACTCGGCGGCGAAGAGCACGCAGAGTGTGACCAGGGCCGCGACCGGGAAGCTGAGAGCGGTGGAGCAGGCCACGGCTACCGCGGCGATGAAGCCGAGCTTCAGCCACATCACCAGCACGACCCGGAGGAAGTTCGACTCGTAACTGCCGGCGATGTAGATGAGCTCGAGGCCGTCGGGCGGGAAGGTGATGGTCATCTGGCCGGTCACCTCGGCGGGCCCCAGTCCGTTGGCGATGCGGACGGCGAGCGTGCCGTCGGGCTCGAGGAGGTCTTCCGGGATGTTGTCGATGACCTGGGCGTGCTTGAGGACCACCTGGCGCGTGAAGGGCTGGGTGCGGCCGAGCTGAAAACCCAGGGTGTAGATGTCGGAGGGGTCGTTGGTGCCGGCGTTGACCTTGAAGCGGAGGGTCATGAGGTCGCCGGGCAGCGAGCGTGCGGCGCCCAGGCCGCTGAAGCGGTAGTCGCGCACGGTGCCGGGGTCGACCGACCGGAAGCGTGTGAAGATCTCCGAGCGGATCTCGGAGCGGAACTTCTCGACCTGGACGTCGGAGGGGTCGGAGCCGGGGTTGCGGGCGCGGAAGTCCTCGATGCGGCGCTTGACGGCCTTCTCGAACTCCTGTTCGTCGAGGGTCGGGGGGTCGGGCTCGACGCCCACGCGGGCGACGAGCACCGAGTTCTCGAGAAGGCGGCGGTCCTCGGTCTGGCGGGCAAGGTCGCCGCGGGTGTCGCGGCCGCTCATGAGGGTGTGGTAGGCCAGCTCGCCCTGGGCGCGCTGGCGGCTGAGGTACTCGGTGAACATGAAGACGCCGCCGGCGCTGACGGCCAGCAGCACGGCGTTGAGGCCCATAACGCCCAGCCACTTGCCCAGCAGGTACTGCCAGGCGGGCACGGGCTTGGTCATGGTCTGCCAGATGATCTTGTCGCGCTGCTCGAACGCCACCGTGCCGCAGGCCAGGAAGACGGTGAGCAGGCAGAGGACCGCGTAGGTGAGGCCCGAGCCGTACTGCAGCCACTGCTGCACGCGGTAGCGCAGCGGCTGATCCTCGTTGAGCGTGCCGGGCACCACCGCCAGCAGCAGGATGGCCACGACGATGAACACCAGGCTCACCTTCATGCGGACCGATTCGTTGACCACGTTCCGCGCGATGGCGGTGATGGGCCACGGGCCGCCGAAGAGGAGCTTGAGGCTTTGCGTAAGCAGCGTGAAGGCCAGCGTGAGCACGGCGACGGGCAGCAGGAGCTGGCCGAGCCAAGCGGTCTGGGGCGCGAGGGCCAGCGGCCAGCCGATGAGCACCGCCGCGGCGATGAGCGCGAAGGCCGTCAGCCCCTGGCCCAGCCAGATGATGGCCAGCCCCGCGGCGCCGACGAGCGCAAAGCCCCCCGCGGCCACCCAGCGGGCGCTCCAGCTGATCTGCTCGCTCGCGCCGCCGGCGATCTGCTCCGCGGACAGCGCCCGCTCGTGGAGCATCGAGACGACGGCCATGGCCCCCTGGCGGAGGGTGCCGAGGGGGCCGGCGTCGAGCCAGCCGCGGGCGACGACCTTGCCCGCGGCGTCGGCGGAGCGGGTGTGCTCGGTGATCCACTCGCCGGCGCCGGGTCGGGTGGCGGCGACGAAGGCCGCGATGAACAGGCCGACCACGGCCGCGGCCCAGAGGGCCGACGCGGCGATCTTGAAGCGCCGATCGTGCTGGAGCCGATCGGCCCGGGCCAGCCCATCCCAGAACTTCACGGGCGTGCCCCCCCGCCGCCGGGCTGGCCGTCGCCGCCGCCGCCGCGGAGCAGGGCGTCAATAACGCTGCTATCGACAGGCGGGGCCTGACCGGCGGCGGGCTGCTGGGCCGCGGGGCGTGCCGGGGCGGGGCGGGCGGGCGGCCGCGCGGGCGGCTGCGCGGTCCGGGACGGCTGGGCCGAGAGCAGCTCTTCGATGACACCGGGCTCGGCGGGCCCCGGGCGGGCCGCGGGGGCGGCGGCCGACGCGGGCATGATCCAGCAGAAGCACAACCTGGCGGGTCGGTGGTCGGTGAAAGACAGTGTCGGCCCGCTGGAATGTGCGCGCCGCGCCTTAGAGCGGCCGTGCGCTGCCCACGGGTTCCGCAGGGCCATGCCGCTGCCCGGACCCGCCAGCGACATCGTCTGGCAGCGCGAGACCTCGGGCAAGGCCACGCTGCCCTGGGACGATCCCGACTTCGCGATGTTCACCGGCCGGCGCGGCTTCGGAATCGTGGCGGGCTTCATGCTCTACCGCGCCGGGGAGGTGGTGGGCGGCACGAACGTGGTCTGCGAGACGAACGATGCCGCCGCCGTCTGGCCGTCGCTCGCCCTGCTCGCGACGCAGACGTTCCCACGCCTGCCGCTGGTCGGCTACGAGTCGGGGCGCGAGCTGGAAGCAGCCGAAGCGGCGGGCTTCGAGCGCGGCGACAGGCTCAGGGTGTGGGTGACGGATCGGGATTGAAGCCGCAGGCCCTGAGCGCCGCCAGCATGTGCGCGGGCGGCGGGGCGGTGACGGCGACCGGCGGCTTGGACTTGGAGAGCGGCAGCACGATGCCGTGCGACTGCAGGTGGAGCTGCGAGGCGGACCGCGGCGTGCCGTAGAGCCGGTCGGCGATCACCGGGCAGCCGGCGGCGGCGCAATGCACGCGGATCTGGTGCGTGCGGCCGGTCTCGGGTTTCAATTCCAGCCAGGTCATGTCGGGGCCTCGACCGAGCACCTTGTAGCGCGTCAGCGCCGGCTGGCCCTTCGGCGAGACCTTCACCGACCAGCCGCTCCTGGTGTTGACCTTGAGCAGCGGCATGTCGAACACGCCCTCGTCGGCGGGCGGCGTGCCCTCGACCACCGCCCAGTAGGTCTTCTCGGTGGCGCGGCCGGAGAACATGAGGCCGAGCTTGGCCAGCGCCTTGGGATGCCGCCCCAGCACCAGCACGCCCGCCGTGTCGGCATCGAGCCGGTGCGCCAGCGCCGGCGGCCGCGGCAGGCCGAAGCGCAGATCGTCGAAGCACTCCTCGAGGTTCGGCGCGCCGCTCGGTCCGGCATGGACGGCGAGCCCGGCCGGCTTGTCGATCACCAGGATCAGCCCGTCGCGATGCAGCACGCGCGCCTGGATCTCCTCGGCGGTGAGAGGCGGCGGCCGCCTCCGGTTCAAAGGTCCGGCCATCGCTCGAGCCAGCGTTCGCTCGCCTCGTAGAGCGCGGCGACGCGCAGCACCGAGGCGTCGTCGCGGAAGCGGCCGACGAACTGCAGGCCGATCGGCAGGCCCTCGCCGTCGAAGCCGTTGCACACCGTGATGGCGGGATGGCCGGTGATGTTGAACGGCATCGTGTAGGGGAACCAGGACCGCCGCAGCTCGCCCGCCTCGATGCCGTCGATGCGGATCGGCTCGAACAGGTCCTGGTCGATCGGCAGCGCGGTGCGCGAGAGGGTCGGCGTCACCAGGAAGTCGTAGGTTTCGAACCAGCGCTGCACCATGCGGAACAGCTCGGTGCGCCGGAACATCGCCTTCTGGTAGTCCGCGCCCGACCAGTCCGAGGCCTGCGCCACCTGCCGGACCAGCGACGGCGCCTGGCCGTTGTCCCCGCCCCGGACCCGGTCCCGGAATCCCTCCCGCCAGGCGGCGTGGTGGTCACCCTGCCCATCGGCGCCACGTCCGGCCACCGTCCCGGTAGACTGTACACAGCCCCGCCGCGATCAGCGCAACCGCA
>JACVCL010000124.1 GCA_016742075.1 Phycisphaerales bacterium
CCCCACAACCCTCGTTCGCCGCCACACACCCGCCCCTACGATCTCCCGTCCCAGCCCGCGGGCGTGGCGGAACTGGCAGACGCACGGGATTTAGGTTCCCGCGTCCGCAAGGACGTGCAGGTTCGACTCCTGTCGCCCGCATTCGCCGAGCACCGCCGCGCCGCCCACCCGCGGTCGGTGGCCGGTTGGGTGCCCGTGACGCCCCCCCGGCCCCCGCGGGCCCGCGCCCCATCCTCTGGCGGGGTCCGTCGGCGGTTATGTCTCCGCAATCGATCCCGACCGCTCGACCCGCCGCGGCGGCGCGATATGTTCACTTCGGGCCTTCTCGGGTTTGTTGGGCCAGGCCCCGCCAGTCCGCCGATGGGTTGAACACTCCGACCATGCGCATCGAACCCCCCGCCACCAGCCCGATGACCCTGCGGCTCGCCAGCGCCTATGGCGTGCGCCCCGCGGCACCGGCCTCCCCACAGGCGCCGGTCGAGCCGGTGGCCCGCATCGACCGGCGCGAGCCCGGCCCCGCCCCCGCCGACGTCCAGCGCCTCGTCGGCGCGGTCGTCCCAGGGCGCGTCGAGTTCACCGACGCCGGCCCGCGCCCCTCCGATTCCTCGGCCATCGCCATGTACCGCCGCCCGGCCGACAGGAACGCCGCCGCCACCGCCGTCTCGGCCGGCCGCATGCTCGACATCCGCGGCTGATCGCGCCCCGCCGGGAATAGCACCGGCCCGGGCGTATCGTTGCCGCCATGCCCCACGGCCCGCTGTTCATGACCCTCGGCATCGCCGCCTTCGCGCTCGGCGTGGCCGTGCTCGGGCTCGTGCGCCTCAGGCCCGGCGCCATCCCCACGCGGTTCAGCCCCGTCACCGTGTCGCTCGCCGGTGTGGCCCTGCTCGCGATGGGCTACCACGTTTTCGTGTACGCCGCGAACCTGCCGCAGTTCCGGCTTCCGCTGCTGGCGGTGCTCGTCGGCGCACCGGCAGTGGTGGCCCTCTCGGCCGCGATCGATCTCCTCGAGAACCGCCGCGCCGGTTCCCCGCCCCGGAACGGCGCCTGAACCGCCGGGCCGCACGGCCCCCGCACGTCAGGGCGAGGATGGGGGAGCAGGGTGGGGGTCAGCCGCGGAGGTGTTCCCACATCCGGGCGATGCGCAGCACGCGAAGGTCCTCGAACGCCGGGCCCAGGATCTGCAGCCCCAGCGGCAGGCGCGACCCCTCCTCCTCGGCCTCGCCCATCGGCACGCTGATCGCCGGGATGCCCGCCAGGTTCGCCGTCACGGTGTACACATCCTCGAGGTACATCGCCAGCGGGTCGGCCGACTTCTCGCCGAACTTCCACGCCGGCCCCGGCGTCGTCGGCATCAGCACCGCGTGGCACCCGCCGGCGCGGCCGTCGGCGCTCCGCGGCCCCAGCGCCCGATCGAAGTCGCCCTTGATCAGCCGCCGCACCTTCAGCGCCGTCAGGTAGTACGCGTCGTAATAGCCCGACGACAGCACGTGTGTGCCCAGCAGAATGCGCCGCCGAACCTCGGGGCCGAACCCCTCGGCCCGGCTCCGCGCGTACAGCTCGGCCAGCCCCTCGCCCGGCCGCAACTCGGCCCGGCGCCCGTAGCGGATGCCGTCGTACCGCCCGAGATTGCTCGACGCCTCGGCCAGCGCCACGATGTAGTACGCCGCGATCCCGTGCCGCAGGTGCGGCAGATCGATCTCCACGATCTCCGCCCCCGCGTCGCGGAACTTCATCACCGCGCGCTCGAAGGCGAAGTTCACCGCCGGGTGGTTCTGCGGGCTGCGCACCTCGCGGGGCACCCCCAGCCGCAGCCCCGCCGGCGGCTCGTCGAGCCTCTCGGCCCAGCCGGCGGCGGGCGCATCGGCCGAGGTCGCGTCGCACGGGTCGCGGCCCGCCATCGCCGCCGTCACCACCGCCGCGTCGCGCACGTCACGCGTCAGCGGGCCCACCTGGTCGAGGCTGCTGGCGAACGCCACCAGCCCGTACCGCGACACCCGCCCGTACGTCGGCTTGAAACCCACCACCCCGCACATCGACGCCGGCTGCCGGACCGACCCGCCGGTGTCCGAGCCCAGCGCCGCCGGCGTCATCCCCGCCGCCACCGCCGCCGCCGACCCGCCCGACGACCCGCCCGGCACGCGCCCGGGGTCGCGCGGGTTCCGCGTCGCGAAGAACGCCGATCGCTCCGTCGACGACCCCATCGCGAACTCATCGAGGTTCGTCTTGCCCACCACCACCGCCCCCGCGTCGATCAGCCGCCGCACCGCCGTCGCCGTGTACGGCGAGCGGTAGTGCTCCAGCATCCTCGACGCGCACGTCGTCCGGCCCCACTCCAGGCACAGGTTGTCCTTCACCGCCACGGGCACGCCGGCCAGCGGCCCGGCCGCCTCGCCGCGGGCCCGCCGCGCATCGACCGCCCGCGCCGCGTCCAGCGCCCGATCGGGGAAAGTCTCGATGAACGCCCGCACCGCCCCGTCGCCCGCCGCGATCCGGCCGAGCGACGCCCGCACCGCGTCCTCGGCCGAGGCCTCGCCCCGGGCGATGACGCCGGCCAGATCGAACGCCGACATGTCCGCCAGCGAGGCCACGGCCGCATGGTACCGCCCCCCGGCCGCGCCAACCCTATCCGCCGAAGCGGTCCCGCGCCAGCATCGCCGCCCCCAGCAGCCCGGCGTTGTCGGCCAGACGCGTCGGCACCACGCGGCAGGCGCGGCACGCCGCCGGGAACACCGACCGCCGCATCGACGCCTCCACCCGCCGCACGTACGCCTCGCCCAGCGACTCGGTGAGCCCGCCGCCCAGGATCACCAGCGGCAGCGCCAGCAGCGTCACCACGTTGGCGATGGCCACCCCCAGCAGGTCGGCCGTCTCGTCGATCACCCGCCGCGTGAGCTCGTCGCCCGCCACGTACGCGTCGCAGAGGTCCCCGGCCGTCAGGTTGTCCAGCCGCTCGGGCGGCAGCGACGCCAGCGACGAAGCGTGGTTCGACCGGATCAGCCGC
Source organism: Phycisphaerales bacterium (assembly GCA_016742075.1). Taxonomy (GTDB): domain Bacteria; phylum Planctomycetota; class Phycisphaerae; order Phycisphaerales; family UBA1924; genus JACVCL01. The sequence continues at coordinate 3,005 of JACVCL010000124.1, forward strand.
ACCAGCCGCCGCGACAGGAACGTCCGAGAGCAGATCTCCTCCAGCTTCCGCTCGCCCAGCTGGATCGTCGGGAACACCAGCACGTGCCCGATCTCGCCCGCCGAGCCGAACGCCCCGTAGTACATCGACCCGTTGAGCACCAGCCCGCCGCCGATGCCCGTGCCCACCCACACCCCCAGGCAGTCGCGCGCGTTCTCGCCCGCCCCCAGACGGTTCTCGCCGTAGACCGCCACGTTCACGTCGTTGTCCACCAGCACCGGCCGGCCCGCGCACCGACGCGACAGCTCGGCCGCCAGCGGCACGTTGTTCCACACCAGGTTCGGCGCCTCCACCACCACCCCGCGCTCGAAATCGATCGCCCCCGGCGAGCCCACACCGATCCCCGACAGGCCCTCCACCGCCACCCCGGCCTCGGCGCACGCCTCGGCCACCGCCTCGCCCATCCGGTCCACCACTGCCACGAAGCCCCGCTCGGCCTCGGTCTTGCGGCGCGAGCGGCCCAGGATCTCGCCCCGGCCGCCCACCACGCCTACCTGCATGTTCGTCCCGCCCAGGTCGATCCCGACCACGGGCACGCTCGAAGAAGAAGACTTGCTCATCGTCCGCACGACCTTACCGCAGGCGCCCCAGGCCGCCGGGCTGCGCCGGCCCCGCTCACCGCATCACCGAGTCCATCTTCCGCCGGTCACCCGCCGACAGCCCCTCCACCGGCGTCTCTTCCAGCAGGGCGTCGATCACGTCGTCGGTCGTCACACCGTCGGCCTCGGCGTTGAAGTTCGTGATGATCCGGTGCCGCAGAACCGGGTGCGCGATCGCCCGGATGTGGTCCGCCGTCACGTGGAAGCTCCCCGACAGCACCGCCTTGGCCTTGGCCGCCAGGATCAGGTTCTGGCTCGCCCGCGGCCCGGCACCCCACGCCAGGTAGTCGCTCACCATCTTCGGCCGAGTCTCGCCGGGGCCGGGCTCCTCCTTGATCCGCGTCGCCCGCACCAGCCGCAGCGCGTAGCGGATCACGTGCTCGGCCACCGGCGCCTCGCGCACCAGTTCCTGCACCCGCGCCACGTCCGCCGCCGTCAGCACCGCCGACGCCCGCGCCTCCGACGCCGAGGTCGTCCGCTTGATGATCTCGACCTCCTCGTTCTCCGTCGGGTAGCCGATCTTGATGTTGAACATGAACCGGTCGAGCTGCGCCTCGGGCAGCGGGTACGTGCCCTCCTGCTCGATGGGGTTCTGCGTCGCCAGCACGAAGAACGGCTGCGGCAGCCGGTGCTGCACCCCCGACACCGTCACCTGGTGCTCCTGCATCGCCTCCAGCAGCGCCGCCTGAGTCTTCGGCGGCGTCCGGTTGATCTCGTCGGCCAGGATCACGTTCGCGAAGATCGGACCCTTCACGAACCGCAGCTCCCGCACGCCCGTCGTCTTGTCCTCCTCGATCACCTCCGTGCCCGTGATGTCGCTGGGCATCAGGTCGGGCGTGAACTGCACGCGGCTGAAACCCAGGCTCACCGACCGCGCGATCGTCGAGATCAGCAGCGTCTTGGCCAGCCCCGGCACACCCACCACCAGCGCGTGCCCGCGGCAGAACATCGCCATCAGCAGCTGCTCCACCACGCCCGACTGGCCCACCACCACCTTCCCCACCTCCGCGCACAGCGTGTCGTACGCCCGCCGAACCTCGGCGACGGCCTGCTCGGGCTCGGTGGCCTGGATCACGGCGGACGAGGCGAGCGGATCGGGCATCGGGGGGCTCCTTCGTGGCGGTCGGGCCGGCGCGGCCGGCCGAGAGGCAGGCCCGCAGAGGGAAGATCGGCGATCCCGCCACCGTCCATCGGCGTTCACGACGATCCTAGGGGAACGCCCCGCCCCGGATGCGGCCCGCCGCGCCGCCGCCGCGGCAAAAAACAGCGAGGCCCGCGCCGTGCGGCGCGGGCCTCGTCGCGATTCACTCCGGCAGGTCCCGGGGCCTTACTTGGGCATCTCGGGCATCTTCGGGGCGTCCTTCGGGAGCTTGTCCTTCAGGTCGTCCACCGCCTTCTTGGCGTCGTCCTTGGCCTTCTCCACCTCGCCGCCGGTCGGCATGGCGGGCGAAGCGCCGGTCATGTCCTGCACCGTCACACCCTCGGGCGCCGTGAACACGAACCGGTCGGCCGCGATCGTCGGGTTCACCTCGAGGTCGGAGAACGACATCGTGTTGATCGCCTTGTTGTCCTTGTCCAGCGACTCCAGCCGGACGAGCATCCCCGTCTCCTGGCAGAAGTACACCCGGTTCTTCGAGATCATCGGGTTCGGCTGCTTCGGCGTCGCCTCGAGCACCCACACCTTGCGGCCGTCGATCGTCTCGTCGGCCGCCAGCACCACGTCCGAGTCCTTCTTCATCTGGCCCAGCATCGTCGACGGATCAGCCGACGAGTTCGAGTCGGCCTTGGTCTTCATCGCCTGCTTCTGGCCGGCCGAGCTCGACAGCACCCAGTTGAACTGCCCGTCGGTGATCTGCAGAACCTCCGACTCGCTCTTGTTCTCGCTCTCGCCCATCTTCATGTTCTGGGCGTTCTTCAGCTCCATGCGGCTCTTGAGCTTGTCGCCGTCGCGCACGAACTCGATCGTGCCGTTGCCCTTGCCCTGCATCGACATCTCGCCCATCTTCATGTCCTGGGTCAGCGTCAGCTTCGCCTTCGCCGATTTCACCTTCGCGAAGGCCTCGCCGATCTTCTTCTCCACCGCCGCCAGGTCCTCGCCCGCCCACACCGGGCTCGCGCACGAAACCATCACCACCGTCGCCGTCGTCGCCAGAAACACCTGCTTGATCATCGATGCCTTCCTTTGCTTTCGCCCGCCGCGGGGCTAGGAGAGGGAAACAGATCCGATAGGGTTTTTTCGGCCGCAACACGCGGGCGCGAGCACCCCGAGCCACCCTCAATCCTTGTACTCTAAGGGAATCTACCGGCCCGCCCTCCACTGGCTGCCACTTTCCCGCCCCACCCGGCCCAGCCCGGCCCCTACCACCCGAACCCCCTTTCTACGGGCCTCTTCATCGCATCGCGGCAAGTGCCTGTGCGACAACTACTTGACACACCATCACCGCACGGCCGGCCGAGGGTGACGCCGCCCAAACCGTGGGGCGGCAGGCAGAATGCACGGGTTTGGGTGGTGGTGGTGTTGGGGGGGGAATGGAGGCCGCGTCATGCAGGCGACCGTGCTCGCGATTCTCGCCGGGCTCTGCTGGGGTGTCGGCGAGGTCTTCGCCAAGTCGGTGCTCCACACCAAGGCCGTCGGGCCGATCACCGCGATCACCATCCGCACCACGGTGGCCCTGCCGCTGCTCTGGATCGCCTATTTCGTGGTGGTCCACGGCCTCAAGGCCGAGCCCGCCGACTGGTACCGCCGCGCCGATACCGCCACGCTCCTCAAACTCGTCCTCGGCGCCGGGGTCGTCGCCGGAACCCTCGCGATGCTGGCCTTCTACGGGGCCCTCCACCTCGGCGAAATCTCCCGCATCAAGCCCATCGCCTTCGCCCTCGCCCCCGCCGTCGCCGTGCTGCTCGGATGGCTGGTTCTGGGGGAGGCCATGACCCTCCGCAAGGCCGCCGCCGTGGGCCTGATCCTGGCCGGCGTCGTCCTGCTCACCTCCGGATGAACCCAGGGTTTTTCCCGGCCGACCCCCTCGCGGGAACCCGCCGCGGCGTCACGCGTCGGCTATTCTGAAGACCGGTACAAATCGGGGGGTCTGGTGAGGAGTCGGCCCATGCGCATCACTCGGCGGTTTCTGATCATGCTCGTCCTCGCCGGAGCCACCCTCGCCCCCGTCCCCCCCGCCCGGGCGCAGATGGGCCTCAGCGGGCCGCCCGCCGGCCAGCCATCGACCGCCACCAAAGATGCCCCCAAGCCCGCCAAGCCGGAAGTGCCCCAGGGCCCCAAGCTCGGCGGCTTCGGAACCATGGCCATCTCGGTCCTCGTCGCCCTCATCGCCGTGGGCGTCGCGGTGATTCCCTCCCGCCGCACCGAGAAAGACTGACCCCCATCCCCCCCCCCCCCCCCCCCCCCCCCCCCCCCCCCCCCCCCCCCCCCCCCCCCCCCCCCCGCCGCGCCCCCCCGCCCCCCGCCCCCCGCCCCCCGCCCCCCCCCACCCAGACCACTCGACACGACGCGTCCTCCCGTCCAATCAACAAAGACACACACAACTACGAACATCCA
>JACVCL010000125.1 GCA_016742075.1 Phycisphaerales bacterium
CAGGGCGGGGTCGGCGCGGGGGAAGAGTGCGTCGCCCTTGGTGATGGGGGTGCCGGGCTTGAGGCGGCCCCAGCGGACGAGGGCGTCGAGCGGCTCGGCGAAGGCGCCGCCGGGCGAAGGTGCGGGCTGGCCCAGGCGGGCGAGGCCCGCGGCGGCGCGGTCGGGCATGGCGGGGCTGAGCAGCGTGAGGGCGATGCGGAGCGCCTCGGCGCAGTGGTAGAGGATCGTGCCGACCTCGGGCAGTTTCGCGGGGTCTTTGGCGAGTTTGAAGGGCTCGGTGGCGTGGATGTAGCCGTCGACGCGCTTGGAGAGGGCCAGGGCCTCGGCGAGGCCGCCGGCGACGTCGAGGGCGTCGAAGCGGGCGCGGCAGTTCTCGAAGGCGGCGGCGGCGAGCGCCGGCCAGTCGTGCCCGGCGTGGGCGGTGACGCCGCGGGGGTCGGGGCAGGCGCCGGCGAAATACTTGTCGATCATGTTGCCGACGCGCGACACGGCGTTGCCGAGGGCGTTGGCGAGGTCGGCGTTGTAGATCTCGACGAACTTGGGGTGTGAGAAGTCGGCGTCGGTGGCGCTCAGGGGCCCCTGCGTGAGCATGTGCCACCGCCAGGCGTCGCGGCCGAAGGCGGCGATGTAGGCCCGGATGGTTTCGAGATCGATGAAGTTGCCCAGGGTCTTGGACATCTTCTTGCCGTCGCGCACCCAGAACGAGTGCGCGTAGAGGCCGCCGGGCAGCGGCAGACCCAGGGCCATGAGCAGCGCGGGCCACACCACGGCGTGGAACCAGAGGATCTCCTTGCCCAGCAGGTGCACCGACGCGGGCCAGTATCGGGCCCGGCCGGGCGGGGCCTGGGCGGGGTCGATGACCCCCAGGGCGGTGACGTAGTTCAGCAGTGCGTCGATCCACACGTAGGTGACGTGCTTCTCGTGCCCGGGGATGGGGATGCCCCAGGAGAAGTTGGTGCGCGAGACGGGCACGTCCTCGAGCCCCTCGCGGAGACGGCCGAGCACCTCGTTGCGCCGGGCCTCGGGGCGGACGAAGTCGGGCCGCTCGGCGAAGAGCCGCTCGAGGGCCGGCTGGTACTTCGAGAGTCGGAAGTAGAAGTTCTGCTCTTTGGCACGGACGAGGGGCGAGCCGTTGAAGGCCTTGTAGCCCTTCTCGCGGGCGGCGTTCTCGGTTACGTACTCCTCCTGCCCCTCGTCGTACCAGCCTTCGAAGGTGCCGAGGTAGACGTCGCCCGAGTCGATCAGGCGCTTGAGGGCGGCCTGCACCTGGGCGACGTGCGACGCGTCGGTGGTGCGGATGAAGTGGTCGTGCGAGCTGCCGATGAAGGCGACGGCGCTGCGGAAGTGCGCGGCGTTCTCGTCGGCCAGTTGCTGGGGGCTCACGCCCCGGGCCGCGGCGGACTTCTCGACTTTCTGGCCGTGCTCGTCGGTGCCGGTGAGGAAGAACACATCGCGCCCGGCCAGGCGGGCGAATCGGGCGAGGCAGTCGGCGACGATGGTGGTGTAGCAGTGCCCGACGTGGGGGCGGTCGTTGACGTAATAGATGGGCGTGGTGATGGAGAAGACGGGATGGGGCATGGGGGCGATTGTAGGGGTAGGGGGCGCGAGCGCCGGCCGGCCCGAGGGCCGGTCGGAGGGTCGCGGCGGATGCGCGTTGGAGCGTCGGCGGCGGGAGGCGCTACGCCTCGGAGAAGTCGTGCGCCGCCATGTAGCAGCCGGTGCGCAGGCGGGCGATCTGCATGAGGATGTCGTTGGTGAGCGTCGAGGCCCCGAAGCGGAAGAGGTCGGGGTGCAGCCAGTCGTCGCCCAGGGTTTCCTTGACCATCACCAGGTAGTGCAGGGCGTTCTTGGAGGTGCGGATGCCGCCGGCGGGCTTGACGCCGATGCGCACGCCGGTGCGAAGGAAGTGGTCGCGCACAGCCTCGAGCATGATGAGCGTGACGGGCATGGTCGCGGCCGGTTGCACCTTGCCGGTGCTGGTCTTGATGAAGTCGCCCTCGGCGAGGCCCGCCGCGAGGGCGAGGTCGGAGGCGGCGCGGACCAGGTCGTAGGTCTCCAGCTCGCCGGTCTCGAGGATCACTTTCAGCGAGATGCGCCGGGAGGGGTCGGTGCGGACGCAGACCTCCTTGGTGGCGGCGATCTCGTCGTAGACCTCGCTGCGTCGGCCGGCGAGGAACAGGCCGCGGGAGATGACCATGTCGATCTCGTCGGCGCCGTCGTCGATGGCGCGGCGGGTGTCGTCGAGGCGCACCGGCAGCGGGTATTGGGCGCTGGGGAACCCGGTGGCGACGCTGGCCACCTTCACCCCCGAGCCGCGGAGGGCCCGGGCGGCGGCGCCGACCATCGTGGGGTACACGCACACCGCGGCGACGTGCGGGAGCGATGGCTCGGCCGGATCGGGCGCGATGGCCTTGCGGCACAGCGAGCGGACTTTCTCTTCCGAGTCCTTGCCCTCGAGGGTGGTCAGGTCGAGCATCGAGAGGGCCAGGCGCAGGCCGGAAGCCTTGGCGGCGGTCTTGATCGAGCGCTTGGTGAACGAGGCGGCCCGCTGCTCGGTCATCACCTTGTCGACGGTGGGAGGCATGGGCCAAGTGTAGGGCCCACTCGCCCCGAAACCCCCGCCCCAAGCCCCCACCCTCAAACCCCCTGAGCCCGCTGATCCCGCCAACGAACACCCTTGGCCCCCGCCCGGTGCCCGGACCATGGTGGCGAGCGCCGCCGGGGTATTCTGAGCGGGCGATGGCGAAGAAGGCCGCCGAGAAGCCCAAAGGCCCGCTGGGCCCGCACAGCCGGATGGTGCTGCTGCACGGGAAGGAGGAGTTCCTCCAGACCCTGTACACCGACCAGTTGAAGAGCGCGCTCGCCGAGGCGGGTGTGGAGTTCGACGTGGCGCGGTTCGACGCCGCGCCGGGCGGCGGCGGGGCGGGCGGGCCGGTGCGTCCGGCCGATGTGCTCGACGAGTGCCGCTCGATGTCGCTCATGCAGATCCACAAGGTGGTGATCGTCGACCACGCGGAGGAACTGGTGAAGGGCGAGGCGGCGCGGCCGCTGTTCGAGCGCTACGCGCAGCACCCGGCCGAGTCGGCGACGCTGGTGCTCCGGGCCGGCACGTGGCACAAGGGCAAGCTCGACAAGCTCATCGAGGCGATGCCCGACGGCGGCGGGGTGATCATCAAGTGCGACGAGGTGCCGGTGGCCAAGGCCGTGGCATGGGCCGGCGACCGGGCCCAGCGCCGCTACGGTCGGACGCTCGACGCGCGGGCGGCCCAACTGCTGGTCGATCGGCTGGGTCCCGACCTGGCGCGCATCGACAGCGAACTGTCGAAGCTGTCGTGCGCGGCGGAGGGCGGCGGGGCCATCTCGGCCGAGCTGGTGCGCGAGCTGGTCGGCCTCTCGCGTGAAGAAGAGGTGTGGGAGATCCAGCGCGTGCTGCTTTCCGGCCACGCCGAGGCGGCGCTCGACATGCTGCGGCAGCTGCTGACGGTGTCGAAGGTGCCGACGGTGCTGCTGCGCTTTGCCTACGCCGACCTGTGCCGGAAGCTGCACGGGGCGGCCCGCGGGCTGGCGGCGGGGATGCCGCCGGGGGTCGTCGGCAAGGCCCTGCGGCTGTGGGGCGATTCGATGTCGGCGGTGCTCGACGCGGCCCGCCGCATGCCCCCCGACCGAGCCGCCGAGCTGCTGCGGCTGGCGGTCGACGCCGACTTCCGCGGCAAGACCGGGCAGGGCGAGGAAGAACTGGCCCTGGAGGTGCTGACCGTGCGGATCACCAGCGCTCTGGCGGGCCGGGCCGCCTAGGTCTTTCCCCGGGCGTGGTGGGTGGTGGGTGGTGGATGGTGAGGGGTTGGGGGTTGAGGGTGGTGGGGGGGGCGGGGTCTGGGCGCCGGCGAACGGCCCGGCGAGCCACGCGGCGATGAGCAGCGCGGCGAGCAGGGCCCAGCGGGTAAGGGCGCGGAGGGCGGTGTGCCGATCGGTCATTCGACTTTGAGCTCCTGACGGGAGATGAACGTGTAGCCGCCGGTCCCGGCGTGGCGCTCGGCGATCTTGCGGAGCGTGCCGGAGGGGTCGTCGTTGAGGAACTGGATGGCCTTGATGACGGCCGGGCGGCGGCCGGAGGGGTTGGCGGGGTTCAGGCGCTCGAGGAGCGCCAGCAGCGCATCGGGCGAGGAGGCGGGGTCGGCGCCGCCGCCGCCGGTGAAGGCGCCGGAGCGCGAGCTGAGTAGGAAGACGGCGTCGGGCCTGAGAGAAAGGGCGATCTCGAGCGCGGCGGCGGGGGCCGAGCGGCCCTCGGGCTGGACGGTGTCGAGCCAGGCGGAGACGGCGGAGAGGTTGGACTTGCCGGCGCGGATGAGGCGCACGCCGCGGGCCTGGTTGGCGAGCTGGTCGGCGGGGTGGGGGGCGGCGAGGGCCTCGCCGGCGCGGAAGAAGACGACCTGGAACTCCTGCGTGGGGGCGAGCCTGCTGACGCTCTTGCGGAGCTCGTCGCGGACGATGGGAAAGGAGGAGATCATGGCGCCCGAGGCGTCGACCACGTAGACGATGCGCTCGGCGTTGCTGGCGCCCAGGCCGGCGAAGCGGACCTCGGGCAGGCGCCGCTCGGCGAGCAGGGCCGCGGGGGGCGCGGGGGCGGCCAGCGGGCGCGACGCCGGGGCCGGTGGGGCGGGGTCGGGCAGCACGGGCTCGAGGGGCGCGGCGGTGAGGCGGGCGACCTCGTCGGAGAGCGAGGGCGCGGGGGAGGCGTCGGGGGGAACGGGGGCGGTCGGGGTGTCGGGCGAGAGGGCCGCGGCGGGTGAATCGGGGGGTGTGACGAGGGCGACACCGGCGGGGCCGGGATCCTCGAAACTGACGGTCACGGGGGGCCGGTCGTCGCGCGGGGCGGCGACGGTCCACACGATGAAGAAGGCGAGGAGGACGACGGAGGCGTGGGCGGCGAGGGAGAAGGCCCAGGCTCCGGGGACGATCCCGGCGCCCGTGGCGCGTGCCGCGGTCCTTCGCGGTGTGCCGGGGCCGTCCGTGCTTGGCATGGGGGCAGTCTACCGGGGCGGCTAGCGGATGAAGCGCATGCGTCCGAAGTCAGGGACGGGGATGCGGCCGAGGGCGAACTCGGGGGCGGGGAAGTAGACGAAGAAGGCCTTGCCGAGCATGAGGCGGCGGTCGACGACGCCGACGGTGGGGTCGATCTGGGCGCGGACCCAGGGGTCGACGTCGGTCCAGAGGCGGCCGTCGAGGCTGTTGGCGGAGTTGTCGCCGCAGACGAAGAACTGGTCGGGGCCGAGGGTGACGAGCTGGCGCGGGTCGGTGGCGCGGTTGATGGGGTAGCCGGGGCGGTAGTGGAGGTCGCGGTCGAGGGCGACGGCGGTGAGGGAGACGGGTCCGGAGAATCGCCACTCGACCTCGGGCCTGACGCGCGGGTAGGCCTCGGGTCGAGAGAGGATGTCGGCGGCGTGGGCGGGGTTGTCGTAGAACTCGCCGGGCTGGCCGGTGGCGTGCCGGAGGCGCTCGCACGGTCCCCAGTGGTACTCGGCGCGGGCGACGCGCCGGCCGTCGATCCAGAGTTCCAGCGACTGGTCGAAGTGCCAGAACTCGACGGCCGTGTACCGGCCGGGAGGGAGCCCGCCGGGGAGCGTGGCGGAGCCCTCGAAGGTGCGCCAGGGTGCGTCGGCGGACTCCATCGAGCGCATCTCGAGGGCGGCGCGGCCGGGTGAGATGACGGCGCGGAACTCGTGGCCGCGCGTGCGGATGACGGGCGATACGGCGACGCCGGGGCGTTCGGGGCGGATGTTGGCGCGCAGTCTCAGGTCGCCGACGGGGTAGCGGGGCTTGTCGTACTCGCCGGCGACGAGGACGTCGTTGTACCAGTTCCAGTCGTTGATCGGCCAGCGCTGGGTGTTCCAGCGCAGGGCGGTGTCGCCGGCGGCGCTGGTGGCCAGGGCGCCGTCGGCGGCGGTGAAGTCGGGGCTTTCCCAGGGGCCGGCGAAGGCGCCGGCGGGGGTTCCGGGCGGGCCGGGTCGCGGGGCGTAGGCCGAGTCGAAGATGGGGCGCCAGAGGGCCTTCTGGACGCGATCGGGCTTGCGGCGGATGGCCCAGCCCTCGCCGAGCGGGACGCCGGGCCTGCGGGCGAGGGCGGCGGGGCGCGAGAACACGTCGCCGTCGGCGATCCAGAGCTGCTCGTCGGGCAGTCCGATGAGGCGCTTGATGTAGTTCTCGGTGCTGATGGTGGGGTTCTTGAAGACGACGACGTCGTAGCGCTGCGGGGGGAGGATCTCGTAGAGGTACTTCTGGACGAGGATGCGGTCGCCGGCGCGGATGGGCATGGCCTCGGGGCGCGGGGTGAAGCCGAGGTCGCGGCGGTCGAGGACCGACGAGGTCTCGGGCTGCGAGGCCGACATGGGGTCGGTGACCATGGGGAGCCGGCCCTGCTCGGCCTGGATGGGCAGGGGGAACTGGCGCTCGCGGTCGGCGTAGAACCAGGGGTTGACGGGCCAGGTGAAGCCCGAGGCGGTGCTGTGGAATCGCATGTGCTGGCCCAGCAGCGTGGGGGCCATCGAGCCGGTGGGGATGACGTAGGCCTCGATGACGTAGCTCTTGGCGATCAGCGCCATGGCCAGCGAGATGGTCATCGAGATGAGGGTCTCCTTGACGGAGCCCTCGTGGTGGTGCGGCGCGGGGTTGGGCGCGGAGCCCTCAGGCATCGCGGGAGGGTATCAGGGCCAGTGCCGCGGGCATCGCGGCGAAGGCGAGATACCCGGCGAGGGAGAGCGCGCCGGCCGCGGTGGCGGATCGCGCCAGCGACTGCGCGGGGGTGAGGCCGCGGAGCAGCCAGCCGAGGGCGAGTTCGGCGGCCAGCAGCAGGGCCAGCGCCCAGAGGCCCATGGCGGCGCGGGGGCCGGGGCGCGGGGCGATGGCGAAACGGCGCACCGCCCAGCGGCACACGAGGAACGACGCCGCGAGGATGAGCGGCATCTCGAGCGCGATCGCCAGCGCCTCACCGGCCACGGGGCGGATCAGGACTTCGCGCAACGCGCCGAGCACGAAGCCGCAGGCGAAGACGATGGCGAAGTAGGCCGAACCGGCGACGATGGGCTGCAGGCGCGGGCTCATGGGTTGGGCTCGGTGCGAACGCGGCTACTCCTCCCCCCCAACGCCCCCGCCACCCCCCCCCCCGCCCCCCCCACCGCCTGCACC
>JACVCL010000126.1 GCA_016742075.1 Phycisphaerales bacterium
GGCCGCGAGCGTGCCGCGCTGGCCGAGCGCCAGCGTGCCGAAGCCCGCGCGCAGGAAAAAGAAGTGCGCCGCGTCAACGACGCCACCCAGGCCGCCATCCTGCGCCTCATGAACGAGCTGCAGGACGTGGCCGAGGGCGACCTCACGCGGCAGGCCACCGTCACCGAGGACATCACCGGCGCGATCGCGGACTCGATCAACTACGCGATCGAGGCGCTGCGCGAGCTCGTGACGACGATCAACGAGTCCGCGATCTCGCTCGACGCCGCGGCGAACACCCGCGGCGTTGTTCATCGCTCTCCGCACAAGCCCGCCGGCCCCCGTGCCGCTTTCCGCCTGCCCCGCGGGCGGGTACCTTCCGTTCCCATCGCGAAAGGAGCGAACCGTGCACCGACTCGCCCTGGGCCTCGCGCTCTGCACCCTCGCCGGGTGCGCTGCGCACCGTGAACCCGGCGCAGGCCCGAAGCCGCCCGCCGCCGCCCGAGACCCCGCCATGCAGCTCGGTAACTTCTCGGTCAGCCTCGCCGTCAAGGACCTCGCCGCCTCACGCGCCTTCTACGAGAAGCTCGGCTTCCGCATGAGCGGCGGCAACGAGAAGAACTACGTCATCCTCCAGAACGACACCGCCACCATCGGCCTGTTCCAGGGGATGTTCGAGAAGAACACCCTCACCTTCAACCCCGGCTGGGACCGCAACACGACCCCGCTCGCCAGGTTCCAGGACGTGCGCGACCTCCAGCGCACCCTCGCCGAGCGCGGCGTGACCCCGGCCGTGAAGGCCGACGAGGCCTCGACCGGCCCCGCGTACATCATGCTCATCGACCCCGACGGCAACCCCGTGCTCATCGACCAGCACGTGCCCAGGCCCGGCGCCGCCGGCCGCTGAGCCCGTCACCCGCCGATCGGCCGCCGGTCGCGCAGCGCCGGGAACTTCTCGCGCCAGCGCCGCGGCTCGGCCGCGTCGATCTCGACCGACAGCACCCGCTCCCCGGGCCCCGCCTCCGCCAGCACGTCGCCCCGCGGGCCCACCGCCAGCGAGCCCCCCGGGTACTCCAGCGAAGGGTCGCGACCCACCCGGTTCACCGCGAACACGTACGCCAGGTTCTCGATTGCCCGCGCGATCGCCAGCGCCCGCCAGTGCGCGATCCGGGCCGCCGGCCAGTTCGCGATCACCGCGAACGCGTCGGCCCCTATGTCGACCCCGGCGCGGAACTGCTCGGGGAAGCGCAGGTCGTAGCAGATGGCCGGCGCCACGGTGAGCCCCGCCCAAGGGAACACCGCCGCGCGTTCCCCGGGCGCGATGCGCTCGGCCTCGCCGCCGATCGAGAACGGGTGCAGCTTGTCGAACCGGGCGATTTCCCCTCCCCCCGGCCCGAACGCCAGCGCCCGGTTCCGCGCCCGCCCGTCGGCACCCTCGCCCGGGGCGGTCGTGCCGCCCAGCACGGTGGCGCCGCGCTCCGCCGCGAGGCGCGAGAGAAACGCCGCCGTCTCGCCCCGCCCATCGGCCGTCCGCTCGACGGCGAACGAGAACCCCGTGTCGAACATCTCGGGCAGGATCACGAGATCCCCCGCCCCGATCGGCGCCCCGCGCAGCAGCTCGCTCACACGGCGAAGATTCGCGGCACGATCCTCCCACGCGATGTCGTGCTGCACCAGGTGCACCCGCATCACGCCAGTGTACCCGGCGCCCTCGCGCCGCTCTCAACATGTCGGACAAGGGACCGGCGACACCTACGCCGGCGGCGCCGGTCTCCCCGGGTCGGTCGGGGCTCGGTGGAACAAACCCTCAGTTCTCCGCGGCGGCCGACTGCCTCGAGCCGTCGCGGGCTCGCGACGGCGTCTCGCCGCGGCACGACTGCATCAGGTGCAGCCGGCTGCGGACCCCCGCCTCGCGGAACAGACGCTTGAGGTGCGCACGCACGCTGTGGTACGTCAGACCCGTGCGCTTGGCGATCTGGTCGTCGTCAAGGCCCGAAAGCACCAGGTCCAGGATCTCCCGGCTCTGCGCCCGCAGCCCGGCCACCCACGCAGGCTGCCGGCGCCACGCCGCCGACCACGCCCGCGCGATGAACGGCAGAATGTCGGCCGCCCTCGCGATCTGATCGGCGCTCAGCGGCCCCTGACCCTCCACCGCGTGCACCGACAGCACGATCTCCGCGCCGTCCTCGCGGCCGCACACCGCCAGCGCCTGATCACCCAGCCGCAGCGGACGGTGGCACTCGGCGAACATCCGGCTGCCCCGAAAATCCCGCTCGTCGATCAACTCCGACCGCCGAACCACCCGGCCCCGCTCGCGCGTCGCCAGCCGCGACAGCAGCACGCGGTCGCACCCCTGCCAGCCGTTGTGCTCGATGAACCGCTTGGCCTCCTCGGCCGCCCACGGCCCCGACACCGCGGCCGCCCCGGCCGCCTCGCCCAGCCCGTGCTCGTGCACCACCGCCGACACCGCGTCCACCCCGCACGCTACGCGGAAGATCTCTGCGAGCCGCTCGAGCAGCGCCTGATTGCCAAGCTGGGTATCTCGGCTGAGCTGGCCGAGCTCGAACAGCACCTCGGTCAACGCGATGGCGGGCATGCCGGTCGGTCCGGGAAGGTGATCGGGAGCAAGCGCGACAGCAGGGCCGGCGCCGGACGGCTCGGCGGGAGCCGGGGCATCCCCCGTCAGCACCAGGCGGGGGCCCGTCGCCCAAGCGGACGGACGCTCCGGGGCCAGCGTCGCGGGGAACGTGGGGGTCCGACGCTGCGCCTTGAACGAGTGCGTCATCTGCATCTCTTCGTTCCTCCGCCGGCACGTGCAGGGCCGGCCGCACAAGCAGCCGGCGTGCCCGAAGTTGGCTCGACCTCCCGATACGCGAGGCCAAAAAGCACGGTTCCAGCCTTTTGGCCCGATTTCTCGGAAGACACACATTTTTGAGCCGATCTGCACACAAAAACCACCAAATTGGGGCACGAAACCCGGGATCCCGGGCAATCTGGGCAGACCGAGGCACCCGATTCTGCCGGCGAAACGCCTTACCCTTCGATCCCCAGCCCCGAGAGATTTTGCGGATTGTGACGCCTGGACAGTTGACGCGGGCGAGTTTCGGGGTAGTCTGTTGACGTTGAGAAAGTGTTGGCCGCGGGTTGAGACGCAGCCAACCGCCCGGAAAGTTGAGCCGGGCCCGCCGGATCTGATCCGGCACACTGAGTAGGGAAGCACCTACTCGACAATTCAGCCGCACGGGACGGCGGTCTGGTTTCCCGTGAGCAGTCTTGCTGACTCCTCCGTGGTGTGCTGCACTTGGGTTCGGTGCAATGCCGAACTTGGCAGCGCCTATCTGCCACGGATTCCCTGTGCTCGCTTCGCCGGTGGTAAATCATCGGCGAAGTGAATCGAGTGAAGGTCCCACGAGAGTTCGGGGGAATTCTCGTGGGAACCCGATCACGAACAGCTCTCCGGACTGGCGTCCGCCAGCCGGGTCTGGAGAAATGGCCGCGAACTGCACCGCGAGGTGCCGCTCGCGGTCATTTTTTTGCGCTGATCTCTTGACTACCCCGCCCGGCGCTGTATCTTTTCCCTGACGGCGGAGCACAGGGACGCCGTCAACCAGGCCATCGAAAACGATGACTGGGCTTCCCAAACAGGGTGTTCAGGAAACTGAACGGCCTGTTTTCAGGGTCACTCCGCCCGGCAAACTGCCACACCTTTGAGGAGTCACGCCTCCGCCCCGGAACACGGGTCGGAGGCGTTTCTGTTTCCGGACCCTCCCCTCCCACCACCCAACCCACCCTCAGCCAGGCTTCCGCCAGAACAGATACAGGTCCTGCGCCCGCCTGAACCAGCGGATCTCATCCGCGTCCAGCACCCCCGACCACCATTCCGGGGGGCGCACCGTCCGGTGCAGGTTGTCGCCGAACCGATCCGTGCTCCCCGCCGCCCGCGTCGCCACCGAGCAGTACAGCAACCCCCCCGGCCGGAGCACCCGACGCAGCTCGTCGCGCAGCCCCAGCACATCAGCCTCGTCGAGGTGCTCCAGCACGTCGAAGCATGTGACCAACGCGTAGCGCCCGTCGGCCGCGGGAATCGACCCCGGGTTCATCACCGACAGCGCCTCGCCCCCGATCCGCCGGTTCCCCGCCTCCACCGCCACCGGGCTCACATCCACGCCGCGGGCATCGATCCCGAAGTGCGGGCCCCGCAGCAACTCCACGGCGAAGCCCATCCCGCAGCCCACATCCAGCGCCGGCCCCCCCGCGGCGCGCAGGCGCGGGCTCTCCATCCAGCAGGCGTGGCAACCGGGCGAGGTCCCCGGCTGCCCATACCCCGGATGGGTGGCCATGATGTGGTCGTAGATCGCCCGGTAGTCGGGTGCGGCCGACGACGCCGGCGCCGCAAGGGAGGGTGAGCTCGTAGGCATGACCGGACTATCGGCCATCGCCCGAACCGTTCGGCACAACCCTCCCCCATCACCCCCCCCACTCCGCATCACTTCCGCACGATGATGGTCTCGAGATACTCGCCCTCCATCGACACCGGCCCGTTCGGCGGGTTGCGGTTGAACCGGCGCGACAGATCGAGAATCGCCCCGGCCAGCTCGGCCCCGCGGGCGGCGTCCAGACGCTCGAACGCCCGCAGCGTCGGGCCGTAATAGGTGCGGAAGAACTCCAGGTTCTCTTCCACCGACCGCCACTTGAACAGGCAGATCCGCCGCGTGTGGGTCATCGACGCCGCGCCGCGCCCCAGCATGGCCCCAAGGTGCTTCGGGTCGCCCCAGCGCGACGGCGGCTGCAGCCCCGCCGCCGGGGGCAGGAACCGCCCGAAGATCCGGAACATCTCGCCGATGTACCCCGCCGGCGTCCAGCTCGCCAGCGCGATCGTGCCACCCGGGCGGCACGCCCGCAGCAGCTCGTCGGCCGCCTTCTGCTGGTTGGGCGCGAACATGCAGCCGAACACACTCGTCACCACGTCGAACGAGCCGTCGGCGACCGGCAGCGCCTCGGCGTCGCCCACCTCAAATCGAGCGTCCAAGTGCTCCACCTGCGCACGCAGGCGCGCACGGTCGAGCAGTTCGGGCACGTAGTCCACGCCCAGGGCCGACGCGTTCCGGCGCGCCGCCGCGATCGCCGCGTTGCCGCTCCCCGTCGCCACGTCCAGCACCCGGTCGCCGGCCTGCACATCCGCCGACTCGATCAACTGCTCGGCCACGAACACCACCCGCGACGCCACGCGCGAGAAGTCGCCGCTCGCCCACGTCGCCTGCTGGGTGGCCTTGATCTTGGCGAAGTCGGGCGACGGGGCGGGCACGGCGGCGGGCTGAACAGCGGTCATGGGGCACCTCCGAAAGAGGGGGATTCATTGCAGCACGACCGATCGTGCTATCTACGCATTGATAGTACGAACGGTCGTGCTAGAATCAAGCGGCCTAGAGGTAGTCAAAATGCCGAATCTCTCGTCTAAGACTGGTGACACTCCCCCGCGGAAACCCCGGGCCGACGGCCAACGCTCGCGCGACGCCATCCTTCTCGCCGCCGCGCGGGCGGCCAGCCTGCACGGGTTCGAGGGTCTCTCGCTCGGCAAACTCGCCGCCGACCTGGGCATCAGCAAAAGCGGCCTCTACGCCCACTTCGGCTCGAAGGAAGACCTCGAGCTCGCCACCGTCGGCGCGGCCGAGAAGATCTTCGGCGAGCAGGTCGTTGCCCGCGTCCGCGACGCCCGCCCGGGCCTCGCCCGCCTCCGCGCCGTCGCCGACGCCTTCTTCGACCACATCCGCAGCGGCGTGTTCCCCGGCGGCTGCTTCTTCGCGGCGGTCGCCGCCGGGCTGGTGGCCCAGCCGGGCCGTGTGCGCGACCGCGTCATGGGCTGCGTCGGCGACTGGCACGCCCTGCTCGGCCGCTGCGTCGGCGAGGCCATCGAGCGCCGCGAACTGCGCCCCGACACCGACCCCGACCAACTGGTTTTCGAGGTCAACGCCATGCTCCAGGCCGCGACGAAGGCCTTCGCGATGACCGGCGACGCCTCGGCCTTCGACCGCGCCCTCCGCAGCATCGAGCAGTCGATCCGGCGCAACACCCCCGACGCGGCGTAGCCCGCCGGGCCGCGCGGCCAGACGTCTTACCGCTTCGTGCCGGCCCCCGCCGGTGCCCGGTCGCTTCGGGCGGCTCAACTAGCATCATTCATGAGCACACACGCCCCCTACGACGCGATCGAAGCCGTCGTGCGCGTCTTCACGATGGCCCACCAGTTCATCCGCCAGAGCGTGGAGGGTGTCCCCGAGGCTCGCATGACCGAGCAGCCGGGCACGCTCGTCAACCACCCCGCGTGGACGCTGGCCCACCTGAACGCCTACGCCGCGCTCATCCTGACCATGCTCGATGACCGCAGTGTGCCCGACGCCGACGCCGAACTTGCACGGTTCGGCTACGGCAGCACGCCCATCACCGATCCCGCCGCGTACTCCACCAAGGCGGAGTTGCTCTCACGGTTCAACGAACGGCACGCACGCGTCGCTGCGGTCGTCGCCGAGCGGCACGGCGAATACTTCCCGCGGCCCTCCCCGAAGCAGTTCCAACCCCACAGCTCGAACATCGGGCACGTGGTCATCATCCTGATGACCACGCACCTCGGGCACCACCTTGGGCAACTCAACCAGTGGCGAACAGCGGCGGGCTTGAGCCACCGTTGAGCGCTTGGTGGTGGCGGTGCCGCGGCGGGGGGCCCGACGCCGCTCGGCCTCATCTTCTTCGGCGGCGTGCCTGTCTGCCTCGGCCGGTCGCCGACCGAGCGGCCGCGTTCCGCCCCCCCTTCGGACCCTCGGGGGTTCCACCAGTCCGCCACTGCGACGGCGGATGGGTGTCTGGCCCGTCACGCGCACCCGCGCTGAACTTCGAGATCCGCGCCGGTGATGACAAGGCCAGAGGCTCGTTCTCAGGCCGCCAACCGCGATCGGAATCGAGATTGGGGGCACCCCGTTGACCCTCCAATTCAAGCCCGGGCTGAGAGTTTCCGCACCGCGCCGCTTCGGGCCACCCGCCTTCCAGCCGCCCGCCTAGCAGGCCGTTGAAGAACCGACCGAACACCCGCCGAATGGCGCAACCGGGGGAGGGTGCGGTGCGAAGAGTTGGGGATGAAGGGCACACCCGATCGTCAGACGGTCGTCTACCACACGTTC
>JACVCL010000127.1 GCA_016742075.1 Phycisphaerales bacterium
GGGGGGGGTGGGGGTGGGCGGCGGGGGCGGGGGGTCAGCCGCCGACGCCCAGTTGGCGCATGAGGGCCGCGCGGACGGCGGCGCCGTCGGCCTTGCCGCCGGAGAGTTTCATGACCTCGCCCACCAGGCGGCCGAGCGCCGCGGTTTTGCCCGCGCGCACGTCGTCGGCGCTGCGGGGCTGGTTGGCGATGGCCTGGTCGACCCACGCCAGCAGTGCGCCCTCGTCGCGGACCTGCACCATCGAGCGGCCCCGGGCCAGAGCCCGCGGGTCGGCCCCGGCGTGCTCGGGGGTGCAGCAGAGGCCGAAGAGCTCGTCCATGGCGGCCGCGGAGATCTCGCCGGCCTCGCGCATCGCGGCGATGGCGCCGACCTGCGCGGGCGAGATGCCCAGGTGCGGCACCGGCACCTGCCGCTCGTTGGCGCGCTTGAAGCCCGACTGGAGCACCGCGTTGGCGGCCAGGCGCCCGGCCTGCTCGCGGGCGAGCGCACCGCCCGAAGCCCCGGGCAGCGCGGCGGCCACGGCGTCGGTGCAGGCCTCGTAGAAGTCGTTGAGTGCGCGGTCCTCGGTGAGGGCCGCGGCTTCTTTCTCGCCGAGGCCGTAGTCGCGCCGGTAGCGCTCGGCGCGGGCGTGCGGCAGCTCGGGCAGGGCGGCGCGGAGGCGCTCGACCCACGCGGCGTCGACCACCACGGGGGGCAGGTCGGGGTCGGGGAAGTAGCGGTAGTCGTGGGCGTCTTCCTTCTCGCGCTGCAGGAACGTGCGGCCGGCGGAGTCGTCCCATCCGCGGGTGGTCTTGGCGCCGGGGCCCATCACCAGTCCGTCTTCGAGGAAGCGGCGGGGCTGCTCGGCGAGCTCGTGCTCGATGGCGCCGCGGAGACTCTTGAAGCTGTTGAGGTTCTTGACCTCGACCACGGGCGTGGCGGCGGTTCGTCCGCCGGCCAGGGTGAGGATGCAGTTGATGTTGGGCTCGAAGCGGATGTGCCCCTTCTGCATGACGCCCTCGGTGACGCCGAGGAACACGCAGATGTTCCGCAGCCACTGGGCGAAGGCGACGACGTCCTCGGCGTCGGCGAAGTCGGGGGCGGTGACGATCTCGAGCAGGGCGGTGCCGGCGCGGTTGAAGTCGGCGATCGAGTGGTCGAGGGCGCCGCCGCCGGGCCGCTCGTGCAGCAGTTTGCCGGCGTCTTCCTCGAGGTGGGCGCGGATGATGCCGACGCGCAGCGGGGGCGGCGGGGCGTCGTGGCCGGGGGCGGGCCTTCGCGGGAGTTCGACCGAGCCGTCGAAGCACAGCGGAAGGTCGTACTGGCTGATCTGGTAGGCCTTGGGCAGGTCGGGGTAGGTGTAGCTCTTGCGGTCCCACTTCGTGAAGGGGGCGATCGAGCAGTTGAGGGCCAGGCCCACGAGGATCGAGAGGTCGATGGCGCGCCGGTTGATGACCGGCAGGGCCCCGGGCAGGCCCAGCACCACGGGGTCGATGAGGGTGTTGGGCTCGGGGTCGCCCGCGGCGGCGTGCGCGGGCGATGGCGCCGGCGCGAAGACCTTCGACCGCGTGGCCAGCTCGACGTGGATCTCGAGCCCGACCTTCAGGGCGACGTGCTGGATGGCCTGGGCCATACCCGGATGGTAATCGGCCCCCGGGCCCGTACACTTCCCGGCTGATGGGCAGGCGAGTGGTCATCACGGGCCTCGGTGCGGTGAGCGGACTGGGCCTGGGGGCCCGGGCGCTGTGGGAGGGGCTGTGCGCCGGGCGCTCGGCGCTGGCGCGGGTGCGCGGGCTCGACGCCTCGGGCTTCCGCTGCCGGGTGGCGGCCGAGCTGCCCGAGTTCTCGGTGAAAGACCACGTGCCCAAGAGCTACCGCAAGGCCGTGAAGGTGATGGCCCGCGACACCGAGCTGGCGGTGGGCGCGGCGAAGGCGGCGGTGGAAGACGCCGGGCTGGTGACCAAGGGCTCGCTGGCCGACGACTCGCCGGATCCGGTGACGTACCCGCCGGGGCGCTTCGGGTGCCAGATCGGGGCCGGCCTGATCGCGGCCGAGATCCCGGAGCTGACGGCCGCGATGGCCAACGCCGCGGGCCCCGGGCACGCGCTGGACCTGGCCCGCTGGGGCTCGGTCGGCATGGACACGCTGACGCCGCTGTGGCTGCTGAAGTACCTGCCGAACATGCTCTCGTGCCACGTGACGATCATCCACGACGCGCGGGGCCCCTCGAACACCATCACCTGCTCGGAGGCCAGCGGGCTGCTGAGCCTGGGCGAGTCGTCGCGGGTGATCGAGCGCGGCGACGCCGACGCGTGCTTCAGCGGCGGTGCCGAGGCCAAGGTGAACCACATGGGCATCATGCGGCTGGACCTCAACGGCCGGCTCGCCCGCACCGAGGGATCACCCGACGAGGAGAGCACGCCGTGGCGGCTGGTCCGCCCGTTCGACCCCGGCTCGCCCGGCGGCCTGCTGGGCGAGGGCGGGGGGATCGTGATTCTCGAAGAGCTCGCGGCCGCCGAGAAACGCGGGGCCCGGGCGTACGCCGAGGTCCTCGGCTTCGGTGCCGGGCACTCGCCGATGCGCGGCACGCCCGTTGAGAAGAGCGAGGGCCTGGCGATCGCCGTCGAGGCGGCGCTGTCGGACGCGGGGGTGACCCCGGGCGAGATCGACGCGATCGTGCCGCGCGGCTCGGGGGTGCCCGACGAGGACGCCAAGGAGGCCGAGGCGCTGCGCCGCGTCTTCGGCCCGCGGCTCGCCGGTGTGCCGCTGATGACGCTGACGCCGATGGTGGGCGACACCTACGCGGGGCAGGGCGGCCTGGGGGTGTGCGTCGCGGCGATGGCCCTGCGCGAGCAGCGGCTGCCGGCCCGTCTGCACGGCGGCGCGCCCGCGCCCGGCCTCGCGGCCGGCGCCTGGCCCGGCGGGCCCGCCCGGCTGCAGCGCGTGCTGGTGTGCACCGGATCGCTGGCGGGCCAGAACGCCGCGGTGGTACTGGGCCGCTGAACGCCGGGGCCCGGCGCAGTCAGGGCCGGTAGCCCTGGGCCACGGGCCAGCGGCGCCCGCGCCCGAAGGCCGAGCCCGTCACTTTCAGCCCGATGGCCATCTGCTGCCGCTTGTACTCGGCGAGGTCGGTCATGCGGCAGACGCGGCGCACCAGTGCCGGGTCGGCGCCGGTGGCCCGCGCGATGGCCTCGGGAGCCCGGCGCTCGTCGACGTACTGC
This sequence comes from Phycisphaerales bacterium, assembly GCA_016742075.1. Taxonomy (GTDB): domain Bacteria; phylum Planctomycetota; class Phycisphaerae; order Phycisphaerales; family UBA1924; genus JACVCL01. Next base: position 3,201 of record JACVCL010000127.1, read on the forward strand.
GCGATGATCGCGTCGAGCACCTCGTAGGGCGGCAGGGTGTCCTGGTCGGTCTGGTTCGGGCGCAGCTCGGCGCTGGGAGGCTTGGTGATGGAACTCTCGGGGATCGGCGCGGCCGCGAAGCCCGCGGCGGCGGCGTTGGCGTTCAGCCAGCGCGAGAGCGCGTACACGCGCATCTTGGTCACGTCGCTGAGCACGGCCAGGCCGCCGTTCATATCGCCGTAGAGCGTGCAGTAGCCCACGGCCAGCTCGCTCTTGTTGCCGGTGGTCAGCACGAGCGCGCCGGTCTTGTTGCTCAGGGCCATCAGCGTGAGGCCGCGGAGGCGCGACTGGACGTTTTCCTCGGTGATGCCCGGCTCGCCCGGGGCCCCGACGGCGGCGAACCACCCGGCCATCTGCCGCTCGAAGAGCGCGTGGGCATCCTCGATCGGGGCCACCAGCCAGCCGATGCCCAGGCGCTGGGCCAGGTCGCGGGCGTCGGACACCGACCCGGACGACGAGAACCGGGCGGGCATCCCCACGCCCAGCACGTTGGCCGGGCCGACCGCCGCGGCCGCGACGCAGGCGGTGAGCGCGGAGTCGATGCCCCCCGACAGGCCCAGCAGCACCTTGCGAAAGCCGGTCTTGCGGCAGTAGTCGCGCACGCCGAGCACGAGGGCTTCCCACAGCATGGCCTCGTCGGCCTGGCCCAGCAGCGGGTCGGGCACGGCCGGGGCGCGGTCGGCGGGAAGGTCGCAGAGCAGCACGTGCTCGCGGAATCCCGGGGCCGCGGCCACCAGGCGCGCCGGGCCGCCCCGGGCCGGGGCGTACACGGCCGAGTGGCCGCCGAAGATCAGATCGTCGTTGCCGCCCACCTGGTTCACCGCCGCGGCGGCGACGGCGTGCGCCTCGACCAGCCGGGTGAGGATGCGCCGCTGCCGCGCGCCCTTGCCGAGCACGAAGGGCGACGCCGAGGCGTTGACGATGAGGCCCGGGCGCTGGGCCATGATCGCGGCCACGGGGTCGGGCCGGTCGGCGTAGCGCCGCTCGCTGATGGCGTCCTCGCCGCGCCAGATGTCTTCGCAGATCGTGAACCCGACGCGCACCCCGCCGAAGGCCCGCACCGACGCGCCGTCGAACACGCCGGGGCGGAAGTAGCGGTCTTCGTCGAACACGTCGTAGGTCGGGAGCAGCTGCTTGTCGTACAGCCGCTCGGCACGGCCGCCCAGCAGCAGGGCGAGGCTGTTCGTGGGCCGCTCGCCGGGCTCTTTCCACGGCAGGCCCACGACCACCGCCAGGCCCGCGGGCGTGCGGCCGGCGAGATCCGCCGCGGCGGCCCGGGCCGCCTCGCAGAAGCCCTCCTGAAGGAGCAGGTCGTACGGGGGGTACCCGGCGAGCGAGAGCTCGGGGAACACCGCCAGGTCGGCACCGGCCTCGGCGGCCCGGGCGGCCAGCTCGGCCGTGCGCCGGGCGTTGCCCGCCAAGTCGCCGACCGTCGGATTGAACTGGAGAAGCGCCAGCCGCACGACGAGAAGAGTAGTCCGCCCGGCCATGCCCCCCGAGGGTTCGGCGCGGGCCGCCCGGCCGCCGCGGGCCCGAGAAGCACGTCCGGAGCCTCCGCGGCACGGCTCACCGGTACACTCACCACCCCCGCACCGCCCCACCTCACCCCAGTTCCCCGGTGTGGGCGGAGGCTTCTTCGGAGCAATCAACCATGATCAGGCGTTGGGCTTGTTGGTTCGGCGTGGCGGCGATGATCGCGGCGGCGATGGGTGCCCCGGCGGCCGAGCCGGCGCCGACGGGCGCCCCCGGAGCGACCGGGTCCGCCGGTGTCACGGCCGCCACCGGGGCCGCGCCCCCGGCCGCCGCGGCCGATGCCGGCGCACCCCGCATCCGGCTCGACATGCCGGTCGGCCGGCAGCTGGTCTACGCCGTGTCGTACGACTTCAACAACACGCAGAAGCGGTCCGAGGGCGAGGTCCGCGAGCGGTTGCAGTCGGCGATCCAGACGAGGCTGACCATCGAGGCGGCGAACCCCGATGGTTCGTTCGATGTCCTCATGCGCATCCTCGCGGCGGCCGCGGGCTACGAACGCACCGACGCCGACGGCGTGCAGTCGGTGACCAAGTTCGACACCCAGCCGCGGCCCGAGGGCGTCGGGCGAACCGGCGGGCTCAGGCTCGCCCCGCCGCTGCTGGCCGCCAACATCCGGTTCCGCATCGGCCTGGAGGGGCGGATCTCGAACCTCACCGGGCTCGACGACGTGCTGGCCGTGGTCAAAGAACTCGACGCCTCGGACAAGAAACTGCTCGGCTTCCTCACCAACCCCTCGACCCTCGAGGGGGTCATCAACCCGATCTTCTCGGGCGACGGCGTGCTCAACGACGACCAGGGCCTGCCCCGCAAGCTCGGCGGCACGTGGACGGCCCAGCGCATGGTCCCGCTGCAGCCGGGCGATCTGGTGTCGCAGAACCGCTTCGAGATCACCCGCCTCGACGGCCAGCGCGCCGACGTGCACGGTAAGCTCACCGTCACCTTCCAGCCCGTGGAGCGCGGCCTGCCCGGCCCCATGCCGCAGGTGACCGTCACCGAGGGCTACGGCCAGACCGACCTGGCGTGGAACACCGCCACGCACCGCTTGGAGAGCCGCACCTCGACCGTCGCGATCGGCCTGCTCATCCAGAACAGCGACCGGCTTGTCGACCAGCGGCAGCAGACGACCATCGAGATCACCTCGCTGCCCGACAACTGGGACCCCGACAAGGCGATGGACGAGCACAGGAAGCTCAATAGCCCGCCCAAGCCCGAGTGAGCGCCGCCGGCCCGGCCGCGCGCCGGCGGTTCAGTCCTGCTGCGTGCGGCGGATGGCCGGGGCCACACGGGTCCTCAACTGCTCGTCGAACTGCCCGGCCTCGCCGGGCTTGGTCAGCACGTCCCAGATGATCGTGCCGGCGGCGCCGCAGGCGCGGGGGTGGCCGATGGCGGTGGCCAGGTCGGCGTCGTTCAGCGGCTTGTACGCGTGGGCCTTGTTCACGTCCCAGTAGCGGAGCATGATCATCGCGTACACGGGCTTGCCCGGGGCCCAGCGCCGGGCCAGGTCGACGGTCTGGCTCATCCGGTGGGCGTACCAGCCCTCGGGCTGCTCGCTGTCGTTGGCGGCGATGCCCGGCAGGCTCATGTGCGTGGCGTACACGCTCGCGAACACCGCGTCGACCTCGGCGGCCATCCACTTGGTCGGCTCGAGGTCCTCTTCCTTGGGCACAAAGTGGTAAAAGCCCCAGAGGGCCTTCGGCCGCGCCGCCCGCGCCGCGCGGATCGTGCGGATCATGAAGTTCCGCGCCGACGACTCGAACCACTGGGCCGAGAGGCGCTCGACCTCGGCCGCCGGCAGATCGGGCTGGCGCTGGCGCACCATCTGCCGCGACATCTCGCGGTAGGGCTCCAGCAGCCACTTCCACTGCGGCGGCCAGGCCTCGAAATCGATGATGGCCAGCCCGCTCCAGTTCGGATCCGGGATCGCCTTTTCGACGTCCGACCGCACCTTGGCGAGGTGGGCCTCCAGATCGGCCTTCTGGGGGATGCCCCCGTTCTCCGGCCGGCCATCCCACAGCCGCGGGTAAAGGCCCAGGTGCTGCTCGTAAAACAGCGCCACGCGGTCGGTCACGACCGGGACACCGTCGATCGCGATCTTCCGGGCCCCCGTGCCCGACACCGCCCAGTAGAACCGGTGCGGCGGACGCTCGGCCGCGGGGGCCGCGGGGGCGGCCGGCCCTGACGGCGCGGGAGCGGGGTCGGGCTTCCGGTCAGGGGCCTGCGCCGGGCCGCCGGGCGAGGACGCCGGTCTGGTGGGTCCTCCCGGGGGTCCGGGGGCTCCGGGGGTTCCGGGGGTTCCGGGGGTGGCAGGGCCTCGGCCGACCGCGGGGCAGCCGACCACCGCGCCGGGGACCCACGC
>JACVCL010000128.1 GCA_016742075.1 Phycisphaerales bacterium
GTTGCACGGGCGCTCATTCCACAAACGTCGTTGGGAATCACCATGAAGCTGAAGCTCATCACCGCCGCCGCCGCGGCCCTGTTCGCCGGCCAGGCGCTGGCCGCCGCGCCGAGCGCCACGCCGGCGGCGAGCGCCGGCCCGACGACCCCGGCCGCCGACAGCACCAGCAGCATGCCGACGATGGTGCCCGGCACGGCCTCGCACAGGCGGACGCTCAGCGTCCAGGCGCCCGCGCGCCCCGCGCTGAGCCACGCCAGCGCCGCGGCCAGACCCAGGCCCTCGCCGATCCACAGCACCGCCAGCGCCAGGCCCACCCAGAATGCCCGGGCGCCCGGTCCGCCGCCCGAGAGACCCAGGGCCGAGGGCACGTCGAAGCCCGAGACCACCGCGCACGCCGCGGCCGGCAGTATCGCCAGCAGCAGGGCCGTACGCAGGGCGCGCCGCGTGGTCCGCAGCGCCCGGCCCTCGAGCCCGAGGGGGATGAGCAGGCCGGCGAACAGGCCGAACAAGGGGTACACCCACGCCGCCGACCACGAGAGCAGCACCGCGGCGGGGCCGGCGGTGAGCATGCCGGTGGCCGCGGCCATCCGCACGCGCACGCCCGCGAGCGTGCCGATCCCCGTGGCGGCGAAGACCGCGCCCAGCGCGAGCGCCTCCCGCGCCGGCAGCCCGAGCGCCAGCGCCCCGACGATCGCGGCCCCGGCCCCCGAGAAGACCGCGGCGGCCGGGCCGACGAGAGGGCTGATCCACCCCCCGGGCTCGGCGAGAATCGCCGCGCCGCCGCGCCAGACGCGGGCCCGCACCGGCAGCATGAGGGCCGCGGCGAGCGCGGTCTGCAGGGCCGCCAGGCCCGACAGCAGCAGGTTCAGGCCGTCGCGGTGGCGCCGGCGGGCGTCGGCCAACGCGTCTTCGAGGGGGCGCAGCTCGGCGGCGTGCTCGCGGTCGCGCAGGTCACGGGCCGGCGCATCGAGGGCGGCCGCGCCGAGCGCCGCGCGCTCGACCGCCTGCCGCCGCCGGACCGCCTCGACGGCGTCGCGCTGGGCGGCGCCGCCCTCGAAAACCTGTTGATGCAGGGCGGGGGCCGCACGGCCGAGCACACCCGGGCCAACGAGCACGCCGGCGACGACACCCCCGGCCAGGGCCGCCGCGGCGGTGCCGCCGGGGAACCGGGCGGCGCGGAGCAGCAGCGTGAGCACCGTCGCGGGGGCGACGAGCAGGGCCAGTTGGGCCAGGGCCAGGATCGCCGGTGAAGCGGTGGACACCGGGTCGATGGTAATGGGCGGACCGGGCCGGCGCGGGTTACCATCGCGGCCGGCATGGTCCTCGCTGCGTGGCTGCACGATCTCGACCCGTTCGCCTGGCGCATCTCCGGCTCGTTCGGGGTGCGCTGGTACGGCCTTTCGTACGTGGCCGGGTTCATCCTGGCTTGGCTGCTGCTGACGTGGATGGCCGGCCGGCGGCTGATCGTCGTGCCGCGGGAGCGCGTGGCGGATCTGATCCTGGCGGTGGTGGTGGGCACCATCGCCGGGGGGCGGCTGGGGTACGTGCTCATCTACCGGCCCGAGCTGCTGTGGACGTTCTCGCCGTCGGCGCCGTGGTGGGGGGTGCTTGATCTTGCGCACGGCGGCATGGCGTCGCACGGCGGCATGATCGGCATCATCCTGGCGTGCTGGTGGTGCTCGCGGCAGTTCCGCGTGCCGGCGCTGCACATCACCGACTGCATCGCGCTGGCCGCGCCGCCGGGGATCTTCCTGGGCCGCTGCGCGAACTTCGTCAACGGCGAATTGCTGGGGAAGATCGCCGCGGCGCCCGGAGAGCCGGCGCCGTGGTGGGCGGTGAAGTTCCCACAAGAGCTTCTCGAGCGGCCGCCCCGTCTCGACGCCGACCAGGCGCGACGGCTCACCGAGCTGCTGGCCGACCGGCTGCCGGCGTCGCTGGGCCTGGCGCCGGGGGAGGGGGCCGCGGCGATCGCGGCCGGGGCGGTGCCCGAGAGCGCCCTCGACGAGGCGAAGCTCACGCTGATCGCCGACGTGCAGCGGCGGATCCCCGGGGTCGCCGAGAAGTTGGCGCCGCTGCTGAGCGCCCGCCACCCCTCGCAGCTGTACCAGGCGTTCGCCGAGGGGGTGGTGCTGTTCGCGGCGCTGGCGGCGGCCTGGGCGTGGACGCGGCCCGAGCGGACCGGCCGCCACGGCCTGGTGACGGCGTGGTTCTTCATCGTCTACGGCGTCGGGCGCATCGCCACCGAGTTCATCCGCCTGCCCGACGCCCACCTGGCGGTGCAGCGCATCGCCGGCCTCTCGCGAGGCCAGTGGCTGAGCGTGCTGATGGTGGTCGCGGGCGGGTTGCTGCTGGCGTGGGCGCACCGGCGCGGGGGAAGGCCCGGCGCGGCGGTGTAGCGGCGGGAAGGGGGGTTACTTGAGCCGGCGCGCCAGGTTGTCGAGGATGCTGCGCATCGCCAGTTCATCGCCCGCGGGGTCGACGCCCACGCGCACCTTGGTGACGCGGTCGCCGTCCTTGAAGCTCTCGACCTTCACCCTGTTGTCGCGGGCGGTGCGGCCCTCGATGACGGCGCTGAGCGCGTCGATGTTCGAGGTGGTCACCGTGTAGCCCATGTCCTGCTTGAGCACCTGCTCGGCCGCGGCGTGGACGGTCTTGAGGTCGCCGGGCATCATCGCCTCGAGACGGCGGTCGATGGTCATGGTGTACGACTGGCCGCTGTCGGTTTTGCCCTGGCAGCCGGCGAGGCCGAGGACCGGGGCGGCGGCGAGAACGGCGAGGGCGGCGTAGCGATTCATGGGTGGCTCCTGGGGTGGGCCGGGCGTGGGCCGGGCCGGGCCGAAGGATACCGCGCCCGCGGCGGGGGTCTCAGGCCAGAAGCCGGGCCAGGGCGGCCCCGGGGTCGGCCTCGCGCATGAGGCTCTCGCCCACCAGCACGATGCGCACCCCGGCCTCGCGCAGCCGGCGCAGGTCGTCGGGGGTGCGGATGCCCGACTCGCTCACGAGCGTCGCCGGGTCCTCCACGAGGTCCACCAGCCGCAGCGTGTGGTTGAGGTCGGTGGTCATCGATGACAGGTCGCGGTTGTTGATCCCCAGCAGGCCGTAGCTGGTGTTGGGGAACCCCACGTGCGGGCGCACGCGGAGCAGGTTCTCCATCGAGTGCACCTCGACCAGCGCCGTCATCTCGAGCTCGCGCGAGAGGATCATCAGGTCGAGCATCTCGCTGAGGGTGAGGCACTCGGCGATGAGCAGGATCGCGTCGGCCCCCGCGGCACGGGCCTCCCACACCTGCCAGGGCTCGACGATGAAGTCTTTCCGCAGCACGGGCAGGGGCACCGCGTCGCGGATGGCGTGGATGTACTCCAGCCGGCCGCCGAAGTGCGTGAAATCGGTCAGGCAGCTGATCGCCGCGGCCCCCGCCGCGTGGTACTTTCGGGCGATGGCCACCGGGTCGAAGGGCTCCGACTGGTACTCAGGGCGGATCCACCCCGCCGAGGGGCTCTTGCGCTTGATCTCGGCGATCACCGCTGTGCGCCCGCTCCGGGGCCGCACCACCGCCTGGAAGAAGTTCCGCGGCCGGCCCAGCTCCGAGATCCGGTCCTTGAGCGCCTCCAGCGGCGTCCGCGCCTTCCGCTCGGCCACTTCGCGCCGGGTGTTGGCCACGATCTGCTCGAGCGTGATGGGCGCACGGTCGCTCATCGGTCTCCTCATCATCGGCGCGCTGGCCGCAACGCTGAGCGGCGTTCCCGCCGTTCCCGCGGCCGCCGAACCGGACGTTCTCCGAACAGATCTCCCGCCGGCGGGTACGGTTGTAGCCGACCCGCCCCAGCCGGACCAGACACCCGCCCCCGATTCGCCCGGACTCTCCGCTCCTGGCGGGCCGGGCACGCCGCCGCGCCGGCCCTCGGCGTGGCCCGCGGCGGCGATGGCGGCCCTCGCGGCGGTCGGCGGGTTCGTCATCTGGCGCCGCCGCCTCTATCGCCCCGTGCCCGCGCCCACGGCGGGCGAGCCGGGTGGCGACGCCCTGCCGTGGCATCTGTTCATGGTTGTCGCCGTGCTTCTGTGGATGTCTCACGCGCTGGGCGCCGTGACGGGGCGGATGTTCGTCGGGTTCTTCTCGGGGTCGTCGACGCCCACAGCGCCCTCGCCCACGCCGCCGCCCCCGGGCGCGATGCCGCTGGGGCACCAGGGCGTCATCCAGCTCGGGGGCCTGGCCGGCGTGCTGCTGGCCGCGGCGTTCGTGCTCGCCGCTCTTCCCGGTGTGCGGCGGGCGATGGGCCTTCGGTTCCGCTGGTGCGATCTGGCCCGCGGGGCCGGGGCGTTCGCGCTGGTGTTCCCGATCGTCGGCACGTTGGGCTTCCTGAGCCTGCTGGTGGCCGGGGCCATCGCGCGCCTGGCAGGCATGGACCCGCCCGGCGGCATCGCCCACGTCACGCTGAACACGCTGACCACGCAGCCGATGGGTGCGGGCTGGTGGATGGTGGTCGCCGGTGTGGTGGTGGGGGCGCCCATCGCCGAGGAGCTCATCTACCGGGCCGCGCTGCAGACGGGTGTGCGCCGGGCCCTGGGCTCGCCCGCCGCGGCCATTCTCGTCACGTCGGCCGTGTTCACGGTGCAGCACCTGGGGGCGGCGGCGTGGCACGCGCTGCCGGCGCTCTTCGTGCTGTCGGCCGCCTTCGGCGTGGCCTACGAGCGCACCGGGCGCATCACCGCGCCCATCGCCATGCACATGCTCTTCAACGCGGCGAACATCGCCGTCGCCGTGCTGACCACCTGACATCACCGGGGCGGGAACCCCTCGGGCATCCACCGCGGGAGATCGGCGACGGCCCGCCGGGCCTGATCCGACACCGGCACGCCCCACGCCGCGAAGAACGGGCCGAGGTTCTTCCCCGCCGCGCGGCTGAACCGCACGAGCCACTGGTCGCGCTTGGCGTCGTCGCCGCGGGGGCGCTCGCCGGGGGGCAGCCGGCGGTACTCGTCGAACACGCGCCGGTAGGTCTCCCACCCGAAGCCCTCCTGCAGCTGCACGTACATCCACAGCGCCAGGAACGGATCGGCCTTCCACTTCCCGAAGTCGGCACCCTTCAGCACGTGCGCGGCGGTCGACCGCTCGCGGTCGGCGAAGGCCGGGTGACCGCCGCCCACCGGCACGCCGCACACCTTCTCCAGCGCGTACATCGTGAACAGGTTCACGGTCACCTCGCCGGTACCGTCGAACGTCCAGTCCGCCGACTGGTGGTTGTGCCCCAGCTCGTGGAAGAGCCCCCAGGCGTGCACGCCCTTCTCGAGATTGGCCGTGTTCGTCATGTGGTCCGCGGCGTCGAGGTGGGTCATGATCGGGTACCCGGCGTGCATGTACCCGGCCGAGATCTGCACGTCGGCCACGATCCGCTCGGGCCGCGCCCGCTCGCGCGGGATCGTCGCCAGGTCGGCCTGCGCGTCGAGCACGCGATCCCAGAACCGCATGAGCGCCTCAGGGTCCTTCACCTTCCGCGCCGCGGCGATCGGCACGGTCAGGATCACCGCGCGGCCTTCGAGCTCGGCCCACGGCGCAGCCCCCGCGAGCGACTGAGCCCACTGCTCGGCCGTGGTCACACCCTGCCGGTACCACGCGGCCCGCACCGCGCCGGCGATCGTCACCGTCACCGTCCGGCCGGGGCGGATGGCCGGCCCGGGCACGTCGATGTACACCAGCCCGCCGAAGGCGCTGGCCGCGGTGTTCCGACCCTCCTTCAGCGCCGCGGCGGTGCTGATCTCGGGTGCGCGCTTCCACGAAGCCAGATGCCACAGGCCGTCGGTGTGCGGGCCGATGCGCAGCCGCAGCCCGGCCGCGCCGGCGGGCACATCGACGGTCAGCGTGGCTCCTGGCGGGGCGTAGAGCCCGGTGCTGTGCCAATCGGGACGGGCCAGATTGATCTGGACCTCGGACTTCACCCGCGGGGCATCGGGCGGCACCGAGCCGGGGAATGCGGAACTGGCAGGGTGGGCGCGCACGCCGTCGGCGCTGTCCGCCCACTCGTCGAGCTGCACCGCCAGCAGCAGCCGGTCGAGGCCCCGCCGCGCATCCAGCGGCGAAGCCGGGGACGGGTGGATCCGGTCGGCGCGCTCGGCGATCAGGGCGCGCAGCCGGGGCCGCAGGATGGTGTCGTTGGGGCCCATGAAGCGGGCCGCGTCTGCGGCCGAGGCCGCCGCCTGGGCCAGGTCGGCCTCGCCGAGCGGCGCGGCGCCGCCCGCCAGGTCGATCAGCGCCCGAACGGCCCGCCCGCCGTGGCTGAGCGCCGGCGGCGGCGTGGCGGCCAGGCCATCCGGGGCCGTGCGCTCCACCGTGTGGTCGGTCCACGCCACGCCCGCGGGACGGAGGAGGATATTGAACGGGTTGCCGCTCATCGGCGCCCCACCGTGCACCTGCCGCCAGCCCCAGCCGGTCTGCGCCAAGAGCGCCCCGCCCCCGGCGCGCAGGTGGGCATCCAGCCGCCGCAGGGCGGCCGCGGGAAGGGCCACGGGGCTGATCACCAGCAGCGGCGGCAGCGGCGCGGGGGCGGAAAGGTCCACCGGGGCCGCCTTCCAACCGCCCGCGGCGAAGATCTCCGCGAGCTGCGCCCCCACGAGCCCCGCCTCCCGGGGTTGGTCGGCGGGCAGCGCCCACGCCGCGGCGTTCAGGATCAGCCGTGCTGTATCGCCGACGGCCGCGTTGTCCGCCGCGAAGTACCCGTCGTGCCCGAAAGCAACAAAGCGTCCCTTGCCCAGAACGCCCGAGACCACCACCGGCGCGGCGGTGCGCCCCTCGCCGCGGCCCGTGAGCACGGTCGATGCGTCATCGCCCCACACCGCCAGCGACCCCGGGATGCCCGGGGAGGCGACCAGTTTCACACCGTCCAGCAGTTCCCCGGCGGTATCGGCCGGCGCGCCTGAGGCAGGCCCGACGATCGCCCACACCGCCGCGGCCGCAAGCATTTGCACCATGGCGCCACTCCTCATCGACTCAGCCTACCTCGCCGCACCCGGCCGGGGCCGGCGCACAACGGGGAGGGGTTGCCGGAGTGGCGCAGTGGGGGGGCGGGTGGCTGGGGGGTGGGGGGT
>JACVCL010000129.1 GCA_016742075.1 Phycisphaerales bacterium
CGCAGTGGCAGCAGTCGTACAAGGACATACTGAGCGAGGCGGAGAAGGCGGGGACGGGGGTAGGTTATTCGGCGGATGGGGCTTCGGCGGGTGGGGCGAAGGGTGGGGGTCAGGGTGGGGGTCAGGGTGGGGGGAAGGGGAACTGTTTTCTGCGGGAGTACTGGCTGCACCCCGAGCGGGACGAGGCGAACCTGGTGGTGGCGCGGACGGGGCCGGGGGGCGACGGGCCGGGGGGGCTGGTGCTGCTGAACCGCTACCCGTACGCCAACGGGCATCTGCTGGTGTGCCTGGGGGTGGGGCGGATGCGTCTGCTGGAGTACACGCCGGCGCAGCGGGCGGAGTTGTGGAGCCTGACGGACCTGGCGGTGGAGTTGTGCGAGCGGGCGCTGGAGCCGCAGGGGGTGAACGTGGGTGTGAACCAGGGGACGGCGGCCGGCGCGGGGGTGCCGGAGCACGTGCACGTGCACGTGGTGCCGCGGTGGAGCGGGGATGTGAACTTCATGTCGGCGGTGGGGCAGGTGCGTGTGGTGCCGGGTGCGCTGGAGGCGATGTGGAAGCGGTACCGGGCGGTGTGGGAGCGGGTGCGGGAGGGGTGAGGAGCGATTGTGGGCTGCGGGGTGTTGGCTGAAGGAGGTTGTGGTGAGCGCGAATTCCGGGAGCACGCCGGCGAAGAGCCGGCTGAAGAGCAATATTCAGTTCGTGGCCACCGTGTTGATGTTGTCGGTGGTCGGGTCGTCCATCACGCTGGGGGTCTTGCAGCGGCTGCCGTTGCCTTGGCGGATGAGGTTTGTTTACGCGGACATGATTTCGCTGGGGGGCGGCCCGGGCGAGGCGACGATCGCCATCGCGGCTTCGCGGCTGATCAACGGGATGGCGATGGTGACGATGAAGGGGGCGGATGGGCAGGGCGGCATCAGCCTGACGATCGGGACCGCGGGCGACGCGTCGATCGGGATCGGCTCGGCGCCGGGCGTGCACGCGATGACCCTGGCCATCGGGCGCAACGGCCAGCCCGTGATGCGGTTCATCGACGCGGGCACGCGCAAGGCCGGGTGGACGGTGACCCTCGACGAGAACGGTCGGCCGGTGATCACGTCTCAGACGGCTGAGTCGGAGGCGCCGGAGCCGGCCCCGGCCCCGGCCCCGGCGCCGGCCCCGTGATGTCGGTGTCGTGAGTGGGGCCCACGGCCGGGCGGCCGGGCACCTTCCGGTGAAGAGCGCCGGTGATCCGGCCGCATCTCGCCGTCGCGTCGGAACATGGACCCGGCCGCAGTGTCTTTGGACGGGAATAGGTTCGGGCGACGATCGGGCGATCAAGCGGCGCGAACTCACTCGGGATGAGCGGCTCACAGAATAGTTATCAAGACTAGTGTTGGCGTGCCCGGACACTTGGTTTACACTCGATTGTTCGGAGGACATCACGATGCGACACAACCGGGGTTCATCCGGGTCGATGCGGTTGGTGTACGCCGCGGCGCTCGTGCTCAACGCCCACGCTGCGGCCGTTCTCGGCGCGGTGCCTCCCCATCCCCTCTCGTTTCAGCAGGGCCATCCGGCCGCGTTCTCGCCGCGGCCCGCCGAGGGCGCCAGCGGTGTGGTGTTCGACAACACCTATCAGGTGCCGCCGCCGAAGGGGCCCGACATTCAGCCCGCGCAGTACGCCGCCGACCTCGGGAGCACGCAGCGGGCGATCGAGGCCATTGCGGCCGACCTGAACCTGACGTGGCGTCTGCGGCGCGAGGTGTTCGGGGTCGAGGGTGAAGGGGGGCTTCTGGCGGGCACGCCGGTGCTGCTGCGGAGCGAGACCACGCCGATCGCGGTCCTGCCCGCCCCGGCCAACCTCATCCCGTCGTTGTCGGGCACGAGGCGATGGCCGCGCGACGGGGTCTTTTTCGAGCCGGCGTCCATCCGGCCGGACTTGCCCGCCGGGCTTCCGTACGGGACGACCATGTTCATCGCCCGAACGCCCGGGCCCTGGGTGTCCGATTCGCTGACGCCCCGGATGCAAGGCGTCCCCAGGGAGGCGTTGCCGGAGATCTCCCCCCGCGGCGTGAACCCGTACCACATCCGGGGGCGGGTGGTGGACCGCCTCGGGTTGTTGGCCGCCCATCACCTGCGATTGGACGACGAAATCATCGGCGGCGCCTCGACCGCAATGGTGACCCGGTCGATCTGGTACTTCAAGATCAACATCGCCAACCCGCACGGGCAACCGAGGGCGAGACGCCGGATCGGCCCGCTGGAAGACGCCACGGTGATCAAAGACTGGTGCTTTCCGATCATGGACGGCAACGGGCAGGCGCGTCCCGCCGAGGACCCCCGGAAGGCCGAGCGGTCATCGCCGTACGAGAACCTCGTCACGACTTCGCTGATCGAGTTCCCCTTCAAGCACCAGCAGGCCCCCGTGGTGCTGCCCACCGCGTTCGAGATACCCCGCGACACGATGGGCGAGCCGCACCGGGCGGCGTTGGCCGCGTACGACCGCACCGAGACGATCGTGCTGCCGCAGCGGCTGATCGAGGCCGCGCGCGGGGTGGTGATTGTGCGCAAGGCGTCGTCGTGGCGGCCGATGGCGCCCGACATCATCATCGACAGCGACAGCACGAACCCGAAGGACATTCTCGGCGTGTACATCTCGCAGATCGTCGAAGACGACCGCCTGATCGACGCCCTGTGCGACCTGTGCGGCGCTCCGCGCCCCGCCGGCGAGCGGCGTGCCGCCCTGATCGAGCGGGTGTCGACGATCCGCGACAGTTTCTGAGGCTGCCGCCGCGGCCGGCGCCGCTGGATGTGGGATGCCATGGGTCGGTGGATGCCGACGCGGCGGCGCTCCGGGGCGAGGGAGAGGCCGGGGGCGGGCGTGCCGGGGCTACTCGGTGGTCCGCGGCTCGGCGGCGCGGCCTGCGATGGCGAAGGCGAGTTCGAGGGCCTGGGCGTAGTTGAGGCGGGGGTCGCAGGGCGAGCGGTAGTCGGTGCTGAGGTCGTCCTCGGTGACGCCGGCGGCGCCGCCGAGGCACTCGGTGACGTCTTCGCCGGTGAGTTCGAAGTGGACGCCGCCGAGGATGGTGCCCTCGTGGGCGTGGCAGTCGAAGGCGGCGTAGATCTCGTCGAGGATGTCGGAGAAGAGTCGGGTTTTGATGCCGGCGCGGGTGGTGGTGGAGTTGCCGTGCATGGGGTCGCAGACCCAGAGGACGCGGTGGCCGCGGTCTCGGACGGCGCGGATGAGGGGCGGGAGGGCCTGCCGGGCCCTGGCGGCGCCCATGCGGTGGATGAGGAGGATGCGGCCGGGCTCGTTGCGGGGGTTGAGGGTGGTGAGGAGACGGAGGAGTTCGTCGGGGGCGGTGTTGGGTCCGATTTTGACGCCGACGGGGTTGGCGATGCCGCGGAGGTACTCGACGTGGGCGCCGTCGGGGTGGCGGGTGCGTTCGCCGAGCCAGGGGAGGTGGGTGGTGAGGTTGTAGTGGCCCTCGCGGCGTGGGACGGTGCGGGTTTGGGCGGACTCGTAGAGGAGGTTGAGGGCCTCGTGGCTGGAGAAGAACTCGACGCGGTTGAGGTCGGCGACGGCGGTCTCGCCGAGGGCCTCCATGAAGCGGAGGGCCTCGGCGAGCTGGGCGGCCATGCCCTGGTAGCGTCGTCGGAGGTCGTCGGGGACGTGGACGTGGGCGAGGAACTTGAGGTCCCAGTACTCGGGGTGGTGGAGGTCGGCGAAGCCGCCGTCGATGAGTGCGCGGATGAAGTTGAGGGTGACGGCGGCGTGCTGGTAGCCGCGGACCATGAGTTCGGGGTTGGGGGCGCGTGAGGCGGGGGTGAACTCGTGGGCGTTGACGAGGTCGCCGAAGTAGCTGGGGAGGGTGACGCCGTCGCGGGTTTCGGTGGGCGAGCTGCGGGGCTTGGCGTACTGGCCGGCGAAGCGTCCGACGCGGATGACGGGCTTTTTGAGGCCGTGGACAAGCACCAGCGACATCTGGAGGAGGATCTTGAGCTTGCTGGTGATGACGTCGGCGCGGCAGTCGTCGAGGGTTTCGGCGCAGTCGCCGCCCTGGAGGAGGAAGCGTTTGCCCTGCTGGGCGTCGGCGATGAGGCTCTTGAGGCGCTCGACCTCGAAGCTGGTGACGAGGGGTGGGAAGGCGGCGAGTTTGGCGACGGCGGCGTCGACGGCGGCGCGGTCGGGGTAGACCACCTGCTGGGCGGCGAGCTTGTGCTTCCAGGAGAGGGGCGACCAGGATGGCGCGTGGGTGGTCATCGGGGCGGCGGACGGATCGAAAATCGGGGGCGGGGACTATAGACGGAGCGTGCGTGGGCCCCGGCGGCGCGAGCGTTTGGGGGGTGCGTGCGGTGGGTGGGGGTTTGCGGGGGGGGTGGTGGGGGGTCGGTGGCGTGTCTGAATCGGGAAGAATTTTCTGATCGGGCTGAAGGACCGCGTCCGGTTCTCCGAAGCGATAACCACACTCAGGCGTCGGGCCTGTCCCCACGGATGGGGAGCCTCGGGCCGACGTGACGCACCGACGGAGACGCACGGACCTATGGCCACGACCCGCACCCGCACCCGCCGCTCGAAAGCCCGCACCAGCACGAAGCGCACGGCCAAGAGCCGCTCTTGGAAGAAGAACCGCACGCGGACGAGCGCGTCGAAGCGCTCGGCCCCGCGGAACGCCCGGAAGTCGGCCCGGACCACCCGGAACACCGCCCGGAAGTCGGCCCGGAAGACGGCCCGCAAGTCGAGCCGCAAGGGCACGGCCCTGAAGTTCAAGGGCCAGAGCTACAAGTGGGGCAAGAGCCAGTCGAACACTCGGCGTCAGGCCCGCCGCAAGGCCGCGTGACCATCCGAGTTTGTTTCGTCTATCCCGCGACGCCCGGCGGAAGGACTCGCCGGGCGTTGCTGTTTGTGGAGAGGGGTGGGGGCGGTCAGCGGGGGGGGAGTTCGCGCAGGCGCTGGGCCATGGCGCGGGCGGCGGCGCCGCGGTGGGAGAGGGCGTTCTTCTCGTCGTCGGTGAGTTCGGCGACGGAGCGGCCGTCGGCCGGGAGTCGCATGAGGGGGTCGTAGCCGAAGCCGTTGCGGCCGCGGGGCTCGGTGCCGACGAGGACCGGGAACTCGCCGCGGGTGATGGCGATGACGCGGGGCTCGGGGCGGCCCTGGGCGGACGGGTCGGCGAGGGCCATGACGCAGACGTAGCGGGCGGTGCGGAGGTGGGGCGGGACGCCGCGCAGCTCGTGGAGGAGTTTGGCGTTGTTGCGCTGGTCGCGTTCGGCGCGGGTGCCGTCGCGGCCGGCGTAGTAGGCGGAGTGGACGCCGGGTTCGCCGGCGAGGGCGTCGGCCTCGAGGCCGGAGTCGTCGGCGAGGACGCGGCGGCCGGTCATGCGGGCGTAGGCCAGGGCCTTGATGGTGGCGTTGGCCTGGAAGGTTTCGCCGTTCTCATCGGGCTCGGGGAAGGGGCCGGGCAGGTCGGCGAGGGAGCGGAGGGCGACGCCGGCGGGGGCGAGGATGGCCCGGCACTCGTCGAGCTTGTGCGGGTTGGTGGTGGCGAGGATGAGTTCGTTCACCGGGTGCGCCACTCGGCGGGGACCTCGCCGTGGGCGGCGCGGATGACGCTGCGGATGCCGCCGCGGCCGCGCCAGTCGGTGGTGATAAGGAGCCAGAGGGGGTTCATGAGGCGTGCGAGGTCGTCGCGGATGCGGTTGGTGACGGCCTCGTAGAAGATGCCCTCGTTGCGGAAGGACTGGAGGTAGAGCTTGAGGCTCTTGAGCTCGACGCAGACGCCGCCGTCGCGCGCTGGGCGCGGGGCGAAGCGGAGGGTGACGACGCCGAAGTCGGGGTGGCCGGTTTTGGGGCAGACGCTGGTGAACTCCTCGGCGATGTGCTCGATGACAAAGGTGGTGTCGGAGGGGGTGGGGAAGGCTTCGAGGAGCGCGGGGTTGGGCATGGGTGGCGGGTATGGGTGGGTGTGGGGGGGGGTTAGTTGCGGCCGTAGAGCTGGACGAGTTCGACGATGCGCGGCTGGTTCTGGTTGATGCGGAGGCTGGCGCGGAGGTGGTCCATGGCGTCGTCGATGGCCTGGCGGTCGGCCTGGCCGCCGACGAGGTAGTCGTTGAGCCGGCAGACGCCCAGGCCGTTGAGGGCGGGGAAGTGGGTGGCGTCGAGGTCGATGGCCTTGCGGAAGTGCTGCTTGGCGAGGTCGAACTGGCGGAGGCGGAAGTGGGCGAAGCCGAGGCGTTCGTGGGCGGGGGCGGAGGGCTTGAGGGCGATGGCACGTTCGAGGGTGTTGACCATCTCGGTGTAGCGGTCGAGGCGGCCGAGGCTTTCGGCCCAGTTGACGAGGAGCTGGGGGTTGAGCGTCATGAGCTCGGCGGCGCGTTCGTAGCGTCGGACGGCGTCGGCGTGGCGGCCGAGGGCGGAGTAGACGGCGCCGAGGTTGGCCTGGGCCTCGCCGCGGTCGGGGTTGAGGCGTGCGGCCTGCTCGGCGAAGCCGACGGCCTGATTGGGCTCGTTGAGCTGGAGATAGGCGATGGCGAGGTTGAGGTTGGCGTCCTGGTCTTCGGAGCGGATGGCCAGGGCGCGGAGGTAGGCGCGGACGGCCTCGTCGAGTCGGTTGAGGAGGTGGAGGGTGAGGCCGTGGAGGTACTGGGCGTCGAAGTTCCGGGGTTCCAGGCGTGCGGCGCTGTCGTAGCTGCGTTCGGCGGCGTTGTAGTCGCCGCGTTCGCGGTAGATGTCGCCCATTTCGAGGTGGGCGACGGTGAGGGTGGGGTTGCGTTCGATGGCGCGGGCGAGGACGCGGAGGGCGTCGTCTTCGCGTCCCTGGTCGAGGAGGTCGCGGGCCTGGGTGACGGCGGCGTCGCCGGGGCGTGGGGCGGCGGGGTTCTGCGGGCCCTGGGGTGAGGGTGCGACCGGGCCGTTTTCGGGGCTTGCGCCGCCGCGGGGCGTCCGGCATCCGCCGGCCGCGAGGAGGCCCGCGGCGAGGAGGATCGCCAGCCGACGCGGGAGGCGGAGCGGAGCGGTGGTGGGTGTGGCGGGCATGCGGGGGTTTGGGGGTGCCG
>JACVCL010000130.1 GCA_016742075.1 Phycisphaerales bacterium
CACCCAGCCCCCAGCCAGCCCCCCCCGGTGGGCTCGGGCAGGGAGAAGAGGGAGATTCGGCGCTGCGGGCCGTGTGGAGATGGCCGCGGCGCCGGAGGCGGAGGCGTCTGGGCGGCTGAGCGGAGCCGGTGACACCGGCCTCGGCCGCCGAGCGTGCGGCGTGCGGGCCGCAGGGAGAGGAGTGCGCGTTGGAGCCGAGAGGTGCCGACGCGCGTTGAGTGGAAGGGATCGGATGGCCGGCCCTGGGTCGGCGGGCCCGTGTGGGGGGCCGGGGAGCGGGGAGGTTGGCGATGCGCATCCCGGTGACGATCGCGTTCGAAGGTGTGCCGGAGTCGGACGCGGTGGAGCAGGCGGTGTGGAAGCACGCGGCGGGGCTGGAGCGGTTCTTCGACCGCATCACGTCGTGCCGGGTGACGGTGGCGAGGCCGCAGCACCATCGGCACAAGGGCGAGTTGTATTCGGTGCGGGTGGACCTGACGGTGCCCGGCGAGGAGATCGTGGTGAGCCGGGAGCACCGGTTCGACCACGCGCACGAGGACGTGTACGTGGCGTTGCGTGACGCGTTCGACGCGGCGCGGCGGCGGCTGGAGGACCACGCCCGGCGGGTGCGCGGGGAGGTGAAGAAGCGTGCGGGGCCCGGAGCGGGCGGGGAGGGGTGATGGACGTTTCGATCGTCGCCGACGGGCGGGTTCTGCCGGGCGAGTTGTGCGTGCCGGCGGGCGCGGGGGGTCTGGTGCTGTTTGCGCACGGCAGCGGGAGTGGGCGGCAGAGCCCTCGGAACCGGCTGGTGGCGGGGGTTCTTCAGGGGGCCGGCTTGGGGACGCTGCTGTTCGATCTGCTGACGGAGGCTGAGTCGGAGGATCGGCGGAACGTGTTCGACATCGGTCTGCTGGCCGATCGGCTGCTGGCGGCGGCGGGGTGGGCGATGGGGCGTGAGGAGGCGGGGGGCCTGCCGGTGGGGCTTTTCGGGGCGAGCACGGGTGCGGGCGCGGCGCTGGTGGCGGCGGCGCGCGAGCCGCGGGTGCGGGCGGTGGTGTCGCGTGGCGGTCGGCCGGACCTGGCGGGGGCGTGGCTGGCGGAGGTTCGGGCGCCGACGCTGCTGATCGTGGGGGCGTGGGACCGGGAGGTGCTGGAGCTGAACCGGGCGGCGCTGGGCGAGCTGCGGTGCGAGAAGCGGCTGTCGATCGTGCCGGGTGCGACGCACCTGTTCGAGGAGCCGGGCACGCTGGAGCGTGCGGCGGGGCTGGCCCGGGGATGGTTTATCGGCCACATGCTGGCGGGCGGTGCGCGATGAGCGTGATGTCGTACGAAGACCGGGAGGACGCGGGCTGGCGGCTGGCGGAGCGGCTGAAGAGCCTTCCGCTGAAGGATCCGCTGGTGCTGGCGATCCCGCGAGGGGGGATCGAGGTGGGGCTGCCGATCGCGAGGGCGCTAGGGGCGGAATTGGACGTGGTGCTCTCGAGGAAGCTTCGGGCGCCGCGCCAGCCCGAGCTGGCGCTGGGGGCGGTGTCGGAGACGGGGGAGGTGTATCTGAACCGGCACGCGGAGGGGATGACCGAGGCGGGCGACGGGGTGGTGGAGCGCGAGTGCCGCGAGCAGATGGCGGAGATCGCGCGACGGGGGACGATGTTCCGGGCGGTGCGGCCGCGGGCGGCGGTGGAAGGGCGGAGCGTGATCGTGACGGACGACGGGATCGCGACGGGGTCGACGATGATCGCGGCTCTGCGGACGGTGAGGGGGCAGCGGCCGCACGAGCTGATCGTGGCGGTGCCGGTGGCGCCGGAGGACCGGCTGGCGGAGGTGCGGGCGCTGTGCGATCGCCTGGTGTGCCCGTGCGTGCCGGAAACCTTCTGGGCGGTCGGTCAGTTCTACCGCGAGTTCGGGGAGGTTTCGGACGAGCGGGTGGTGGAGGTGCTGCGGGAGCATCACCGGCATCGCTCGGCCGGGATGAAGCGGGGGGGG
Organism: Phycisphaerales bacterium; assembly: GCA_016742075.1. Taxonomy (GTDB): domain Bacteria; phylum Planctomycetota; class Phycisphaerae; order Phycisphaerales; family UBA1924; genus JACVCL01. Next base: position 1,963 of record JACVCL010000130.1, read on the forward strand.
AGGGGGATCAGCGGGGCCGGCTGAGCGGGCGCTCGATGGCGGTGACGGGTTTGGGCTGTGGGTCGGCGGAGGCGAGGGGGTCTGGAGGGTCGGTGGGATCCGGGGGGTCTTGGGCGTTGCCGTCGAGTTCGCGCTCGGCCTGGAGCCAGTCGGAGAGGGCATCGCCGGAGTGGGCGTTGTTGGTGCGCTGGCGGAAGAGCTGGTAGGCGCGGGCGCGGATGCGGTCGTCAAGGCTCGGGCCGACGGGGGACGGGGCGGGGGGCTGGGGCCGCTTGTCGGCACCCGGGGGTGGCTTCTCGCCGGGCTTCTGGTGGATGGGGCTCATGGTTGCTCCGGCGGTGGGAAAGGGGGTGAGGAGCGGTGGGGGCATGTGTCGGATGTGGGTGTGTGGGGAGTTGGGGGCGGCAGTGGGGTGGTCAGCGTGAGAAGGCGCCGAGGAGGTCCATGCTGGTGATGATGCCGATGGGGAAGTTGTCGGCGTCGGCCACGATGACGCGGTGCACGCGGCGTTCGAACATTCGGCGTGCGACCTCGGCGACGGAGAGGTCGGGGGCGACCATGAGGGGGTCCTCGGTCATGAAGTCTTCGACGCAGACGAGGGGCTCGGGGATGACCTCGCCGGCCTCGTCCTCGGCCTCCTGCTCGCAGAGCACCTCGAAGAGATAGGCGGGGGGGATGTCGACGGTGCCCTGGGCGCAGCGGCGGATGAGGTCGGTTTTGGAGACGATGCCGATGACGCGGCCCTGGTTGTCGGTGACGGGTGCGCCGGAGAACTCGTGTTCTTCGAAGAGGTGGGCGAGGTCGCGGATGGTGGCGGAGGGGGCGACGCAGAGGGGGTCGGGCGTCATGACATCCCTGGCCTTGAGTTCGGTTCTGACGATCATGGCGGGCTCCGTTGGTCCGCGGGCGTGATGCGCGTGTCCCGGTCTTCGGCGGGTCGGGCGGAGTATCCGGCGGCCGCGACGGCGCGGATGAGGACCGCGGTTTGGCAGGATCCGTCGTGCACGACGACGGCGATGCCGCGGATGAGGCTGACTTCCGCCTGCTCGACGCCGGGGGTGCGCTCGAGGGCCATGATGACGCGTTCGCGGCACGAGTTGTTGCGCATGCCGGTGACGAGGAGGACCGTCCTGTGTGTCTGGCGGATCATGGTCCTCTCGTTCCGACGGGGCGGGCCGGCGTGCGGCCCGCCCCGGGCGCCGTGGGCGCCGGCGGCTAATGGCGGCCCATCACGGGGGCGGGAAGGGAGCGGCGGCGGCGGACGGCGTAGACGCCGCACACGCCGAGGAGTCCGATGGCGGGCGGCGACGGGATCTGGCTGAATTCCTGGCGGATCTGGGAGATGGTGGCGGTGCTGCCGGCGGTGGCGGCGAAGGTCTTGATGTCCTTGTTGACTTCGATCTTCGTGGCGGCGAGGGCGGTGAAGTCGAGGCCGGTCTGGAACTGGCTGGACGCCGGGGGCCCGACGATGGAGAAGACGGAGATTGGGGAGCCGGGGATGAGCACGCCGCCGGGGAAGGTGAAGAGGCTCTCGTCGACGCGGGCGAACGAGCCGGTGCCGGTGGCGCTGCCGTTGAAGGTGAGGACGGTGTCCTTGATGCGAAGGGCGGGGTTCTGGGCGAGGGCGGCGGCGGTGATCTCGACGGTGTACTGGAGGTTGAGCTCGTGGACGATGCCGTCGCCGGGTGAGCCATCGCCGAAGGGGCCGACGAGATCGAAACCGATGTTGGGCAGCCCGCCGCCCCCGCCGCCGCCCTGGATGTAGCCGATCACAGAGAAGAGGCCGGCAACGGTCTGGGTCTGGGAGCTCGTGAAGGCCTCGAGCGTGAAGAGCTTGTCGCCGACGATGAACTGCTTGTCGCCGGCGAGCAGGGTCGCGAGACTGACCTGGCTGCCGTTGCCGAGGACGACGGCGGCCCGGGCTTCGGGCGTGCCTGCCGCGCAGAGCAGCGCCGACGCGGGCACGATGAGCAGGGCGTGACGGATGGACATCTCAGGCTCCTCTGAAAACAAACGGACTCCCTTGGCCGGGTTACGTCGCCCGGCCTTGCTGTGCGGAGGCGGCCCGGAAGGACCGGGCGTGCCGGTGTGCGCCGACGCGGCCGATCCTGCAGAGTCATCTTGCCCGGGCGGGGTGCGGATTTCTATGGGAAAAGTTCCCCTATCACGCGGGTGGGCGTCGGGACCTACGGGGTGAGAGCCGCGATCCCGGCGTCGGAACGTTCCGCGGCGCCGCGCGGGATGTTGGTGTCGGCGGTTGCATGCAAGGCGACACTCGCCGCCGTCCGTTGGAGCGATGTATGATCGAGGTATGCACGACTCGGTCCAGCCCCGGGGACCATTGACGGATGACCCTCGCGGGCGGCCGGCGGAACGGCCGGACGGTGAGGCAGTGGGGCGCGGGTTCCCTCGCCACCGGGGCGACCTGGGCGACCTGATCGGGAGCATGCCGGGGGCGGTGGCGATGTTCGATCGGGAGATGCGTTACCTGGCGGTGAGCCCGCGCTGGATGGCGGACTATGCGCCGCACATGGGCGGTCGGCTGATCGGGAAGTCGCACTACGAAGTGTTCCCGGAGATCCCGGAACGGTGGAAGGAGGCTCATCGGCGCGGGCTGCAGGGGCAGCGCGTGCACGTGCAGGAGGACTCGTTCGTGCGGCCGGACGGGCGGGTGCAGTGGATCAGGTGGGAGTTGTACCCGTGGCTGGACGATGCCGGTGAGGTGGGCGGCATCGTGATCATGGCGGAGGACATCACGGACCGTCGTGCGGCGCAGTTGGCGCTGGTGGAGAACGACCGCCGGCTGCTTGCGGAGCTGGCGGTTCTGCAGCGGCTGCGGCAGGTGAGCATCGCGCTGGTGCGGGGCGGGGACTCGTCGGCGCTGATGCAGGACATCGTGGACGCGGCGCTGGAGTTCGCGGGGGCGGACATGGGGAACATCCAGATTCTCGACGAGGCGGCGGGTGGGCTGACGATCATGGCGCACCGGGGGTTCGGGGAGGACTTTCTGGCGTACTTCTCGACGGTGGTGGAGCACCAGGCGGCGTGTGGGGTGTCGCTGGCGCGGGGCGAGCGGGTGACGGTCGAGGACGTGGACGACTGCGAGTTCCTGCGGGGGACCGCGGACCTGCGGGTGCTGCGTCAGGCGGGGGTGAGAGCGGTGTGCTCGACGCCGCTGGTGACGCGGTCGAACGTTCCGGTGGGGGTGGTGTCGGTGCACTTCCGGAGCCGGCACGTGTTCGCGGAGCGGGAGCTGCGGGCGTTGGACCTGCTGGCGCGGCAGGCGGCGGACCTGATCGAGCAGGTGAGGTCGGATCAGAAGATCCGCGAGCAGCGCGATCATCTGAACGCGATCCTGAGCACGGCGCTGGACGCGATCATCACGATCGATGATCGGGGGGTGATGCGGTCGGTGAACGCGGCGGCGGAGCGGATCTTCGGGTACACGGCTGCGGAGATGCTGGGGAAGAACGTTTCGATGCTCATGCCGCCGCCGTACCACGGGGAGCACGACGGGTACATCGAGCGGTACCTGCGGACGGGGGAGGCGCGGGTGATCGGGACGGGGCGCGAGGTGTTGGCGCGGAGGAAGGACGGCTCGGTGTTCCCGGCCGACCTGGCGGTGTGCCGCGAGGATCGGCGGGACATCTTCACGGGGTTCGTGCGCGACATCACGGCGAGGAAGACGGCGGAGAACCGCCTGCGCGAGGCGGAGCGTCTGGCCTCGATCGGTGCTCTGGCGGCGGGGCTGGGGCACGACATGAACAACGTGCTGCTGCCGGTGCGGGGCCGGCTGAACGCGCTGGAGGCGGCGGCGGATTCCGGGGCGCTGTCGCGGGCGGTGAGGGGGCACGTGCGGGAGATCCGCAAGAGCGTGGCGTACCTGCAGCAGCTGGCCGACGGCCTGCACTTCCTGGCGCTGGACCCGGACGTGCACCCGGACGGGCAGGCGAGGGGCAGCGCGACGGACCTCCGGCTGTGGTGGACGCAGGCCGGGCCGCTGCTGTCGAAGGCCGTGCCGAAGAACGTGCGGGTGAGCGCGGCGATCAGGGCGGGGCTGCCGCGGGCGGCGGTGCCGGCGCACGGGCTGACGCAGGCGGTGCTCAATCTGGTGGTGAACGCGGGGGAGGCGATCGGGTCGCTCAACGGCGAGCGGCGCGGCACGGGGCGGGTGCGGATCTGGGCGGAGCGTGGGCGGTCGGCGGATGGTCCGTGCGTGCGCGTGGGGGTGACCGACAACGGCCGCGGTATGACGGAGGAGGTGCGGAGGCGGGCGTTCGACATGTTCTTCACGACCAAGCCGCGCGGGCTGGGGACGGGGCTGGGGCTGGCGCTGGTGCGGAAGGTGGCGGAGCAGGCGGGCGGGCGGGTGGAGATGGAGTCGGAGGTGGGGAAGGGGACGACGGTGGTGATGAGCCTGCCCGCGGCGGCGGCGGGGCGCAAGGCCCGGGGTTCTGGGCGCGGGGCGGCGATTTCGGTGGGCGATGGCCGGGCGGGTGCGCTCATGCGGCAGATCCTGGACTCGCTGGGCGTCCGGGCGCGGGAGGGCGGGCCCGAGGGTGCGGACGTGTGGGTGACGGAGCCGGGGTCGGGGGCCCTGGAGGCGGCGCGGCGCTGGAAGCGCCGCAAGCGGCGGGGCGTGCTGGTGCTGTTCGGGCGTCCGGACGCCGCGGCGGCGGGTGAGTGGGATGCGCTGGAGCCGGTGAGGATCGACTTGCCGGATGACCTGGAGTCGGTGCGATCGGCGCTGGTGCGGGCGGCGACGGCCGGGACAAGGAGCGGGCGATGAGCGAGGCGAAGGCCGGCAGCAAGGCGTCAAAGGCGGTCGGTGGGGGCCGGCCGGCCGTGGCCGGCGGTGGCGCGTTGGGGGGCGGCAATGGAACGCACCCCGCTGGGGGCCGGCATCCCCAGGGGTTTGCGCCCCGCCGGGGCCGCGCCCGGGCGAGCGCAACGGGGGTGGGGGCCCAGCCCGGGCCCCGGGT
>JACVCL010000012.1 GCA_016742075.1 Phycisphaerales bacterium
GGTTGGGGGGCGGGGCTCAGCGCTTGAGCAGGCGCTCGAGGAAGTGGATGTCGATGCCGCCCTTCTGGAAGGCCGAGTTGTTCATCATCTCGCGCTGGAGGCCGATAGTGGTCTTGATGGGCCCGACGCGGAACTCCTTGAGCGCCCGGTCGGTGCGGCGGATGGCCTCGGCGCGGGTGTCGGCGTAGACGATGAGTTTGGCGATCATCGAGTCGTAATTGGTGGGGACGCGGTAGCCGGGGACCACGTGGGTGTCGAGGCGGACGCCCGGGCCGCCGGGGGGCTCCCACACGTCGATCTTGCCGGCGCTGGGGGCGAAACCGCGCTCCCAGTCTTCGGCGTTGATGCGGCACTCGATGGCGTGGCCGCGGATGGCGATGTCTTTCTGGCGGTAGGGCAGTTCCTCGCCCGCGGCGACGCGGATGCCGGTGCGGACGATGTCAACGCCCGTGATGCACTCGGTGACGGGATGCTCGACCTGGACGCGGGTGTTGACCTCGAGCATGTAGAAGTTCTGCTTGTCGTCCATCAGGAACTCGACCGTGGCGGCGCCGCTGTAGTTGGCGGCCTTGATGAGCTTGGCCGCGGAGGCGCAGAGGGCCTCGCGCCGCTTGGGGTCGATGTTCGGGCCGGGGGCCTCCTCGATGAGTTTCTGGTGGCGGCGCTGGGTCGAGCAGTCGCGCTCGTAGAGGTGGATGGCGTTGCCGTGCTTGTCGCCGAGGCACTGCACCTCGACGTGGCGGGCCTTCTCGAGGAACTTCTCGATGAAGACCGCGCCGTTGCCGAAGGCCGCCTGGGCCTCTTGTGAGGCCTGGCGGATGCTGGCGCGGAGGGCGACCTCGTTGTGGCAGACGCGCATGCCGCGGCCACCGCCGCCGGCGGCGGCCTTGATGATGACCGGGTAGCCGACCTTGTCGGCGATCTCGACGGCCTTCTGCTCGTCGTCGATGGCGCCCTCTGAGCCGCCGAAGACTGGCACGCCGACCTTCTTGGCCATCCGCTTGCAGTTGATCTTGTCGCCCAGGGCGCTCATGGCCTCGGGGCTGGGGCCGATGAACTCGATCTTGCAGTCGCGGCAGACCTCGGCGAAGTGGGCGTTCTCGGCGAGGAACCCGTAGCCGGGATGGATGGCGTCGCAGTTGGCGACCTCGGCGGCGGCGATGATCCGCGGGATGTTCAGGTAGCTCTCGCTGGCCGGGCCGGGGCCGATGCAGATCGCCGCGTCGGCCAGGCGGAGGTAGGGCGCGTCGGCGTCGGCCTTCGAGTACACGCACACGCACTCGATGCCCAGCTCGCGGCAGGCCCGGATGATCCGGAGGGCGATCTCACCGCGGTTGGCGATCAGGACTCGGGAGAACATCGACGGGGGCTTTCCGGGGGTGTTGGCGGGCGGGGCCGTTCAGCTCGGCCGGACCAGGAACAGCTTCTGGCCGAACTCGACCGGTTCGCCGTTCTTCACGAGGACCTTCTCGATGGTGCCCGCGTGCTCGGCCTTGATCTCGCTGAACACCTTCATGGCCTCGATGATGCAGACCACGGTGTCGGCCCCGACGTTGGTGCCCACGGAGACGAACGGGGGGCTCTCGGGGTCCGGGGCCGAGTAGAACGTGCCCACCATCGGGCTGGTGACGGCGACGAGGCCGGCCTCGTCGTCGGCCGCGGGGGCGGCCTCGCCGGCGGGGGCCGCGGCCGCGCGGGGGGCGGCCCCGGCGGCGGGCATGGCGTAGGCGACCGGGGCGCCCATCACGGGCGCTGCGCCGAAGCCGCGCTTGACGACCACCGTCTCCTGCTCGTCGCGCAGGTCGAGCTCGGTGAGGTCGTTCTCGACCATGAGCTTCACGAGTTCCTTGAGCTTCCGGATGTCGATCATTCGAACTCCTCGATCAGAACCCGGCGGCGCCGACCGCCGTGCACGGGCCTAGGGGAGCGTGGCCCACTCCATGGATTTCTCGATCGTGCTCAGCACGCGGCAGCCGTTCTCGGTGACCAGCACGTCGTCCTCGATGCGCACGCCGCCGACCCCCGGCAGGTAGATGCCCGGCTCGACCGTCACGATCATGCCCGGCCGCAGCACGTGCTTGCTCTTCTTGCCGAGGCGCGGATCTTCGTGGACGTTGAGCCCGATGCCGTGCCCGAGGCTGTGGCCGAACTGCGGGCCGTAGCCGGCGTCGGCGATGTGGCCGCGGGCCACGGCGTCAACATCCTCGCAGCGCACGCCGGGGGCGATGGCCTCGATGGCCCGGCGCTGGGCCTCCAGCACCACGGGGTAGATCTTGGCGATCTCCTTCGGCCACTTGCCGAGCGTGAGCGTGCGGGTGAGGTCGGAGTTGTAGCCGGCGACGCGGGCGCCCCAGTCGATGAGCAGCGGCTGGCCCGCGGCGGTCTTGGTCTGGCCCGGCACGGCGTGCGGCAGGCTGCCGTTGGCCCTGGCCGCGGCGATCGTCGGGAAGGCCGGACCGGTGGCGCCGCGGGCCTTGAGCTCGAGCTCGAGCCGGCCGGCGATCTCCAGTTCCGTCTGCCCGGGCTTGATCCAGCCCCGCAGGGCCGTCAGCGCGTCCTGCTGGATGGAGATGGCCTTGCGGATGATCTTGACCTCCAGCTCGTCCTTGATGAGCCGGAGCTCGCCGACGAGGCCGACGGTGTCACGCAGCCGCTTGGCCCCCACCGCCCGCCCCAGCCGCTTGCGCATGGCGACGGTCATCTGCTCGGCCTGGACGCCCAGCGAGGGCTCGTCGCCCAGCACGTCGTGCACCACGGTCTGGACGGCGTCGAGCATCTCGCCGGAGCGGATGTACACCTCGGCGAGGCCGCCGTCCTTCACTTCTTCCAGTTCTTCCTGGAAGCGGAAGTCGCTGAGCACGATCAGACGGTCGGCCGTCACGAGCATCGTGCTGTCGTCGCCGGAGAAGCCGGTGAGGTAGCGGATGTCGTTGGGCGTGGTGATCAGCAGCGCGTCGAGTTCCTGCTCGGCCAGCGCCGAGCGCAGCCGGTCGGCGCGGGCCGCGAGAAACGGCTGAGTGCCGGCGCGAGCGCCCTTCGATTTTCCGGCCAGCGCGGGGGTCATCGGGAACGCGCACTATACAGGAACCGGCGGAAAGCCGCCGGATCAGCTCGCGCCCGGCAGCGTCTGGGGGTCCCGCTCTGAAAGCGGGCGGGCGAGCACTTCGTTGACCGCGACGAGGCTGCGGAGTTGCTCGCGAGACAGACCGCGGGCGCCGGGCCCGAACAGCAGACCGCGAACGCCCCGCACGGCCGGGGACGGCGCCGAGCGCGATGCGGCAGCGGACGGGACCAACGCCCCCTGCTGGAGCACCCGCGCGGCCTCGTCGGGCAGTGACACCACCGCCCCAGACTCGGGCATTGCCGCCGCGGGCGACAGGACCGCAGCCGGTGGCGGGAACGGCGCCGCGGTGGGCGGCGTGGCAACGGGACGCGGGGCGGGCTGCGGCCGCTGAAGCACCGGCCGCGCCGGCGGCGGTTTGGGCTGGGGGGGCACGGTCTGGACCGGCCGAGGACCGGTCGGCGAAACCACGATCACCCGCGCGGGCGCGCCCGCGGCCGTTGGCCCGGGGCCCTGCTTCTGCTGCCGGCGCAATTCCTCGAGCTGCGCCTGGCGGCGCGCGGCCAATTCCTGGACCCTCTGCTGCTGCAGCTGCTGCGGCGACGGCGGCGGCGGCACCGGACGCCCGGTGCGCAGCTCCTCATCTCGTCGGCGGGCGGCTTCGTCGCGTGCCGCCTTCAGGGCGGCCTGCTCACGCAGACGCTGCAGCACCCACGACAGTGCCGAACCGCCGAAGACCAGAAGGAGAACCCAGAACTGGATGTTCTGAAGCATCGGTGATCAGTCTAGCCGTCGCGGTCACGCCGTTCCGTCGGCGGGATCTTCGCCGCCGATGCCGCGCGCGGCGAGCACCACGCCGGCCTCGGTCCGGGCCTCCACGAACCCCACTCCGAACACTCGGGCCAGCGTGCCGACCGACAGCGCCGTCTCAACCGGTCCCTGGGCCGCCACCCGCCCCTCGTCGGAGAGCACGATCGCCCGGTCGGCCGCGCGGCGCGCGGTGGTGAGGTCGTGGAGCACGACGGCGACCGCGGCGCCGCGGCCTGAGAGCCGGCGCAGCACGCCGATCGCCCGCACGGCCTGCGCGGGGTCGAGAGCGCTCAGCGGCTCGTCGGCCAGCAGCACCTTTCCGACCAGCGGCCCGATGCCGAGCTGGGCCATCGCGCGGGCGAGCGACACCCGCTGCTGCTGGCCGGCACTGAGCTCGCCGAACACCACCCCCGCCAGGTCCGAAACGCCCGCCTCCTGCATGGCCACCGCCACCGCGGCGTCGTCGGGCCCCAGGGCGTAGCGGCCGAGCGACACGACCTGCCGCACCGTGAAGGCGCTCGACATCGTCGGGCGCTGCTCGATGTACGCGATCGAGCGGGCACGCTCGACGGGCGAGAGCCTGCGAACCTCGACGCCCGCGAGCTCGACTCGGGCGGTGCCGGCGCCGCGGAGAGCGCCCAGCAGCACCCGGAGAAGGGTGCTCTTCCCCGCGCCGTTCGGGCCGACAACCGCGGTGATCCCCGGCTCGAGCGTCGCCGAGATGGCCCGCAGCACATCGCGTCCCTTGCGGTAGGCGAACCAGACATCGTGGGCGGCGAGGGTCATCCGACCACCCCGCTGCGCCGCCGCAGCAGCACGACGAACACCGGCACGCCCACCAGGGCGGTGATCACCCCCGGCGGCACGCGCCCGCCGGCCAGCGGCAGGGCCGACGAGACGATCTCGGCCGCGAGCATCAGCGATGCCCCGGCCAGAGCGGCTCCGAGCACCAGCGGCCGGTGCGACGGCCCGGCCAGCGCCCTGGTGATGTGCGGGGCGATCAGCCCGACGAACCCGATGGGGCCGGCCAGCACGACGCTGCCGGCCGAGAGGCCGGTGACGACGGCCAGGCACGCCACGCGGACGCGCCCCACGCGCACGCCCACGCTCGCGGCCTCGTCGTCGCCGAGGCTCAGGGCGTCGAGCGCGGGGCCCATCCACGCCGCGGCGAGCACGCCCAGCACCGTCAGGGCGCTCACCGATCCGAGCTGCCAGGGCCCCAGCTCCTCGTTGATCGAGCCCATGACCCATCGGCCGTACACGGCGGCGCCGCCATCGGGCAGCAGGCTCCTGATCAGCGCTACCCCGGCGCCGCACGCCACCCCGAGCATCACCCCGACGAGGATGAGCCAGACAGGGTCGATGATCCCCCGCCGCTGGCTGAGAAGGAACACCAGCGCGGCCGCGCCAAGAGCGCCGACCATGGCGGCGGGGAGCGGCGCCTGGTACTGGATGATCTGCCCTGTCGCGGCGTAGGCGGCGTACACCCAGGCCACCACCCCGAGGCCCGCCCCGCTGGTGATGCCCAGAAGGTCGGGCGAGGCCAGCGGGTTGCGCAGCATCGACTGCAGCACAACGCCGCCCGCGCCGAGCGCCGCCCCGATGACCGCCGCCGCCAGCGCCCGGGGGGCGCGGAACTGCATCGCATCCGCCCAGCTCGCCCCGAACCCCGGAACTTCCAGCCGGCCGGAGAACACGCACAGCCGCAGCAACGCCAGCAGCAGCACCAGCGCGCCGAAGGTCCAGATCGTCGCCAGGGCCCGGCGGCTCATCGCACAAGACTACGGCCTCAGGGCAGGGCCCGCTCCCGTAGGATGGTCGCCCCCCATGGACGTCCGCACAACAGGCCGTTTGCTCGCCGCCGTGACTTTCACGGCCGTTGTGGGCGTCGTGGCGCTGGCGTTCTGGACCTCGCGCCGGTCGCCCGCCCCCGCGCCGGTGGCGCCGCTTCCCCCGCTGCCAGCCCTCGCCGGCGGTGGCAGCACGCCGGTCGACCCCACCGGCACGCAGAGCCCCATCGACCTGGTGGCCATGGGTCAGCGGGGCTCGTGGCTGGGTGTCGACCCGCGCACCGGCCGGCCCAGCTACGAACTGCTCTGGGACACGCTGGACCCCGAGGACGCCGGCCGCATCCGCCTCGCCCGCCCGCGGGCGTGGTTCGACGCCGGCGCCGGCCGAACGGTGCTGGTGACCGCCGAGTCGGGCCGGCTGGTGTGGCCCGCCCGCGACAAGGAGCCGGAATCGGGAGAACTCCTCGGCGGCGTCACCGCCCGCTTGCTACGCCCCGGCACGCCGCGCACGGTGGCCGATGACCCGCGTGCGCTGGAGGACGCGACCGTCGGACGCCTGTTCACGCCCACGATCCGCTTCGAGTCGGCCCTCGGCCAGGTCGAGACCACCGATCGGATCGCGGTGTCCGGGCCCGGGCTCGCCCTCGAGGCCGTGGGGCTGGTGCTGCGGTTCTCCGAGGTTCAGCGCCGCCTGCAGTACGCGCGCATCGATCAGGGCGGCACCCTGACGATCAACCCCTCCCGGATGCGCGAGGCGGCAGCGCCCGGCGATACGCCCGACGATCAAGCTTCGGGCGCCGCCACGGCCACCGTCGCCCCGCCGGAGCGGATCGATCTGTACCAGGCGACCATCGCCGGCTCGCGTGCCGGGGCGCCGGTCATATCGCCGCTGCGCATCGTGCAGGGCCGGCGGACGGTCGAAGCCGAAATGCTCACGGTCTTCGCCCGTCTGGCCGACGGATCGCTGCCGCGCGAGGCGATTGCGCCCTTCGAGCGGACCGCACCCGCCACGGTCGAGCTGATGGGCCCGCCCGCGCCCGGCCAGTCGATGACGGTCGCGATCGCGCCGCCGGCCGCTTCGGGCCTGCCCGACGAGGAGATTCGCGCAACCTGGGGCGGTCCGCTGGAAGTCCGTCCCGTGGGCACCGAGGCCCCCGGATCGCTCCGCTCGGAGCGGGTCAAGGAGCTGGCCCGAGACGACCTGGCCGTGCGCCTAGCCTCGCCGCGGACCGGGCGGGTTGAAGTGGCCGACCCCGAGTCGGGCACCTCGGTGAGGGCCGCCGAGATTGAATACGGCGCCACGGCCCGCAGTGTGGCGCTCTCGGCTCGGCCGGGCGCCGCCGAACCCGAGGTGGCGGTGGTGATCGCGCAGGCCGGCGAGCTGCTGACCACCCGCCTCGAGGCCGACCTGACCACGGGCGTCGGCTCGGCCGCCGGCGCCGGCCGATTCCTCGCCGCCCGCCAGCCCGCCGCGGCCGATGCCGGCGAGCCCGCACCCCAGCCGCCCGCCGTGCGGTGGACGGGCCGATCCGACTTCCGATTCGACACCTCGGCCGGCCCGGTGGGCGCTGGCGGCATGGTGCTGCCCACCGAGCTCAGTTTCACCGATGGCGTCGAGGCCTCCGACCGCTCCGGCCGTCTCACCGCCGGCTTTGTCCGGGCCACGCTCGCGGCCGTCGCCCGGTCCGACCGCGTCCAGCCCGACATCAGGCTCGTCGGCGTCCTCGCCAGCGACGACGCCCGACTGACCGACGCCGGCGACGGCACCGTGCGGGCCGACCAGATCCGCGTCGCGTTCGACAGGGCATCGCCCACGCCCCGTCCGGTCGGCGCCGAGGCCCGCGGCGGGGTGGTGGCCTCGCAGAACAACCAGAACCTCCGGGCCGACAGGGCCGACGTACGCTTCGATCCCGATCCGCAGGGCCGGGGCGTGCGTGCGGGGGCGCTCAACGCCGAGGGCGGCGTGCGCGTGCTCACCGCCGACGGTGTCGAGGCTCTGGCCGACCGTCTCTCCGCCGATGTGCCCGCGCGGCAGGCGGTGCTCTTCGGCGCCCCGGCGGAGCTGCGCCGCAACGAGGGCGGCGAAGCCCGGTCGCTGCGCGCCGCCCGTATCAACCTCGACGGCGACGCCCGTCGCCTCACCGCGCCCGAGTCGGGCACCATCGCCTTCGCACTTACGTCCGACGGGCGCGATCTGCGCACCGACGTGCAGTGGTCCGGCGGCCTCACGTTCAACGATCGCGACGGGATCGCCGATCTCCGCGGCGATGTGCGGCTGGTCGGCCAGAGCGGGTCCCTCGAGCGCCAAAGCGCCCGGGGCGATCAGCTCACCATCCGGCTCGCCCAGCCGACGCCCGACGGCAAGCGGCCCGTTGCCGAGGTCCGGCTCGACGGCGCCGAGGCCCCGGCCTCGGTCGAGTTCCGACGCTTCGCCGCGCCGGCAGCCGACGCCGGCACGCCGCCGGACGCCCCGCGCACGCTCGAGGCCCTGGCCGCACTGCGGTCGGGGCGGCTGATCCTCACCAACGCGCCCGCCGCCGGTCCGCTCGCTCAACGGGTCGAGGCGCCCGGGCCCGGGACGCTGGTCGTCGAAGACCGTCGGGGGCCCGCGGCGCCGGCGCCGCCCCCCACTGCCAACGCGCCCGGAACACGGGGCACCAGCGTCTTCACGTGGACCGGGGGGCTGGTGGTCGAGCGGGCGAGCGGTGTCGCCACGATGCAGGGCGGGGTTCGGCTCAGGCACCTGGCGCCCGGCGCATCGGCGGTCACCGAGATCGAGGCCGACTCGGCCCGGGCCGAGGTCACCCGCGCCGCCGAGGCCTCCGACCCCGATCGCCCGGAGCTCCGGCGCGTGGCCGCCACCGGCAACGTGTACGTGAAGCACGAACAGACCCGCATCTCAGCCGCCGAACTCGCCTACGACGTTGCCTCGGGCGTCGCCACCGCCACCGCTGCACCGGGCGGCGTCGTCACGGTGTTCGACGGCCGCGACGGCCGGACCGTCACCGCCGCGGCGGTCGAGATCGAGCCGGCGACCGGGCGCTGGCGGATCGCCGGCGCGGGCACCATCGGGGGCTCGCGCTAACATCCCGGCGGCCGGCCCGAACCCCGGAGATCACCGCATGCCGCGTCGCGCGATCGCCGCCCTGTTGCCGCTCATCCTGGCCCCCGCCGCCCGGGGGCAGCTTCTCGAGCCGCCGCAGGCGTCGCCCCCCACGGCGCAGGCCGTGCCCCCGGTCCGAGTCGAGCCGCCGGAATTCGACTTCGGCGTTGCCGACCCGCAGAAGGTGGTCGAGGCCACCTTCACGCTCACGAACACGGGCGCCACGCCGCTGGTCATCCGCGAGGCCACCAGCACCTGCAAGTGCACCGTGCCCGAGCTCACCACCCGTGTCATCCCGCCGGGCGGCTCGGTGCCGGTGAAGGCGCGCCTCGACATCCGCGGCATGCTGGGGCAGGCCCGTAAGTCGGCGAATGTGGTGTTCGAGGGCTACGCCCGCCCGGTCGTGCTCAATATCCGCGGCACGATGAGCTACGCCGTGCAGGTGTCGCCCTCGCCGATCCGGCCGATGGGGCAGCGCCGGTTGACGATCCAGTGCCGATCACTCGACGGCACGCCGTTCCGCGTGCTGCGCGTGGGCGGCCGGGCGCCGAAGGTCGTGGCGGCCGAGCCCTCGGGCGTGAAGCCGGGCGAGCGGGCCGTTGCCCAGACGCTGGAGCTCGACTTCACCGGCGAGTCCTACCCGTTCGTTCTGCTCATCGAGACCGATCACCCTGCGGCACCGGTCGTCGACGTGAACATCTACGACAGCGAGGTCTCCAACCGCGAGCTCCCGTTCGTCCGGAACTGGCGGGAGGTGGGCGTCGACCGTCAGCACGCCAGCGTCGGGGTGATCGCCGCGGGCGGATCCGCGGAGTTCGATCAGGTGGTGATCCGCCCCGACGCGTCGAAGCCGCTCGATCTGCTCGTCGACAGCGAGGACATCCGGGCCGAGATCGTCTCGCGTACGCCGACCGAGCCGGGACGCGAGCGGGTGATCGTCAAAGTCACCAACCTGGCCACGTCCGAGAAGCCGCTTCTCGCGAGCCTCCGCTTCCGCAGCAACGGGCTCGACGCCCGCATGTGGGCCGTCGGCGTGCTGCGGGCCGACGCGCCCGCCGCGCCCCCGGGAAATCCGAGGCCGGAACCCCAATGATCGTGCGGACCATCCGATGAAACCCACCATGTCCACAACACCCGCACCCCAGCGCCGCATCGGCCTGACCGTTGAGGCCGTCACGCTGGCCGCCGCCCTCGCGGTGGCCGCGGTCATGTGGCTCGCGATCGTCGGGAAGTTCACCAAGCCCGACCCGGCCATCTGGGCGTGGAAGCCGGGCCGGGTCGATTTCACCGAGCGCGGCCTGCTGATGGACCACGCGATCGCCATGAGCGAGGTGTTCATCCTCACGGCCTTCCTCTTGGGGTGGCGGCTGAGGGTCGCGTGGCTGTGCGTGGCGGTCATGTTCGGCGGCCTCACCGGCGTGGTGGCGCACAGCCTGACGCTGGGGCGCGAATGCGGCTGCTTCGGCGGGCTTGTGAAGATCCCCCCGCAGGCGTCGATCGCGATGGACGTGGGGTTCGCCCTTCTCGCGCTGCTCGTGGCCTGGCTGCGCGGCACGCCGCGGGCCGCGCTCATCGCGGCGCTGGCACTGGGCGTCGCCGGCGGGTTCGGCGGGTGGCAGTTCTCGAAGTGGAAGAACCCTCCGAGCGTGTCGCAGGTCGAGACGGTCTACGCGGGAAAGAAAGCGATCGACCGCCTGCTCGAAACGCCGCTGATGGAGGAGGTCCGACTCTCGGCCGTGATCGGCCCGTCGTACTTCGTGTTCGTCTACGACGAGCACTGCCCGATCTGCCAGCAGCGCCTGCCGATCGTCGAGAACGCCCGGACCGCTCTTGAGAGCGCCCACGACGGCACGCTCCGTGTGAAGATCGTGTCCAAGCAGCGGGCCGAGGCCGAGCTCGGCATCGAGGCCTACGCCTGGACCAACTCCCCCATGGTTTTCCTGGTGCACGCCGGCAAGCTCATCAAGGAGTGGGGCGGGGCCGGGTCGCCCCTGCCGGACGACGTCCAGATGCAGCTGATGACCGAACAGATCAAGGTTCCGAGAAGTTAGGGACATTTTTGTTCCCGCGGGCGGAAATTCACTTGGTCGTGGGCCCGATCCGGGGTAGATTCCCAGTGGAGGCCCGTTTTTGAGGCTCGGCCATGGCGGCCGCGCCGGCGGGCGGAGAGTGTTCTGGGAGCCATCACGATGCGGCGTTGCGAGGCCGGGCTCGCTGGCGGCTTGGTGTGTGTGATCGGCGTGCTCGCCCCTTTGGCGGGTGCGCAGACGCCGCTCACGCTTCAGCGCGTCGCCGCGGGGCTCACGCGGCCGTGCTTCGTCGCGGCGCCCCCCGGCGACACCGCTCGGCTCTTCATCGTCGAGCAGCGCACCGGCTCGACGCAGCCCACCACGGGCCGTATCCGCATCCTCAATCTCGCCACCGGGATCGTGCAGCCGACGTCGGCGCCGTTCCTCTCGGTCGGCGGGCTCTCGGCGGGCTCGGAGCAGGGCCTGCTCGGCCTGGCGTTCCATCCGCGCTTCAACACGCCCGGTGATCCCAACAACGGCGTGTTCTTCGTTCACTACACCACGTCGCCCTCGCCGGGCAACGTCACGGTGGCGCGATACCGCGTCTCGACGAGCAATCCCGATCTGGCCGATCCGGCCAGCGCCGACGTGATCCTGCAATACTCTCGACCCGCCTCCAACCACAACGCCGGCTGGATCGCCTTCGGCCCCGAGGGGTACCTCTACGTCGCCTCCGGCGACTCCGGCGGCGGGAACGACCCCGGCAACGACGCCCTCGACCCCTCCGACCTGCGGGGCAAGATCCTGCGGATCGACGTCAACTCCGATCAGTTCCCCGCCGACGCCAACCGCGACTACGCGATCCCGCCGAACAACCCCTTCGCCGCCGGCGTCGGCGGCGCTCCGGAGGTGTGGGCTCTGGGCCTGCGGAACCCCTACCGCTGCTCGTTCGACCGGCTCACCGGCGATCTGTACATCGGCGACGTGGGGCAGGACACGCGCGAGGAGATCTCCTGGCAGCCCGCCGGCGACCCGCTGGCCGCCGTGGGCGCACCCGGGTACCAGGGCAACCGAAACTACGGCTGGCGCTGCCGCGAGGGCACCGTCTGCAATCCGGCCGTGAGCTGCAGCCCCTGCACCAACCCCGCGTGGATCGACCCCATCTACGACTACGCCCACCTCACCGGACCCTGCGGCACCGGATCGGGCTCGGTCACCGGCGGCTACGTGTACCGCGGCTGCGCCATCCCCGACCTCCGCGGAACCTACTTCTTCGCCGACTACTGCACCCGCAGGCTCTTCTCGCTGGTGAACTCCGCGGGTGTCGCGGGGCCGGTCACCGACCGCACCGCCGAACTCACCGCGGCACTGCCGGCGAACACCGTCGCCAACGTCGCCAGCTTCGGCGAGGACGGCCGCGGCGAGCTGTACGTCGTCCGGCTGGCCGACGCGAGCTTCTCCGCCAACTCCGGAGAGGTCTACCGCATCACCGCCGCCGCGCCGTACAACTTCGACTGCGACGGTGATGGCCTTCCCGACCCGTGCGAGGCCGTCGTCTGCCCGGGCGATCTCGACTGCAACGGCTCGGTCGGCGCCAACGACCTTTCGGTCATGCTCGGGGCCTTCGGGCTCTCGCTCGGACAGCCCGGGTTCAACGCGCGGGCCGACATCGACCGCAACCGCGTGGTGGGCGCCAACGACCTTTCGACCCTCCTGGTGAACTTCGGAGCCAACTGCGGGCCGTAATCGGCCGATCGACCTCATCCTGACCTCGAACGCAGGGGCGCGGGCCACGGTGGCTCCGCCCCTGTTTTTTTCCGCCCCTCGCCTGCTACCTTCCCCGAATGGTCAAGCGCCTGGCCCGTCTGGGGATCCTGCTCCTGGTCGCTCTGCTGCTGGTGGCGGCGCTGGGGGTGATGAGCGTCCGGGCGTGGTTCGGTGCCTCGCTCCCCCAGCTCTCGGGGCGGGTCCCGCTGCAGGGGCTGGCCGACGAAGTCCGCGTCGAGCGCGATGCCCTCGGCGTGCCCCGGATCATTGCGGCGAACTGGCCCGACACCGCCCGGGCCCTCGGGTACGTCCACGGACAAGATCGTTTCTTCCAGATGGACGGCGCCCGGCGGCTGGCATCGGGCCGTATCAGCGAACTGGTCGGGGCCGCGGCGGTCGATCTCGACAGCGACATGCGCAAGCGCCGCCTCACGCAGGTCGCCTCCGGCATCCTCGAGCGCCTCCCCGCCGACCAGCGGGCCCTGCTGAAGGCGTACGCCGACGGCGTCAACGCCGGCCTGGCCTCGCTCTCGGCCCGTCCCCCGGAGTATGTGCTGCTCCGGGTGCAGCCCGAGGCGTGGACCGAGCGCGACTGCATCCTCGTGTCGCTCACGATGTTCCACGAACTCAGCGAGGGGGCCCGCCCCGAGCGCGTCCGCGCGGTGATCGAGGCCGCCGGCCCCCCGGAACTGGCGCGCCTCCTGCTCCCGGAGTCCAGCCGATTCGATCAGCCGGTGATCGCCGACGCGGTACTCCCCGCCCCGATCGCCATCCCGGGACCGAACGCCCTCGACCTGCGCAAGCCCCCGCCGGCCGCCCGCCCGCCGAACTCGCCCCCCGCCCCGGCGGATCCGCCCACCAATCTCCGCGAGCGCACCGAGCCTCGGGGATCGAACAACTGGGCCGTCGCCGGCAGCCGGACCGCCGACGGCCGCGCCATCCTGGCCAACGACATGCACCTGGGCCACAGCGTGCCCAACGTCTGGTACCGCGCCCAACTCGAGTGGACCACCGCCGACGGCCGGCGCCGGCGCGCGGCAGGTGTGTCGCTCCCCGGCGTGCCCGGCATCGTCGCCGGCAGCACCGACGATCTGGCCTGGGGGTTCACCAACGTCACCGGCGACTTCGAGGATTACATCCTCATCGAGACCGACCCGCGCGATCCCGCACGCTACAAGACCCCCGATGGCTGGGAGTCCTTCACCGTCGTGACCGAGTCGATCGGGATCCGGGGTGAGAACCCGCGGCCGCTCCCGCTCAAGATCACCCGCTGGGGCGCAGTCTCCGACACCGACTGGGCCGGACGGCCCCGCGTCCTCAAGTGGATCGCGCACGACCCCGCCCACGTGAACCTCGAGATTCTGCGGATGTCCGAGGCTCGCACCCTCGAGGAGGGCGTGGCCATCGCCCGGGGGTGGCACGGGCCGCCTCAGAATGTGCTGATGGCCTCGCGCGACGGACGCATCGCGTGGGTGGTCTCCGGTTGGCTGCCGCGGCGCGAGGGCTTTGACGGCACCGTCCCCGTCAGCTGGGCCGACGGCAAGGCCCGCTGGGCCGGGCCCATCAGCGAGGCCGATCGCCCCGTGGTCATCGACCCGCCCGATGGCATCCTCTTCTCCGCCAACTCCCGCACGGTTCCCCTGGAGCAGTCACGGCTGATCGGCCGGCACTTCGGGCTGGGCATCCGCCAGCAGCGCATCAGACAACTGCTGACAGAGAAGCCCAGTTGGGATGAACGCCAGCTGCTCGATCTGCAGCTCGACACCGAGGTCGCCCCGATCTACGGCCCCTACCGCGAGCTGCTGCTGCGCGCCATCCCCCCCGACGACCCCGACGCCGGGCTCCGACGCCTCCGTGAGCACGCCGCGGCGTGGACCGGCCGGGCCGATGCCGACTCCGCCGGCTTCCGCGTGCTTCACCAATACCGGGCAGTGGTGGGTGAGCGCGTGCTCGCGGGCCTCCTCGAACCGGCGCGGGCCCTGGTGCCCCGAATGGGCTACCGATGGTTCCTGTCCGAGGAGTGCGTCCGTCGCGTGCTCGACGAACGCCCCCCCCACCTCGTCCCCCGCGGCTCGGCCTCGTGGGATGAGTTCTTCCGGAAAGCCGCGACCGACACGCTCAAGCGGCTGAGCGCCCCGCCGGGGCTCGACGCCACCTGGGGCGAGGTCCACAGGGCTCAGATCCAGCACCCGCTCGCAATCGCCACCCGCCAGCTCGGGGCGGCATTCAGCGGCGCCATCACGACCCTGTTCGGCGAACTGAGCATGCCCGAAGACCCCCTTCCGGGTTGTACGGAATGCGTCCGTGTGCAAACCCCCGGTTTTGGTGCAAGCCAGCGTACGGTGGTGAGCCCGGGCCATCTCGGGGATGGTCTGCTCCAGATGCCCACGGGCCAGTCGGGCCACTTCATGAGCCCCCACGCGGCCGACGGGCACGCCGCGTGGGTTCGGGGCACTCCGACCCCCCTGCTGGCCGGTCCGGCCGCCAACGTGCTCGTGTTGACCCCGGCCAAGTAGGCCAAGGGTCCGAGAACGCTGGGCATGGGCACGGTTTGACCGGCGGCGGGCACCTTTCTACACTTCATCCGGATAAACGGATGAAGCAGACCCCGGACACCACCCCCCTCGCCGAGCGACTGGCGGCGATCTCGGAGCCCCTGCGGCTGCGGCTCTGCCGCCTGCTGGAGCAGCACGAGCTGTCAGTGGGTGAGGTGGCGAAGGTTCTGCAGTTGCCGCAGTCGACGGCCAGCCGCCACCTGAAGGTGCTGGCGGCCTCGGGATGGGTGGACAAGCGTGCCGAGGGTACGGCCACGTTCTACCGCCTGATGCTCGACGATCTGCAGGCGTCGACGCGGGCGCTGTGGGTGACGGTGCGGGAGCAGATGGAGCCCGATCCGCAGCTGGAGGAGGACCGCCGGCGGCTGGAGGGGGTGCTGGCGGAGCGCACGACCGACTCGCTGTCGTTCTTCGGGCGGGTTGCGGGCGAGTGGGACTCGCTTCGGGAGCACCTCTTCGGCCACCAGTTCACGAGCAAGGCGCTGCTGGCGCTGCTGCCGCGGCACTGGACGGTGGCCGACCTGGGCTGCGGCACCGGGAACGGCGCCGAGATGCTGGCGCCGCACGTCCGGCGGGTGATCGCGATCGACCAGTCGGGCCCGATGCTGGAGGCCGCCCGCAAGCGGCTGTCGCGCCTGAGCAACGTGGAGTTCGTGCAGGCGCCGATCGAGGCGCTGCCGCTGCCGGCGTCGTCGATCGACGCGGCGACGTGCCTGCTGGTGCTGCACCACCTCCGCGAGCCGGTGGACGCCCTTCGCGAGATGCGGCGGGTGATCCGTCCGGGCGGTGTCGTGCTGGTGCTCGACATGCTGGCGCACGACCGCACGGTCTACAAGCACACCATGGGCCACGCCCATCTGGGGTTCTCGGAGCCGGACCTGCGGCGGCTGTTCGGCGAGGCCGGGTTCCCCAGTGTCACCATCGCCGCGCTGCCGAGCGACCCGCAGGCCCGTGGTCCGGGGCTGTTTGTGGCGGTCGCGGCGACTCCGCCGCCGACGGACGGCGAAGGCCAGTGAGACCCGCCCGCAACGATCCACCGTGGCCCTGATCCGGCCGAAGACGACCGACTGATTCCCCTTTCCCGATACCCGATAACGCCGTCGAACGTACGACGAACCGAGGAGACCAAACCGATGCCCCCGACCGCCGCCCCGCACGCCCCGAAGACCGCCAGCAAGCCGTTCCTGAACACGGGCCTCCCGCTCACCTGCGACCTTCAGAGCAAGGTCCGCGACCAGTCTCCCGAGACGGTGCGGTTCGGCCGCAAGGAGATCGAGCTGGCCGAGCACGAGATGCCGGGCCTGATGGCCTGCCGCGACGAGTTTTCCGCCAAGCAGCCGCTGAAGGGCGCGCGGATCTCGGGCTCTCTGCACAACACGATCCAGACGGCGGTGCTGGCCGAGACGCTGGTGGACCTCGGCGCCGAGGTGCGCTGGGCCTCGTGCAACATCTTCAGCACGCAGGACCACGCCGCCGCCGCCATGGTGGCCGGCCGGCCCGGCAAGCGGAACATCCCCACGTTCGCCTGGAAGGGCGAGACGCTGGAGGAGTACTGGTGGTGCACGCTGCAGGCGCTCACCTTCCCCGCCGATGCCAACGGCAGCAACGGCCCCTACGTGATCGTGGATGACGGCGGCGACGCGACGCTGCTGATCCACGAGGGCTACAAGGCCGAGCAGGTCTTCGCCAAGACCGGCAAGCTGCCCGACCCCTCGTCGACGGACAACCATGAGTTCCGCATCGTGCTGGAGCTCATCAAGCAGAAGCTCCAGGAAGACCCGACGTTCTGGCACCGGATGGTGCCGTACATCCGTGGCGTCTCGGAGGAGACCACGACCGGCGTTCACCGCCTCTACCAGATGCAGGAGAAGGGCGAGCTGCTCTTCCCGGCCATCAACGTCAACGACTCGGTGACCAAGAGCAAGTTCGACAACCTCTACGGCTGCCGCCACTCGCTGGTGGACGGCATCATGCGGGCCACCGACGTCATGCTCTCGGGCAAGGTGGCCGTGGTGTGCGGTTACGGCGACGTGGGCAAGGGCTCGGCCGACTCGCTGGCCGGCCAGAAGTGCCGCGTGAAGGTGACGGAGATCGACCCGATCTGCGCCCTTCAGGCGTGCATGAACGGCTACGAGGTGGTGACCCTCGAGGACGAGGTGGCCTCCGCCGACATCTTCATCACGGCCACCGGCAACAAGGACATCATCACCGTCGACCACATGCGGCGGATGAAGCACAACGCGATCATCGGCAATATCGGCCACTTCGACAACGAGATCGACATGACCGGCCTCTACAAGCTGGTGGAGCAGGGCAAGGTCGAGCGGATCAACATCAAGCCGCAGACCGACGAGTTCCGCTTCAAGGAGGACAAGGCCACCGGGACCAAGGCGCACTCGGTGATCATCCTCGCCGAGGGCCGCCTCATGAACCTCGGCTGCGCCACGGGCCACCCCTCGTTCGTGATGTCCAACAGCTTCACCAACCAGACCATCGCGCAGATGCACCTCTGGAAGGCCGGCGAGGACATGGACAAGAAGGTCATCACCCTGCCCAAGCACCTCGATGAGAAGGTGGCCCGCCTGCACCTGGGCAAGCTGGGGGCCAAGCTCACCCGCCTCAGCCAGGATCAGGCCTCGTACATCGGCGTTCACCAGGACGGCCCGTACAAGCCCGAGCACTACCGGTACTGATCCAGCCCCCCGGGGGTTCCCGTCGAAGTCCCTATCGCCCCCGTCCGCGTCCGCGGGCGGGGGTTTTTGTTGCCCGGCCCTCCACCGTGTCGGCCCCGATGATCTATCCTCGGATCTGCCGGCCTATCGGCCGACGGGCGGTCGCACCCGGGGTGCCGCCGCCCGACGGCCCGGGAACATCACGTGAAGAACGTTCTGATTTACTCCGGACTCCTGGTGGCGGGGTTGGTGTTGTCGCAGATCGCGCCCTCGTTTCTGGGCGATTCGGCCGCGACGGTGGAGCTGCTGATCCGGGTCGCGGCCATGGTCTGCCTGTCGTTCATCATGATCCACGTCGGCTACGAGTTCGACATCGACAAGAGCCGCCTGCGGCAATACGGCTGGGACTACGTCGTTGCCGCGACGGCGGCGACGTTCCCGTGGGCGTTCTGCGCCGTGTACTTCGTGCTCGTGCTGATCCCGCCGGAGGGCTGGGGTCAGTGGCAGGTGTGGAAAGAGTCGCTGCTGGCGTCGCGCTTCGCCGCTCCGACGTCGGCCGGCGTGCTCTTCAGCATGCTGGCCGCGGCGGGCCTCGCGGGGACGTGGCTGTTCCGCAAAGCCCGAATCCTCGCCATCTTTGACGATCTCGACACGGTCCTGCTGATGATCCCGCTGAAGATGATGATGGTGGGTGCCCGGTGGCAGCTGGGCATCATCATCGTGTTCATGCTTGCGATGATCGCGGTGGCCTGGAAGCTGCTGCACAAGGTGCGCATCCCCACGGGCTGGCCGTGGGTTCTGGGGTATTCGGCGGTGATCGTCGGCGTGTCGGAAATGATCTACTTCGGCAGCAAGGCGGTCGATCCGGCCGTGCCGATTCATCTCGAAGTGCTGCTGCCGGCGTTCGTGCTGGGGTGTGTCATGGCCCGGCCCGATGGGCACGATCAGCACCCGCATGGCGCTGGCGAGGGCATCCACGAAGGCCCCGAGTCGCCGGGCGAGCGTCGGGTGGCAACCATCATTTCCGGGCTGTTCATGGTGCTGGTCGGTCTGATGATGCCGCCGATCAGCGCGGCGCTCGCCGGAGCGGCCGAGGACGTCGCCGCCACCGGTCTCCGGCTGGCGGGCTCGATGTCGTGGGGCGAGATCGCCTTCCACGTGCTGGTCGTCACGGTCATCGCCAACATCGGGAAGATGTTCCCGGCGCTGTGCTACCGGCGCGAGGCCGACCTCCGAACGCGCCTGGCGCTGGCCATCGGTCTCTGGCCGCGCGGCGAAGTCGGCGCGGGCGTGCTGGTGGTGTCGCTCGCCTACGGCATCGGCGGCCCGGTGGTGACGGTCGCGATGCTCTCGCTCGCCCTGAACCTCGTGCTGACCGGCGTGTTCATCGTCATCATCAAGAAGCTGCTCGACGGATCGACGGGTCCTGCCCCGCGATAGACCCGATGCCCGTCGCCGCCGGCCGCCGACGGGGTCGCCCCCGCTTGGCGGTCCGCGCCGGCGGGCGGCCGCCGCGCCGGAGGACCGGTGCAATCCCCGGGGTCGGACAGCCCAAAATCAGGGCCGTTGGCCTCGTCCGGGCGCGGTTCCGCAAGTCTGTTTCGGGCTTTGCCCGCGTTCTTGGCGGATTGTTCTTGCCGCCCCCCCGGGCCGCGGGCACACTCTTGATGGATTCGCACAGGGAGCCCGACATGACGCACCGCCTCGCCACCGTTCTCGCGGTCGCCGCCTGCGCACCGACCGCGATGGCCAACGATCTCTGGACCGAGACCACCGACGGCGATCTCTCGGACGACCGTCTCAACCCCACCGCGCTGGTGACGCAACCCGGCGACAACTTCCTCTTCGGCTCGCTTGGCGGGATGCGCGGCGACGGGTTCGTCGACCGCGACTATTTCTCCATCACGATTCCCGCCGGGTTCCGGTTGGCGCAGCTGATCCTCACCGATTACCTCTCGAATGATCCGGTCGCGTTCATCGCCATCCAGCCCGGCCCGGTGTTCCCGAACAGTCCGTCGACGGTGCGGCCGGGCGACCTGCTCGGATGGCTGCACATGGGCTCGGGCGACGTGGGCACGGACATTCTCCCGCAGATGGGCCAGAATGGGCAGGGATTCGTGCCGCCGCTGCCGGGGAGCGTGTACACCTTCTGGGCGCAGCAAACGGGCCTCGCCACGGATTGGGTGGCCAACTTCGTGGTGCAGCCGGTCCCGACGCCGGCGGCCCTCGGCCTCGCCGGGCCGGCGCTCGCCGCGATGGCGGCGCGGCGGCGGCGCTGATCAGCCCGGTGGCGCCGGGCGGGGAAGGTCGGAGATGCGCCACGCGGCGAGCGACTTCTCGCGCCCGCCTTCGGCGGTATTCTCGTTGAAGATCGCAACGGGCTCCGGGAAGTTGAAGGGCGGCAGCCGCAGATCGAGCCGCCTCCACTGCCCCGTGGCGATGTCGCGGTTGGCGTCGACACCGCCCGGGAAGGTCGTCGTGAGCAGGAACGTCGAGCCCGACCGGCGGAAGTTCTCGATCGCCGCCGCGATGTGCGCCAGCGAGAGATGAACGAGGCAGTCACGGCAGAGAATGGCATCGACCCGGGGAAGCGGGTCGCGGGTGATGTCGGCGGTGATGAACCGCCGCACG
The DNA here is from genome assembly GCA_016742075.1 of Phycisphaerales bacterium. Classification (GTDB taxonomy): domain Bacteria; phylum Planctomycetota; class Phycisphaerae; order Phycisphaerales; family UBA1924; genus JACVCL01. The sequence continues at coordinate 20,399 of JACVCL010000012.1, forward strand.
GGCCGCTGCGCCGACGCGTGCGCGGCCGAGTTGGCCTCGGTGAGCTCCCGGACCACCTCGGCCCCGATGTACTCGTCGAGATCGAGGGCGGTGTGCCGCATCCAGTTGTAGTCGCCGCAGGGGGCGTCCAGGAGCGTCCTCACGCCCAGGCGGGTCAGGAGCCGGGGCAGCTCGGCCCGCAGCGTGACGGTCTCGGCGAGTTCTGAGCCTGGTCCGGAAACCGACTCCCGCTCCCCCCACGTTCGATTCCGGTAGATGTGCGTGAACACCGACCGCGGCGAGAACCACCGGAGCCCCAGGGCGTGGCAGGCGTCCCATGTGGCCGAGAGAACCTTGTGGTGCAGGCGACGGATCACGGCCCCACAGCAGACCCGCGCGCGGGCCTCGGGGCAACCGCTGCGGCGCAGGATCGACCAATCGCTCGCCGCCGGGCGCGTCGGCGCCGTCATTCAAGGCCCGATACTGACCGATTTTCGCCGTTCTGGGTCGTTGTCACCCCGACCGGCGAGCTTCATCCGTGTATCCGGATTAACGGATACAATCTTTGCCACGGTCGGCCGCGAGCGTGGGGGCCCGCGGGTCGATTCAGATTCTCCGGCTTCGCCGCCTGCCGCTTCGCCCGCCCGCACACCCGGACGCCCGCCTCCATGCACATCGAGGACATCTTCAAGCTCCGCTCGACGACGTTCTCCTTCGAGTTCTTCCCCCCCAAGAGCAAGGCGGGGGCGGAGGAGCTCTTCGAGGAGATCAAGCACCTCGAGCCTCTGGCGCCGAGCTTCGTGAGCGTGACGTACGGCGCCGGCGGGGGGACGCGCGAGCTGACGCACGAGCTGGTGATGCGGATCAAGCGGCAGACGGGGCTCGACCCGACGCCGCACCTGACGTGCATCTACCACACCGAGGCGGAGATCTACGACATTCTCGAGCGCTACGCCGAGGCGGGGATCTCGAACATCCTGGCGCTCAGCGGTGACCCGCCGCGCGACAAGCCCGACTACGATCGCTCGAAGGACTCGTTCCGCTACGCGTCTCAACTGGTGCGGTTCATCCGGCAATTCAAGGACCGGCACGCGGGGCGGGCGATCAAGGACCGGCGCGGCTTCGGCATCGCGGTGGCGGGGTTCCCCGAGGGCCACCCGGCCACGCCGAACCGGCTCCGGGAGATGGATCACCTCAAGGCGAAGGTCGACGAGGGCGCGGACTTCATCGTCACCCAGCTGTTCTTCGACAACCGTGACTTCTACGACTTCCGCGAGCGCTGCGATCTGGCCGGCGTGAAGGTGCCGATCATCGCGGGGGTGATGCCGATCACGAGCGATCAGGGCATGCACCGGATGGCCGATCTGGCGGCGGGCGCCCGCTTCCCTGCGGCGCTGCTGCGGGCGGTGCAGCGGTGCAAGGGCAACCAGGATGCGGTGCGGCGGGTGGGCATCCACTGGGCCACCGAGCAGTGCCGCGACCTCCTCGACCACCAGGTGCGGGGCATCCACCTGTACACGCTGAACCGCTCGACGGCGACGCGTGAGATCTACGCGAACCTGGGCGTGCAGGACTCGCTGGCGCTGGCCTGACGGGCGCCGGGTTCTCGGACGAGGATCTTTCCGGTGTTGGCGGCCCCGGGCGGGGGCGCGGGTGACCCTGCCGCGTGAACGTGCCGATACGACCGACGCGGCCTGATCGCACCCGGTTCCATGACGGCACCGGGGATCGGCCGCGAAGCCGAGGTTGTTCCGCATGGGTGCGCCGCAGGTCATCGACACGCTTCGGATGCCGGCCAAGGAGCTGGAGGCGGTGCTGCGCGAACTGGACCGTCACGCCCACAAGGGCAAGGCGGTGCAGCGCAAGACCAAGCGCTGGAGGGTGCAGCCGCAGAAGATGGTCGTGTCGGTGGTGAACGAGCTTGGGCCGACGAGCCACGTGCTGGCGGTGCCGAGGAATCTCTCGCACACCGGCATCGGGTTCCTGTTCGGCGGGTTCCTGCACCCGGGCACGCGCGTGTTCGTCACGCTGCGGAGGATGGACGGCCAGGCGGCGAACATGCCCGGCACGGTGGTGCACTGCCGTCTGATCAAGGGGCGACTGCACGAAGTGGGGATGCGCTTTGATCGCGAGGTGAACCCGCGCGAGTTCTTCATCGAGGTGCGCGACGGGTACGCGTTCCGGTGCGAGGCGGTCGACCCCTCGCACCTGAAGGGGCTGGTGCTGGCCGTCGAGGACAACGAGCTCGACCGCCGGCTGCTGCAGCAGAACTTCAACGAGACGGACGTGGAACTGATGTTCGCACCCGACGGGGCCAAGGGCCTCGAGCTGCTCCGGAACCAGCCGGCGCTCGTGTTCCTCGATCAGGGCCTGCCCGACATGGACGGCCTGGACTGGATCGGCAAGGCCCGCGAGCGCGGGCACGAGGGGCCCATCGTCATGATGACGGCGACCATCGATCATGAACTTCGCCTGGCGGCCATCGGCGCCGGCGCCAGCGAGCTGGTGTTCAAGCCGTTGCCGCCGCACGTGATCCTGCAGGCCGCGGCGGAATACCTGCTGCCCTCGGCCTCGGGCGAGAGCAGCGCGGCCTAGCGCTTCACATCACACGGCGGGGTTGCCGGCGCTTTCGGCCCGTACGGCGGCCCATGCGGCCTCGAGCAGCGCGCGGGTTCCGTGGCGCGCGGCCGCGGAAACCGGGAAGATCTCCTGGTCCCGCCCGAGCTGGAGCGAGGCCCTGAGCATGTCGGCCGCGGCGGCGACGTCGGGCCCGTCGATGGGTCCGAGCAGGTCGGTCTTGTTGAGCGCGATGATCTCGGTCTTCTCGGCCAGGGCCGGGGCGTAGCGGAAGAGCTCGTTCCTGACCACGCGGTACGCATTCGCCGGGTCGCCGCCGTCGGGCGGGTCGGCGTCGAGCAGGTGGATGAGCACGCGGGTGCGCTCGATGTGGCGGAGAAAGTCGTGGCCGAGGCCGACGCCGGAGGCGGCGCCCTCGATGAGCCCCGGGATGTCGGCGAGCACGAGGCGGCGGCCCCCGGGCGCATCGTCGAGCTCGGCGATGCCGAGCTGCGGGCTGAGGGTGGTGAAGGGGTAGTCCGCGATTTTCGGATGGGCCTTGGTGACCGCCGCGAGAAGCGTGGACTTGCCCGCGTTGGGCAGGCCGACGATGCCTATGTCAGCGATGAGCTTGAGCTCGAGACGCAAAGTCCGCTCCTGGCCGGGCTCGCCGGGAGTGGCCTGCTGCGGGACCTGGTTGAGGGGACCCTTGAAGCGGTCGTTGCCGAGCCCCCCCTTGCCGCCGCGGGCGACGATCACGCGCTGTCCCGGTTCCAGATCGGCCAGCATCTCGCCGGTGGCGTCGTCGAAGATCATGGTGCCCGGGGGCATGGGGATGACGACGTCGGCCGAGTCGGCCCCGGACTGGCACTTGCCGCGGCCGGGCTCGGCGTTCTGAGCCTTCCAGAACCGCTTGTGGCGGAAGTCGAGCAGCGTGTTGGTGTTGATGTCGGCGAAAACGACGATGTCGCCCCCCTTGCCGCCGTCGCCGCCGTCGGGGCCGCCCTTGGGGATGTACTTCTCGCGGCGGAACGACACGACGCCGTCGCCGCCGTCGCCGGCCTTCACCTGGATGGACGCTCGATCGACGAACATTCGGAGAAGTGTAGCGGCGACCGAAGGACGTTCGGATCCGGCCACGCTTTCCGTTCGCCGTCCGTCGGGACGGCGCCGGACGATTCCCGCTTCGGAAGCGGACGTGCCGATTTTGGTGATGACCGCCGGGGGCGCCGGTGTCATAATCCGGGGGTCCGTCGGAATTCTGCGGAGGTCGAGCATGATCAGCCGCGTGCCCGTGGCCGCTCGCCGGCCGTTGGCGGGTTTCAGCCTCGTGGAACTCTTGGTGGTGATCGCCGTCGTGGCGCTGCTGGTGTCGCTGCTGCTGCCGACGCTGCGGTGGTCGCGCGAGCAGGCGCGGGCGGCGATCTGCGTGTCGAACGTGCGGCAGCTCACGGCCGCGGCGACGATGTACGCCACCGAGCACCGCAACGAGTGGCCGGTGATGCCCTCACAGACCTACCCCGGCGGGTCGCTGGCGTGGTGCTCGTGGAACTACGGCGGCAACGACCCGAGCGAGTTCTGGAAGAACAACTACGGCGGCGCCCTGTACTGGAAGGCCGATCAGCGGCCGCTCAACCCGTACCTGTACGATGAGATCGTCATGTCGAGGACGGCGGGCAGCGGCCCCTCGCCGAACAACGGGCCGGTGTCGATGACCGGCATCAAGAAGTTCGACATGGCGGTGTTCCGGTGCCCCTCGGACCCCGGGACGTACCAGCGGGCGTACTGGTCGAACACCGAGTGGGACGGCGGGCCGGTGCTCGACCGGTCGATCACCAGCTACGAGGACGTGGGGACGAGCTACCACCAGAACCTGCGCTGGTGGATCGAGCTGTGGAACCTGAACTCCGCCGGGAAGCTGCCCGGGGGGCCCTACAGCCCGGCCGACCTCTGGTACCGCTACCGCAACATGTTCCGGCAGGCGAGCTTGAACCTCGGGTCGCGGTTCATCTGGGTGCACGACCAGAACATGGACCTGGTGGCGATCCGAGGCATGAGCCGCAACGGCGACCACGGCCGTCTGAACCGGGCGACCGTCGCGTTCATGGACGGCCGGGCGGCGTACATGGAGATCACCCCGGGCGCGGTGACCATGCCCGAGTACACGATGATCTTCAAGCCCTGAACTCGGCCCCGGCGGCTACCATCGTGGTCTGATGGAGATCTTCAAGGATTTCGGCTTCGAGGCGGCGCACGCGCTCCCGCATCTCCCTGAGGGGCACAAGTGCCGGCGCCTTCACGGGCATTCCTACCGCCTGCGGGTGGTGCTGCGGGGCCGGATCGACCCGGCGATGGGTTGGGTGCGGGACTTCGCCGACGTGAAGGCGGCCGTGAAACCGCTGATCGACGACTTGGACCACGCGTTCCTGAATGAGGTGCCGGGGCTTTCGGTGCCCACCACCGAGAATCTGGCGCGATGGATCTGGCAGCGGCTTCGGCCCAGCCTCCCTGAGTTGGCCTCTGTGCGGGTGCGGGAGACCGCGACCAGCGGAGTGATCTACCGGGGAGAAGACGAGTAGCCGGGTTCGGCCCCCCGGCCGCCGCGGCTCAGGTGCCGCGTTGGTTGCCGAACAGCTCGATGTGCAGGCGGGTGCAATACCGCCAGCCGAGGTGGATGCACTGTTCGACGAGCCAGGACCGAACGGCCGGTTCGGGTGAGCGGACGCCCTCGGGCATCAGCAGAACGTCGTCGGGCGCCCAGCCGCGGAGGCGGCCCAGCAGCGAACGGATCTCTTCGAGATCGGCCGGGCCGCACACCACGAACTTGAGCTGCCGCGCGGGGTGGGCGTCGATGAGGCGCTGGAGGGCGTCGAGATCGGTGCGGCGCTCCTCGTGCCGCCGGCGCCACGCCGCCTTCGGGTCGCGCGGGTCGCCTTCGGCGGGGGTGCTGCTCGACAGCTTGGGGCTGATGCTCATCAGGTCGGCGTGGACGGCCCGGAAGACCGTTCCCGCGGTCTCGACGGTCACGTGCACACCGGCGTCGCGCAGTCCCGCGCACAGGCCGGAGACGGCCTCGAAGATCATGGGCTCGCCGCCGGTGACGACGGCGTGCCGGACGCCCGAGGCGGCGCACTCGGCCAGCAGCGCGGCCACGCCGCGGCGGTGGCCGTCGGGGTTCCACGAGGCGTACGGCGTGTCGCACCACGTGCAACGGAGGTTGCAGCCGCTGAACCGCACGAACCACGACGGCACCCCCGCGAGCTTCCCCTCGCCCTGCACCGAGACGAAGGTCTCGGAGATGACAGGGTCGGCCCCTCGCTCGGCCGGCCCCGGCGCCTGGGGCAGGGCGGTCTCGGCGGACGGCTCGCTCACCGCACGACCCCCGCGGCGGTCTGGTAGCGCGTGGGGTCGACGACGCCCGCCTCCTGGAAGCCCCGGGACCGGATCAGGCAGCTGTCGCATCGGCCGCACGCCGCGCCCGACGGGTCGGGGTCGTAGCAGGAGTGCGTGAGGGCGAAATCGACGCCCAGCTCGGCCCCGCGCCGGATGATCTGGGCCTTGGTCATCGACACGATCGGCGCGACGACGCGGATGGCCGAGCGGCCGCCGGCCGCGGCATCGACGCCCGCGCGCGTGGCGAGGTTCACCGTGCGCTGGAAGCTCTCGAGGAACTCGGGGCGGCAGTCGGGATAGCCGGAATAGTCGACGGCGTTGACACCGATCCACACTTCCGGGGCGCCGAGCACCTCGGCCCAGCCGGCGGCCAGCGACAGGAACACGAGGTTCCGGGCCGGCACATAGGTGGCGGGCACGCCGGCGTGCATCTCGTCGTCGGAGCGGTCCTTCGGCACCGGGATGTCGGCGGTGAGCGCCGACCCCCCGAACGCCCGCAGGTCGAGCGGCACCACGACGTGCCGAGCGGCGCCCAGCGCCCGGGCGACGCGCCCGGCGGCGTCAAGCTCGGCGCGGTGACGCTGGCCGTAGTCGAAAGTTAGGGCGTGGCACACGCGCCCGGCGTGGCGGGCGATGGCCAGAACGGTGGCGCTGTCGAGGCCGCCGGAAAGCACGATCACCGCCGAGCCTCCCCTGGGAAGGGGATCGACGAGCGAGGGGTCGGCAGCGTGCGGGGGTCGGCCCTGGGGCATCCGGCGGATGCTAGGTCGCGTTCCGTCTGAGCCTGATCCTGATTGGGCCACGGGCGGAGGAGGGATCGACCACGCGCCCGGCCTGCGTGATCTCGACGCGTCCGGCGACGACCAGCCGGCGCGCGGCACGGCGGGCCGGTTCGAGGAGCTCGCGCCATGGTCCGTCGTCGCCGGCAACGGCCCGGGCGGCCTCGCTGGGGCAGATGGTGGCGTCGCTCTGTCGCGGGTCTCGCCGCGAGAGGAGGTCGAGAATGGCGGCTTCCAGCAGCCCGCCGGCGGGGTCGGCGCGGTCCCGCCGACAGGCGGCCGAGCAGTAGCGGATGGACTCCCAGTCTCGCTCCCACTTCTTGCGCCACTGGATGGTGCGGCCGCAGGCAGCGCAGGGCTTGGTGAGGCGGGGAGCAGCCATGCGGGATTGTTGGATGGGGGGGGCGGGTCGGCAAAAAAGACAGCCCCGGAGCCGAAGCTCCGGGGCTGCAGAGGTCAGATGACCTTTTCCGTCAGCGTCTGAGCGGGGCTCAGTCGTTGCGGGCGGCGCCGCCGTTGACGGTCGTGGTGTTCACGACGGTCGGGTTGGTGGAGCCGAGGTTGGTGACCACGCCCGTCGGAGTCATCGAAAGCTCGGTGGTCACGCGGTTGGTGTAGACGCGGAAGGCGAAGTCACGGGCGACGCCGGCCAGACCGCTGTTGGAGACGGGGGTGAAGTTCGGGAAGCCGAAGAAGGCGTTCCGGTACTGACCCTCGGTGATGTTGATGGAGCAGGGGCCCAGCTGCTTGAAGAGGAAGATCGAGCGGTTGGAGAAGAGGGTGTTGGGGGCGTTGCCGACCAGCGACAGCCAGTAGTTCTGGCCGGGGGCGAGGGTCACGCCGGGGAGGATCCAGGTGTAGCAGTTGACCGGCATGGTGTCGTTCGGGGGGTTGAGGCCCGTGCTGACGCGCTCGCCGGTGGGCTTGACGATCGGGTTCCGCAGGGTCGCGATGACCTGACCGGGGGTGTTGCAGACGTTGGTCCAGATCTCGAGGAAGACGTCGCCGCAGTTGCTGGCGCCCCAGGCGTCGATACGGCAGATCTCCAGCGGCTCGAGCGGCGGGATCTGGAAGTTGTCGACCGAGCGGGCGCTGGCGAGGGACAGGTTCGGGAAGTCGATCGACGAGAGGCCGTCGAGGGCGTACGCCGAGTTGTCCTTCAGCAGGAAGCAGATCTTGCCGCTGATGCGGAAGTTGAAGTCGGTGCAGAGACCGCCGCAGCAGAAGTCGGCGATGTTGGTCCAGTCGCGGTACTTCGGGTCACCGCTGTTGGTCTTGGCCTGGCCCTGGACGCCCTGGATGACGCCGTTGTTCGAGCTGATCCAGAAGTAGACGCCCTGGCCGACGCCGACGGGCGAGATCCAGCGGCGCTGGTAGCCGGTCTCGAAGAGGTTCAGGTTCTTGAACTGCACGCGGTAGAGCGTGAGGCCGGGGAAGGCGGACGACGGGCCGAGGGCCGTGGCGACGACCTTGGGCGCGGTGGGCGAGGTCTGGTCATCGGTGAACGTGTAGAGCAGGTTGTTCGGCTTGCCGCTGCAGTCGTCGTACATCTCGAGCTTGAAGGTCGGGGTGATGGTCTGGCTCACGTTGGCCTGGAAGCCCATCACGACCTCGATGCTGTCGGTGTAGTGCCACTTGCCGAACTCGAGGAAGTAGTCGTCGGCGACGCGGGCCGAGAAGTTGATGGAGGCAAGGTCCTGGGACTGGACGGCGAGCCGGTTGTCCGGGCTGCCGTTGTTCCACCAGATCGAGGGGCCGCGACCGCTGGCAGCGTCGAAGGCCGGGCCGGCGCCGCCGCCGGTGCCGGTCAGGATCGCCAAGCCGGCCGTCGGCTTGCGGGCGTCGACCATCGCGACGCTCTTGGCGCTCGCGATCGTGCCGAAGCCGGCGATCAGAGCGAGGCCGAGCAGGCCGCTCATCTTGACAGAAGCGTTCATGAGCACATCTCCTAAAACGAGGACACACACTTCGTTCCGACGCATCAGACCTCGCTCCGCATCCAGCTGCGTGCCTGACGGTCTAACCCGGGCGAGGCCGGGACGTCTGCTGACTCCTCCGTCGCAGACCCGGCTCGACGCCCACTCTCCCGCGAGAAGCACCTCTGTCATACACCGGATTCGCGGGCGGCGGAAGGGAAAAACCGCGCCCAACCCGCTGAAATGCAACAACTTTCGCAGTGCCATCATCTCACCCGATGACCAAAGCGCGACCGGCTTCGTCGCTAGCGATGATGCGGAAACGCCGGGGGCTTCCGGGGCCTCGGAACAGGCTCATCCGGAGCACCGAAGCCGAGCCATCATCGGTATCGCTGACCACATGGAGGCGTCATCTCAAGCGATGATCGTCCGTATTCCTATTTTCCGACTCGTTGGTCAGGAATCATCGGTATCGATGATCATCGCGGGGCGACGGAGCCCGGCTCGCGCCCGCCGTCGGGCCACGGCACGCGGTTGAGGAGCGCCTCGATCTCTCGCGCGTACAGGGACGGGTCGGACGGGAACGAGTTGTGGTCGCCGCCCATCTCCACGAGCCGAGCCCCCGGGTTGGCCGCCGCGAGCCTGCGGGCCTGGGCTATCGGAACCACCCGATCGTCGCGCCCGTGCATGAGCAGGATGGGCACCTGGAGTGTGCCGATCACCTCGTCGCTGCGGAACGGGCTGGTGACGAGCAGCGGCGGCACGCCGTAACGCCACGCGAAGGACGCCACGCTGCTGAACGTGCTCTCGGCGATCACCGCCGAGGGACGGCGCAGGCGGGCGAGCGAGAAGGCCACCCCGCCCCCGATCGACCTTCCGTGGAACACGATGCGCCGGGGGTCGACGTCGGGCCTCGCGGCCAGGAGGTCGTACACCCGGGCCGCGTCGGCCGCGAGGGCGGCCTCGGAGGGGGTTCCTGCCGAGCGTCCGTAGCCGCGGAACTCGAAGAGCAGGGTGTGCCACCCCAGACGCCGGTAGAAATCGGCGAGCATCACGTTGTGGTCGATGAGTTCGCCGTTGCCATGGAAGAACATCACCACGCCCCGGCGCTCGGCCGGGCGGGGGCCGTCCGGGGGCCGCACATCTCGCCACGGGAAGAACCACGACTCGACGGTGCCACCGCCCGGGATATCGATCCGGAGCGGCTCGGCGTCGGCGGGCGGCGCGGCCAGCATGTCCCGGTTGGCGAGGTGCCGAGGGAACAGCATCCAGCCCTGCAGGGTGTACAGGAGCACGCACCAGACCACGTAAAGGGCGAGGAGCACGAGCATGCGGCGGACGATCCACGGCTTCCAGGCCCCTGGACCCGCGGCCCGCCCGGCCCGGTCGACGCTCGAGCCGACCGCACTCTGGCCGGGCGGAGATGGCGGCGAGGTCAATCCACCGTCTCCATGTCCGACTCCTTGATCGGCCTGCTGATGCGGTAGTCGCCGGCCATCCAGCGGCCGAGGTCGGCCAGTCGGCAGCGTTCGGAGCAGAACGGGAACGTGGGGCGTCCCTCATCGGTATCGCCGCGGCACGTGGGGCAGCGGGGAGGGGCGTTCGGCAAGCCGCCGCTGGTCGGCGGAGTGGGATCGGAAGGGGGCATACCTGAAGTTTATGGCCAGACGATGAGCGCCAAACGCGGGTCGTCGGCAGGAGCCGAGATCTCGACGCGGCGGCCGTGGGCCTCGTGGTCGATGCGCACATCCCAGCGGCGGCGCGGCAGCCCGTCGTCGACGCGCTCGGCCCATTCCACAGCCAGCACCGCCGAGCGATCGGCCGCGCGGTCCCAGCCGATGGCCGCGAGGTCCTCGGCCGATCGCAGGCGATACGCGTCGACATGCACCAGCGGCACCCCCCCACGCCAATCGGCCCCCGCACGCCGATCGCCCCCCGCACTTTCATCCAGGTCATCTCCACCCGTATTCCTGCCCACGCCCTCGCCAGCCCCCCCGCTGCGGCGACTCGCCCGAGTGGCCGGGTTGGGCTGAGCCGGGTACTCGGTCATGAGCACAAACGTCGGGCTGCTCACGGCCCGCTCGTCGAGGTTCAGGCCGCGGGCGAGCCCTCGGACGAACCGCGTCTTGCCCGCGCCGAGTTCCCCGTGCAGCGCGACCACGTCGCCCGCGTGGAGGAGCCTGCCGAGTGCGGCCGCCAACGCGATGGTCTGCTCTTCGCCGAGTGTGAGGAACGTCCGGGTAATCAAGGCTGATCCCCCCGGTGTTCCCATCCGAGCTCTCGGGCATCGTGGGCGCTTCCCTCGGGGTCGATCACCACGCACCCCTCGCCGGACACCACGCGGCCGATGCAGGACACCGGCGCACCGATTGAGGCCAGCGCCGAGCATGCGCCCTCGGCGAGCCCGCCCGCGGTGAAGAGCAATTCGTAATCTTCACCGTCGGCGGCGCCGCGGCGCCAGTCGGTCACGCCGGGGTGCAGAGGAAGGCGGGCGGCGTTGATTTCGATGCGAACGCCCGACGCCGCGGCGAGACGGCCGGCGTCGCGGCCGAGACCGTCCGAGATGTCGATCATCGAGTGCAGCCGGGGTCCAAGGGCGTCGGCCAGTTGCCGGGCCTCCGCCGCACGGGGCGTGAACGACAGATGTCGGCCGGATGTGTAACTTCCACCCAGGCGGCCGGTGACGAGCACCAGATCTCCCGCCCGGGCTCCCGAGCGCAGCACCGGGCCACGCGTGGGGTGCGGTGTGCCGAGCACGGTGACCGTGAGCACCGCGGGCCCGTCGTGGAAGGCCAGATCGCCGCCCACCATCGGGCAGCCGAAGGCGTTCGCCCAATGGGCCATTCGGGCGCACAGTTCGTCGGCGTCGGGGCGCCCGCGGGTCAGGCAACCGGTGCCGAGGCTGACGAGCGGTGCGCCGGCCATGGCGGCGATGTCCGAGACGCTGCGTGCCACCGCTTTTCGGGCGATCAAGTCGGGGGCGGTCCCGGGGTCGAAGTGGCGTCCCTCGACGAGCTGATCGACGGTGAGCAGCAGCCGGCCGCCCGCGCCGACCACGGCGCAGTCGTCGCCGGGGCCCACCTCGACCGGCCCGCCAAGCCCCCGCGATCGCTCGGCGATGCGTGCCAGCAGGTCCGACTCGTTCATCCGATCACCGCCAGGTTGTCCCGGTGCACGACTTCGTCGTGAACCCGCCGGCCGAGGAGCGTCTCGAACTCGTTCGAGTCGCGGCCGCGGATCTCGGCGAGTTCCGCCGATGAGAAATTGGTCAGCCCTCGGCCGATCTCCCGGGCCTGGCGGTCGCGGATCGAGACGACATCACCAACCTCGAACCCGCCGGCGACGCCGGTGATGCCCTTGGCGAGCAGCGAGGCTCCTCGCTCGCGGAGCGCACGGGCGGCGCCGTCGTCGACGTCGATCGCTCCCGAAGGTGTCGCCGAGAGGGCCATCCAGGAGCGTCGCCAGTCGACGCGCATCTCGCCGGTGCCCACCGCCGTGCCGACGGGCTCCCCGGCGCAAACCCGGCCCAGCGACTCGGGGGGCCGCCCGGGGGCGATTACCGTTACCACGCCGCGGAGCCCCGCGGCCCGGGCGGCCGAGAGCTTGCTGGCCATGCCGCCGCGGCCCTGGGCGCTCTTTTCGGTGCGGATGTGGCGGGCGAGCTCGTCGGCCCCGGCGGCTTCGGCGACGATCGCGTTCGCGCCGTCGAGCACACCGCCGACGCTGGTGAGGATCACGAGGGCCTCGGCGCCGATCGCCACCGCGAGCTTGGCGGCCAGCAGGTCGTTGTCTCCCAGCGAGATCTCCTCGGTGGCGACGCTGTCGTTCTCGTTGATCACGGGCACCACGCCGCGCTCGACGAGGCACGCGGCGCAGTTGCGGATGTTCAGGAACCGCTCGCGGCTGTCGAAATCGCCGCGCGTCAGCAGAAGCTGGGCCACCGCGCGCCGGCGGACGCCGAAGGCCTCGCGCCACATCGCCATGAGCACGGGCTGCCCGGCCGCGGCCGCGGCCTGCAGGCCGGCCATGTCCGATGGACGGCCGGGGAGGGCGAGCTCCCCCACTCCCGCCGCCACCGCGCCGCTCGACACCAGAACGATGCGCCGGCCGTCGGACATCAGGCCCGCGAGCACGGCCGATAGATCGTGCATGTAGGCGCGGTCGAGGCGGTCGCCGCCCCCGGTGAGCACGGCCGTGCCCACCTTGACCACCAGCGTGCGCGCGGCGGCAAGAGATGATCGGATCGGGGTCACGCGACAGTCTCCGCGGGGGCGCCGACGGCCGATCGGACCAGATCGGCGAGCATCCGGCTCTGGCGGTCGGCGGCGCCCCGGTGGGCGAGCACGCACGCACGGGCCGCTTCACCCATTCTGGACCGGCGCGGCGCATCGGCGAGCAGGGCGGCGAGGTCGTGCGCCAGCGACTCGGCCGCGGTGCGCACCAGGCCGCCCGCGTCGGCGATCGCTCCGACCGATTGTTCAAAGTCGGCCGTCCGGGGGCCGATGAGCGCGGGCTTGCCGAGCGCTGCGACCTCCATCGGGTCCGATCCGAAGAGCGTGCCGAAGCTCCTCCCGATGACCACCACATCGGCCAGGGCGTAGGCCTTGCGCAGCTCGCCGATGGTGTCGAGCAGGAACCGATCGGCGGGCCGCGTCGCCCGGGGCGGCGGGCCGCTGCGGCGGACGCAGCGATCGGGGCCGCCGAGGACCGCGAACGCCTCGCCGAACCACTCGGGCTTCCGCGGCGCACACAGCAATTGAACGCCCTCGGGAACCGACCGGTGCAGCAACTCGGGCTCACCGGGGGCGGTGCTGCCGGCGACGACCAGCGGGCGGGACCGGTCGATGCCGAGGTCGCGCGCCAGTTCTTCGGCTCCCGGCACGGTGTGCCCGACGTGCGCTGCGTCCCACTTCATGCTGCCCGCGACCGTGCAGCGATCGGCGGGCACGCCCATGGCGATGAACCGTTCGGCGTAGGCCCGGTCCTGCACGGCGGCGAAGGCCAGCGAGCCGAATGTCCGAGAGAGCAGGCCGCGGCCGAGCCGGTAGCGCTTGAAGCTGCGCTCGCTCAGGCGCCCGTTGACCACCGCGACCGGCACGCCCCGCCGCCCGCATTCGCGGACAAAGGTGGGCCACAGTTCGAGCTCCATGAGCGCCACCGCGGTCGGACGCACCGCGTCGAGAAACCGGCGGACGCTCCACGAGGCATCAAGGGGGTACCGGGCCACCGCCCGCACGCCACGAACGGCGCGGAAGACCTCGCCCGCGCGGGCGAGCCCCGTGTCGGTGCTGGCGGTGACGACGACCTCGATCCCCGCCTCGCCGGCCAGCCGCTCGACCAGCGGCCGGGCGGCGTTCACCTCGCCCACGCTGACCGCGTGGACAAGCACCCGGCCGACCCCGGCCGCGGGGGCCGGCAGCCTCTCGACACGCCCGAACCGCTCGCCCCAGTCCGACCGCGCCTTGCGGAGCCACCATGGGCTGGTGGCCGCGGCGACGACGGCGTAGACGGCATCGAGGGGGGTGATCATGTCTGAACCGGGGCCGGGGAGCGGCGACGGAACGCCCGGCGCCGAGCGGAAAAGTGGGCACGGCCGGGCTCGAACCGGCAACCTCTCGCTTGTAAGGCGAATGCTCTAGCCATTGAGCTACGCGCCCCGCGGGCTGGCAAGTGCGATTCTAGTGCGCGGCGGCGGCTTCCGGCTCCGGGACCGGGGGTTGATCGCGGCGTATCGTCGGCCATGCGACTGATCAATCGCGCTTCGCCGGCGTTCCCGCACGTGGCCCTGGAGACCACCCTGCTGGTGCACGGCGTGCCCAAATCGTCGGCGATCGGGCTGCACCGCGAGATCAGTGGCCTCGTGCACGAGGCGGGCGCCCACCCGGCGCTCGTCGGCGTGGTGCGTGGCGCCGCGGTGGTGGGGATGACCGAAGCCGAACTGGCCGGGATGCTCGAGAGTCCGTCGGTGCCCAAGGCCAACACCTCGAACCTCGGCGTGCTCCTGCACTGGGAGTCGTCGGCGGCGACGACCGTCTCGGCGACCATGGAGCTCGCCGCGGCCGCCGGGATCAGGCTGTTCGCCACGGGCGGGCTCGGCGGCGTTCACGAGAACTACGGCTGCTCGCTCGACATCTCGTCGGACCTCGCGGCGTTCACCCGGTTCCCGGTGGCCGTCGTGGCGTCGGGCGTGAAGTCGATCCTCGACGTTGCCGCCACGCGTGAGGCCCTCGAAACGCTCGGCGTGCCCGTGGTGGGGTACCGGACCGACCGATTCCCGGCGTTCTACCAGCGCCGCACCGACAGCCGGCTGGACGCGACCTTCGAGACGCCCGAGGCTCTCGGCCGCTTCCTGGCCTCAGAGCTGCGCCGCACGGGCCGCGGGGTGGTTGTCGCAAACCCCATCCCCGAGAGCGATGAGATCCCCGAGGCGCTCTTCAACGGATGGCTCGAAAAGGCCGAGGACCTCGCCGAGGCCTCGCAGGTGAGCGGCCGGGAGGTCACACCCTTTCTGCTCGCCCGCCTCCACGAGCTCTCAGGCGGTCAAACTCTGCGGGCGAACATCGCGCTGGTGAAGAGCAACGCGCGGTTGGCGGCTCAACTGGCCTCGGCGATCGGCCGCTGAGCTGATGCGAATGAACGAACAAGGCCCCGGACACTCGGTCCGGGGCCTTGGGGGTTGCTGCGGTTCTCAGCCGTTCACGGCCGCGCCGGCGTGGGCCGGGGCACTCCGCCCGGATTCAGATTCCGGAAGCCGGGACTGCCGGGACGGAGGCTCGGCGGGAGCTGATTGGGCCCGAGGAGGAACTTCGGACCCGGGTTGAACCCGCCCGGCCCGTTGCCGGGGTTCGACGGGTTGGTGTCCGTCGGCCCGATCG
>JACVCL010000131.1 GCA_016742075.1 Phycisphaerales bacterium
GAGCAGGGGAGTGGGGCGGGGGGGTTACCATCGGGGGCATGGTGCCACGCCGCGTTGCGCATTACGGGCTGCTGATCGGGCTCATCGGCCTGCTGGCGGTGTTCCTGGTGTACCCGATCTGGCTGACGGTGCGGGGCGGTTTTGCGCGCGATGTGCAGACGCTGGAGGGGTTCACGCTGGAGCACATCGTGAACGTGTTCCGCGACCCGGTGCTGCGTGAGGGTCTGCTGAACTCGGCGACGGTGGCGGCGGGGACGACGACGCTGTCGATCCTGATCGCGTTGCCGCTGGCGGTGCTGAGCGCGGGGTACCGGTTCCCGCTGAAGGGTTTGTGGAACGCGATCATCCTGGTGCCGCTGATTCTGCCGCCGTTCGTGGGGGCGATCGGGCTGAAGATGATCCTGGGCCGCGAGGGGGCGCTGAACAGCCTGCTGGGGACGGGTTTCGACATCCTGGGCGAGGCGCGGTTCTGGGGCGTGGTGGCGGCGCAGGCGCTGTCGCTGTACCCGATCGTGTTCCTGAACGCGACGGCGGCGCTGGCGAACCTGGACCCGGCGCTGGACGAGGCGGCGGAGAACCTGGGGATCGGGCCGGTGCGGCGGTTTGTGCGGGTGACGCTGCCGCTGATCCGGCCGGGGCTGTTCGCGGGCGGGACGATCGTGTTCATCTGGAGCTTCACCGAGCTGGGCACGCCGCTGATGTTCGACTACTACACGGTGACGCCGGTTCAGGTGTTCAACAAGATCAAGGAGGTGAACACGTCGGCCGAGCCGTACGCGCTGGTGGTGGTGATGTTGTTCAGCGCGATGCTGCTGTACTTCCTGGGCAAGGGGGTGTTCGGGCGGCAGGGGCACGCGATGTACAGCAAGGCGTCGCGGGCGTCGGCGGAGAAGCAGCTGGGGACGGTGGGCGGGATGCTGGCGGCGGGGCTGTTTGCGCTGGTGACGGCGTGCGCGCTGATGCCGCACATGGGCGTGGTGTGCATGAGCTTCGCGGTGGACGGGACGTGGTACCAGTCGGTGCTGCCGCGGGCGTTCACGCTCGACCACTACCGGGACGCGCTGGGGCACCCGCTGGCGTTCGGGTCGATCGTGATGAGCCTGCAACTGGCGGCGGCGGCGATGCTGTTCAACATCGTGCTGGGGATCCTGATCGGGTACGTGATCGTGCGGACGAAGGTGCGGGGCCGGCAGGTGCTGGACGGGCTGGCGATGATGCCGCTGGCGGTGCCGGGGCTGGTGATGGCGTTCGGGTTCGTGGCGATGAGCCTGAACTGGCCGTTCGGGGCGACGGGGCCGCTGGGGTCGTTGGTGGACGTGATCGGGGCCGATCCGAACCCGATCCCGCTGCTGGTGATCGCGTACTCGGTGCGGCGTCTGCCGTACATCGTGCGGGCGACGGTGGCGGGTCTGGAGCAGACGTCGGGCGAGCTGGAGGAGGCGGCGGTGAACCTGGGGGCGTCGGCGGCGACGGCGGTCCGGCGGGTGATCGTGCCGCTGATCGCGGCGAACCTGATCGCCGGCGGGCTGCTGGTGTTCAGCTTCGCGATGCTGGAGGTGTCGGACTCGCTGATCCTGGCGCAGCAGGAGAAGCACTACCCGATCACGAAGGCGATCTACACCTTCGCCGAGCGGCTGGGGGATGGGGCGTCGATCGCCAGCGCGATGGGGGTATGGGGCATGGCGCTGCTGGCGGTGACGATGGTGGGCGCGTCGACGCTGCTGGGCAAGAAGCTCGGGGCGATCTTCCGGGTGTGATGCCGGGCGGGGCCCGCCGGTACACTGGCGGGGAGCGGTCTGCAAACAGAAGGAGCGTGAGATGTTCGATTCGATCCGTGTTGCCGCCGAGCCGCGCATGGCCCCCGACGTGCTGGTGCTGGGGCACTTCCAGGGCGAGGGTCCGGACGCGTCGGCCAGGGGGCTCGATTCGGGCGGGGTGATCGCCGCGGCGGCCAGGCGGGCCGACGCCACGGGCGAGGCGGGGCGGATCGTCGAGGCGTTCCCCGACCGCAAGGCCGACCGGAAGGCGGCGGGCCGGGTGATGCTGGTGGGGCTGGGCAAGCGGGGGGGGTTCACGCCCGGGGCGCTGCGCTCGGTCGCGGCGGCGGTGGGGCGCCGGCTGGCGGTGACGAAGGAGTCGTCGGTGCTGCTGCACCTGCACCCGCTCCTGAAGTCGGCGGGGGCCGACCTGGGGCGGTGCGGCATCGCGCTGGGCGAGGGGTTCGGGCTGCTGAGCTGGAGCCGCGACGAGTTCAAGGGCTCGGCCGGGGACAGGCCGGGGCGGACGAAGCTGGTGCTGCACACCTCGTCGGGCGCGTTGGCGGAGGGCCTCGGGCACGGGCTGGCGCTGGCCGACTCGGCGAACCTGTGCCGGACGCTGAGCGAGACGCCGCCGAACATCTGCACGCCGGCCTATGTGGCCGCGCAGGCGCAGAAGCTTGCGCGGCAGACGGGCCTGCGGTGCACGGTGTTCAAGGGCCAGGACCTGGTGAAGCACGGGTTCACCGGGCTGATCAACGTGGGCAAGGCCAGCGAGAACAAGCCGTGCATGGTGCGGCTGGAGTACCGCCCGCGCGGCGCGGCCCGCAACGCCAAGCCGGCGGTGCTGGTCGGCAAGACGATGACGTACGACTCGGGCGGGCTGAGCCTGAAGATCAACAATGGCATGCGGGGGATGAAGCGCGACAAGGATGGCGGCTGCGCGGTGCTGGGGGCGATGCACGCGGTGGCGACGGCGATCCGGCCCAAGCGTCCGGTGGTGGCGCTGCTGGCGGTGGCGGAGAACTCGATCAGCGACGAGGCGTACCGGCCCGACGACATCATCACGTACCGCAACGGTGTGACGTGCGAGATCACCAACACCGACGCCGAGGGGCGGCTGGTGCTGGCCGATGCGCTGTGCTGGGCGTGCGACGAGGAGGACCCGGCGTACATCATCGACCTGGCGACGCTCACGGGCGGCGTGGTGGTGGCGCTGGGCAGCACGTACTGCGGCATGTGGTGCGAGGACGACCGTCTGCGCGGGCGCATCGAGGCGGCGGCCGAGCGTTCGGGCGAGCGTGTGTGGCGGCTGCCGCACCACCAGGAGTACCGCGACATGATGAAGTCCGACGTCGCGGACATCCTCAACAGCAACCCCGACCGCAAGGCGCACCCGATCCAGGGCGCGGCGTTCCTGTCGTACTTCGTGAAGGATGGCATCCCCTGGTGCCACCTCGACATCGCCGGTGTGCACGCCAGCGAGGGCGACAAGGGGCCGTTCATCAAGAACAGCGCCACCGGCTGGGGCGTTCGTCTGCTGGCCGAGCTGCTCGACGGCGAGTAAGGCGCGGGGCGGGCGGGCGGCTCAGGGCAGAAGCCGCAGCAGCCAGAACACCGCGAGGATCAGCAGGAGGGCGCCGGCGGTGGTGACGATCCAGCGCCGGCCGCGGCGGGCGGTCGGCGCCCGGGCCGGGCGGGCCGCCGCGGCAGCGCGGCGGTGGGTGCGGTCGTCGTCGAGGATGAACCGTCCGCAGCCGGAGCAGAGCGGGGCGTCGGCGGCCAGCCGGCGGCCGCATTCGGGGCAGTCGAAGCCGCCGCTGTCGTCGTCATCGTCGCCGCCGCCGAAGCGGGCGAGGTCGGCGGGCGAGGGGCCCTCGGGGTCGAGGTCGTCGTCGTCGCGCCGGCGGGCGTCGGGCGGCTGGGGCATCGGCGGACGTTAGGCCGGCCCGGGGTGCTCAGGCGTCGGGCCCGGGGGGCGGCGTGGCCCGGGCCGCGGCGAGGGCTTGGCCCAGCCCCGTGCGGAGGGCGTGGTACATGACCAGTTGCAGCGCCGTGGCGATGAGCGGCCCGACGATGAAGCACGAGCCGACGGTGACGAGCACCGGCACCAGCCAGATGAGCACCGAGGCCCACTGGGCGGCGGCGGGGCTGGGGATGCGCGGGGCCAGAGCCTTGAGAAAGAGGACCTGCGTGAAGAACGCGGCGATCAGGACGACCAGCGAGAGCAGCGACACGAGCATGGCCCAAGCGGCCACCGCGCCCGACACCACAGCGCCGGCGGACGAGCCGTAGAGCGCGATGGTGAGCAGCGACGAAAAGGCCGACGCCGCGGCCGCGGAGAGCGACAGCCAGCGGACCCAGGGCCGGAGTGCGGCGCCGGGCACATCGCGCAGGCGGCTGGGCTCGGGCTCGGTGAGCATCCACCAGCCCCAGGCCACCACGCCGTACGCCGCGGCGGTGCAGAGGCCCACGAGGCCGGAGAAGATCTCGAGCCCGCCCACGGCGGCGGGGCCCTGGCGCGAGGCCGCGATGGTGGTCACCGCGACGGCGATACCCAGGACGCTGCCGGCCAGGTTGAGCACCGCGGCGGCGAGCGTGCCCCAGAAGATCCGCGATGCGCCGGTGAGCAGGCAGCGGACGAAGTCCGGGCCGTTCTCGGCGACCATCGGCTCGAGCAGCGAACGCGCGACCGGCCAGGCGCACTCGGGGCAGACGCCGTCGGAGCTCAGGCCCATGAGCTGGTAGCCGCAGCGGCGGCACGCGACGGGCCAGGTGATGGGCACGGGCCCGCCCTCCGCGGGCGGCGGGGGCGCCGCGGGTGCGGCGCCGGTGTGCGATTCGTACGCGGCGGGCTCTTCGAGCGCGTAGGTGTCTGCGGGATTGCGGCCGTCGATCGGCGGCGCGCCGGCAGGTGCCCCGCAGTAGGCGCACGCCGCGGCGGAGGCGTCGAGAGGGGCCCGGCAGCGCGGGCAGCGATGCGTCGGCGTTCCCGGGACACCTTCGTTCATCGCAGCACGATAACCTGCGGATCCTTGGGCCGGGGAGGCGGACGCGGGCGCTCAGACGGCGGCGTGGGCGGCCGGGGCGGGCGCCGGGGCGAATCGGCGGGCCCGCTCGAGGTACGAGCCGAGCACCACGAGAGTGAAAGCGCGGCTCCAGATGGGCGTTTCGGGGGCGCCGAGGAACTGGGACCACACGGCGTCGACGCCGCGGGGGTCGAGGAGCGCCTCGCTCTTGAGGCGGGCCAGCGAACTCTCGCAGAGGTCGCGCAGCGGCCCGACCATCCAGCGGCGGATCGGGAGGGCGAAGCCCTTCTTGACGGCCGAGGTGAGCTCGGGGCGCAGGGCCTCGGGGAAGGCGGCGCGGAGCAGGTGCTTGCGGGCCAGGCCGTCGGGCGAGCGGACGCGCCCGGGGATGCGGTGGGCGAGGTCGAGCAGGCGGGTGTCGAGCACGGGCACGCGGATCTCGAGTGAGTGGGCCATGCCGTTGGCGTCGGAGTCGCGCAGCAGGACGTTGCGCATGTAGAACTGGCACTCGAAGCGGGAGATCGCGGCGACGGCGTCGGAGGTGTCGCCCCCGGCCTGCCGCTTGGCCTCGGCGAAGGCCTCGGGCGGCGCGAAGGTTTCGTCGAGGGCCAGGTCGCGGGCGCCGACGCCCAGGGCGGCCAGCTGCCGATCGGCCAGCACGCGCCGGCGGTGCAGGTAGACCGCCAGCGACGATCCCTCGGAGCGGGCGATGTCGGAGAGCTTGTCGCGCACGGCCCGGTTGCTGCGCAGGGCGGGAAGGGTGAGGGCCGCGGCGCGCAGGGGGGCGGGCAGCCAGCTCAGCCAGCGGACCAGGCCCATCAGGCGCGGCACGTCCTGGAAGGACGGGTAGCCGGCGAAGAGCTCATCGCCGCCCAGGCCGCTGAGGGCCACGATGATGCCCTGCCCGCGGACGGCCTTGGAGATGACGAAGGTGTTCAGCCCGTCCATGCTGGGCTGGTCGAGGGCGTTCAGCCAGTCGGCGGTGGAGGCCAGGGCATCGGGCCCGGTGATCTGCAGGTCGGTGTGCTCGACGCCAAGGGCCTCGGCGGTGCGTCGGGCGGGGTCCGATTCCGACATGTCGGGCTGGTCGGCGAAGCCGACGGTGAAGGTGCGGAGCCGCGGCGTGTGGCGGGCCGCCAGCGCCGCCACGATCGTCGAATCGAGGCCGCTGGAGAGGAACACGCCCACGGGCACGTCGGCGATGAGGTGTTCCTTGACGGCGGTGTCGAAGGTCGTGCGCAGACGGTCGATGGCGGCGCGCTCGTCGATCGACGGGTCGGGGGCGGGAAAGTCCCAGTGCCGCACGGGTGGGCCGGCGCTCAGGCGGCCCGAGGCGGGGTCGAGTGTGAACGTCTGGTGGCACCCGGAGGGGAACGAGCGGATGCCCTCGAAGAACGACCGCGGCTCGGAGACGGCGCCGAAGGCCAGCAGCGTGGCGACGGCGGCGCGATCGATGCCGTCGCGCACGAGCCCCGAGGCCAGCAGGGCGCGGGCCTCGGAGCCGAAGACGATGCCGTTGGGCCCGTCCGCGCGGCCGCCGATCTCGGCGACGTAGAGCGGCTTGATGCCGACGGGGTCGCGGGCCAGCAGAAGCGTGTTCTTGGAGGGCGACCACAGCGCCAGGGCGTACATGCCCGCGAACTCGGCGAGCACCTCGGGCCCCCAGCGGACCAGGGCGTGCAGGAGCACCTCGGTGTCGGAGTGGCCTCGGAACGAGACGCCCAGGCGCGCCAGGCGCTCGCGGATGTGCAGGTAGTTGTACAGCTCGCCGTTGAAGGTGAGCGTGTCGCCCGTCTCAGGATGCCGCATGGGCTGGTGGCCGGCGGGCGAGAGATCGATGATCGACAGGCGGCGCTGGCCCAGGCCGACGAACGCGGCGCCGGAGGCCGTGGAGAACGACTCGCTGCCCTCGTCGTCGGGCCCGCGGTGCGTCATGCAGCGGTTCATGCGCCGCAGCGCGACCTCGGCGTCGGGCCTGAGGAAGGAAGAGGAGAGGGTCGTCACCAGCCCTGCGATGCCGCACATGAATGAAGGCTCCGTTTCGGGTTGCGGGGTCGGCCGGCGGCGGGCTCGCGGCTGGGCCGGAGGGTGGGTGCGGGGG
>JACVCL010000132.1 GCA_016742075.1 Phycisphaerales bacterium
TTTTGGGGGTCTGGGGCTTGCTGCCGGGCTTGGCCCCCCATCCCGTGCCGGGCTCCCAAGCGCCGGGGGGGGTGAATTCCACCTCCCGCTCGCCGCCCTTGGGGCCCTCGGCGGGGGTTATCCCCCCCCCGGCTCCCAAACCAAACCCCCGCGGCCCCCCCCCACCCCCCCCCCCCCCCCCGCCTCTGCCCCCGACGCCGGCCGCGCCGCCGCGCATGCCGCCGAAGATGTCGTTGAACATCGAGAAGATGTCCTCGACGTTCATGCGCGAGAAGTCGTGCCCGGCCGGGGCGCCGCGGGAGCGGAGGCCCTCGTGGCCGTGCTGGTCGTAGAGGGCGCGCTTCTGGGTGTCGCCCAGTACCTCGTAGGCCTCGGCGCACTCCTTGAAGCGGGCCTCGGCCTCGGCGTTGCCGGGGTTGCGGTCGGGGTGCCATTTCATGGCCAGGCGTCGGTAGGCGCGCTTGATCTCCTCGCCGTCGGCCTTGCGGTCGACGCCGAGGATCTCGTAGTAGTCGCGGGTGGTGGGCATGAATCGGGCCTGAGCGCTTCGGCGCTCAGGCCCGCGGGGGTGCTGGGTTGTCGCCGCGGGGTGGCGGCGTGCGCCGGGCCGGGGCGCGGGGGCGTCAGGCGGTGGCGCCGGAGACGGGCTCGGCGTCGTCCTTGAGTTCGGTGATCAGGACGTCGGTGGTGAGCATGAGGCCGGCGACGGAGGCGGCGTTGGTGAGGGAGGTGCGGATGACCTTGGCGGGGTCGATGATGCCGCTCTTGACCATGTCGGTGTAGTCGCCCTTGGCGGCGTCGTAGCCGTTGTTGCCGGAGAGCTCCTTGACCTTCTCGACGACGAGGTCGCCGTCCTCGCCGGAATTGTTGACGATCGTGCGGAGGGGGGTCTCGCAGGCCTGGGCGACGATCTCGAAGCCGATCTTCTCGTCGCCCTTGGCCTTGGCGGCCGCCTTGGCGAGGGCGGGCAGGGCGCGGATGAGGGCGACGCCGCCGCCGGGGACATAGCCCTCCTGGGCGGCCGCGCGGGTGGCGTGGAGGGCGTCGTCGACGCGGTCCTTGCGCTCCTTCATCTCGGTCTCGGTGGAGCCTCCGACGTGGATGATGGCGACGCCGCCGGTGAGCTTGGCCTTGCGCTCCATGAGCTTCTCGCGGTCGTAGTCGCTGGTGGAGCGGTCGTGCTGGGCCTGGATCTGGTCGGCGCGGGCCTGGATCTCGCCCTTCTTGCCGGCGCCCTCGATGACGGTGGTGTTGTCTTTGTCGATGACGATCTTCTTGGCGCGGCCGAGTTCCTTGAGGTCGATGCTCTCGAGGGTGCGGCCGAGGTCCTCGGCGAAGAAGACGCCGCCGGTGAGGACGGCGATGTCGCCGAGCATGGCCTTGCGGCGGTCGCCGAAGCCGGGGGCCTTGACGGCGGCGACCTTCAGGACGCCGCGGAGGCGGTTGACGACCAGGGCGGCCAGGGCCTCGTTCTCGACCTCCTCGGCGATGATGAGCAGGGGCTTGCCGCTCATGGCGACCTTGTTGAGGAGGGGGAGAAGGTCGGCAAGGTTGGAGATCTTCTTCTCGTGGATGAGGATCATGGCGTCCTCGAGGACGCACTCGGCGGTCTTGGGGTCGGTCATGAAGTAGGGCGAGAGGTAGCCCTTGTCGAACTGCATGCCTTCGACGTACTCGAGGGTGGTTTCGGCGGCCTTGCCCTCCTCGACCTCGACGACGCCCTCGGGGCCGACCTTGGCGATGGCCTCGGCGATGAGCTCGCCGATCTGGGCGTCGTGATTGGCGGAGACGGTGGCGACCTTCTTGTAGTCGTCGCGGCCCTTGCACTTGACGGCCATGTCGGCGACGGCCTGCCCGGCGGCGGCGGCGGCGGCGGTGATGCCGCGCTGCAGGGCCACGGGATTGGCCCCGGCGGCGACGTGGCGGAGGCCCTCGACGAAGATGGCCTCGGCGAGAACGGTGGCGGCGGTGGTGCCGTCGCCGGCCTCGTCGTTGGTCTTCTTGGCGACCTCGATGACCATCTTGGCGCCCATGTTCTCCAT
Organism: Phycisphaerales bacterium; assembly: GCA_016742075.1. Lineage (GTDB taxonomy): Bacteria > Planctomycetota > Phycisphaerae > Phycisphaerales > UBA1924 > JACVCL01. The sequence goes on from JACVCL010000132.1 coordinate 2,043, forward strand.
GGGCTCGGGGAAGGAGACTTCCTTGGCGACGCTGACACCGTCGCGCGTGACGGCGGGGCCGCCGTACGACTTCTGGACGACGACGTTGCGGCCGCGGGGGCCCATCGTGACGCCCACGGTGCGGGCCAGGCGCTCGACGCCCTTCTTCAGCTCGAGGAGGGCGGCGTCGGAGAACATGAGTTGCTTGGTGGACATGGGTGGGCTCGTGAATTGGGGAGGCGTGCGGGTGGTCGCGGGGACCGGGGGCCGGGAGGGGGTCGGGACGAGAGGGCGGCGGGCGGGCGGGCGTCGGATCAGCTCTCGAGGACGCCGAGGAGCTCGCTCTCGCGGAGGATCAGGTGCTGGACGCCCTTGATCTCGACCTCGGTGCCGGAGTACTTGCCGTAGACGACGGTGTCGCCCTTGCGGACGGACATCTCGGCGCGCTTGCCGTTCTCGAGGCGCTTGCCGGGACCGGTGGCGACGACCTTGCCCTGGACGGGGCGCTCTTTGGACGACTCGGGAAGGTAGAGGCCGGACTCGGTCTTGTTGTCCTTCTCGATGGGCTTGACGAGCACGCGGTCTTCGAGGGGCTTGACGTTCGACATGGGGAGTTCTCCTGACGTTGGCGTTGGCCGTGTGGGTTTCGTGGGTGCGGGTGGTGGCCGGCTACGAGGCGGCGGCGGTCTTGCGGGCGACGATGCAGATCTGCTCGCTGGTGAGCAGGGCGGAGTGGTTGGTCCAGCGGTTGAGGTCGGCGCGGCCCTCGGCGTCGGCGGGCGAATCCTTCTGGGCCCGCCGGGCGGCCTTGCCGCCGAAGAGGGCGAGCAGCGGCTTGAGGACCAGGGCCGCGGTGCTGACCCCCTTGACCTCGGTGGCCGCCAGGTTCTGGATGCGCACGCCGCCCTTCCAGAGCAGCCAGTGGACGAGCGGGAAATCGATGCAGCGGTGGTGGTATTCCTCCATCACCGTGCGGGGCTCGGAGTAGGGGATGAGCTCGCGCTTGGTGAGGTGGTGGCCGCTGAGGAAGAAGTGCAGGCGGGAGAGGATGCGGTGGAGGTTGGGGGTGGTGAGGACGAGCCAGCCGCCGGGCTTGAGGACGCGGCAGGCCTCGGTGACGAAGTTGCGGTGGCTCTCGACGTGCTCGATGACCTCGGTGGAGTAGACGACGTCGAAGGAGGCATCGGGGTAGGCGAGAGGCCGGTTGAGGTCGACGCCGCCGTCGACGGTGAGGCCCTCGGGGTAGGGGCGGGTGCGGATGTAGTCCTCGTCGAGGGCGCGGTAGGTGGTGCCGCGGGCGGTGCAGCCGTCCTTGGTGAGGGCCTCGAGGATGAAGCCGTCGCCGCATCCGAGCTCGAGGTACGAGAGCCTGCGGTGGTCGGGCAGACCACGCAGCTCCCGCAGGGCGACGTCTCGGAAGTGCTGATTCATCCTGGTGAAGGTCCTCGGTGACGGTCAGGGAGCGGGCGCAGGGGTCGGGGGCCGATCAGAAGTCCATGCCGCCCATGCCGCCCATGCCACCCATGCCGCCCATACCGCCCATCCCACCCATGCCGCCGGCGGGACCGTGCGAGTGGCCGTGGGCGTCCTTGGGCTCGGGCTTGGAGGTGATGAGGCAGTCGGCGGTGAGGAGGACGGTGGCGACGGAGGCGGCGTTCTGGAGGGCGGTGCGGTCGACCTTGGCGGGGGTCATGACGCCCTGCTTGAGGAGGTCGCCGTACTCCAGGGTGAGGGCGTTGAAGCCGAAGGCGTCGCCGATCTTCGAGTCGCCCTCGGCGACCTTGCTGACGACGACGGTGCCCTTGGCGCCGGCGTTCTCGGCGATGGTCTGAAGGGGTACGGAGAGGGCTCGGCGGACGATCTCCATGCCGGCGGCGAGGTCGTAGCGGGCGCGGCCGGCCTCCTCGGCGGTGACGTCGTGGTCCTTGCCGAAGACGGCCTTCCAGTCCTTGTTCTTCTCGATGGCGGCGCGGGCGCGGATGAAGCTGACGCCGCCGCCGGCGACGATGCCCTCGGCGACCGCGGCGCGGGTGGCGTGGAGGGCGTCCTCGACGCGGGCCTTCTTCTCCTTGAGCTCGGCCTCGGAGGCGGCGCCGACGTTGATCTGGGCGACGCCGCCGGCGAGCTTGGCGAGGCGCTCCTGGAGCTTCTCGCGGTCGTAGTCGCTGGTGGTGTTCTCGACTTCCTTGCGGATCTGGGCGATGCGGCCCTGGATGTCCTTCGTGGAGCCGGCGCCCTCGAGGACGATGGTGTCGTCGGCGGTGATCTCGACCTTCTTGGCCATGCCGAGATCGGTGAGGGCGACCTTGTCGAGCTCGACGCCGAGGTCCTTCATGATGGCGCGGGCGCCGGTGAGGATGGCGATGTCCTCGAGCATGGCCTTGCGGCGGTCGCCGTAGCCGGGGGCCTTGACGGCGCAGACCTGCAGGGTGCCGCGGAGCTTGTTGATGACGAGGGTGGAGAGGGCGTCGCCGGAGACGTCCTCGGCGATGATGAGCAGCGGCTTCTTGGACTGCATCACCTTCTCGAGCAGGGGCACGAGCTTCTGGATGCTGTCGATCTTGTCTTCGTGGACGAGGACGAGGCACTTCTCGAGCTCGACCTTCATCTCGTCGACGTTGGTGACGAAGTTGGGGCTGAGGAACCCGCGGTCGAACTGCATGCCCTCGACGACGTCGACGGTGGTGTCCTGGGTCTTGCCCTCTTCGACGGTGATGACGCCGTCCTTGCCGACCTTGTCGAAGGCGTCGGCCATGATCTTGCCGATCTCGGCGTCGTTGTTGGCGGAGATGGCGGCGACGGCCTGGATGTCGCCCTTGCCGGCGACGGGGCGGGCCATCTTCTTGATGTCGGCGCTGATGAGCTCGACGGCGGCCTTCATGCCGCGAACGAGCTGGTTGGCCTCGGCGCCCGCGGCGATGTGGCGGAGGCCCTCGGCGAAGAGCGCCTCGGCGAGGACGGTGGCGGTGGTGGTGCCGTCGCCGGCCTCGTCGGAGGTCTTGGCGGCGGCCTGCTTGACGAGGAGGGCGCCCATGTTCTCGCGCTTGTCGCGGAGCTCGATCTCCTCGGCGACGGTGACGCCGTCCTTGGTGACGTTCGGGCCGCCCCAGCTCTTGTCGATGACGCCGTTGCGGCCGCGGGGGCCGAGCGTGCTCTTGACGGCCTTGGCGAGCTTGCTGACACCGGCGGCGAGGGCGGCGCGGGCGTCGGTCTCGAACATCATCTCTTTAGCGGGCATGCGTGGGGTCTCCGAGTCGGGTCGGGAAAGGTCAGAAGGGTCGATCGCGTGCGGGGGAGAGAACAACCGCGGTGCCAGCGGGCAGTCGTCCGCAACACGCGTGCTGACAGGGGTTTATGGCGGCCTTGCCGGGCGCCACCATCGGGGCCGACTGACACGGCTTTCCGAGCAGGGGCCCGGGCCTGCCAAACTGACAGCCCATCGGCCGCCCGGACGGACGCCCCCCACTGCCGCCCAGAGTCCGGCTCGGCACCCCTCGGCGAAGTAAGGCCGGGCGGGGGCCCGGGTGGTTGATTGGGGGGTGGGGGTTAGGCTGGGGCCTTGCCGAGGATCTGCTTGAGGGAGGGGCTGGGGGCGAGGATGACGCGCGAGATGCGGGCGGCGTCGACCAGTGCGCCGCCGGCACCGATGAGCAGGAACAGGCTGCCGATGGCGACGAGGATGGCGCCAACTCCCTCGATAAGGGTGCCGGCGTCGGTCGCGAGGTAGAGCGAGGCGAGGCGGAGGGTGTCGCCGAGCATGGCGATGGCGGCGGCGATGGCGAGCCCGATGAGCGTCTGGCGGTCGACGCGGCCGGTTCGGAGGACGAGCGATCGGCGGACGAGGTCGCGGGCGTTGGGGCGCACGGCGACGAAGACGACCAGCATGCAGGCGCCCATGAGGAGGCGGAGCAGTTCGCGCTGCTCGCCCACGGGCTGATGGAAGTAGACGGGCCGGCCGATCGCATCGAGGGCGTGGATCTGCCAGAGCACCCAGACGAGGGGGCCGTAGACGGCCATGGCGGCCGTGGCGAGGAGCATCTTGCCGGTGTTGGTGGCGATGGAGGGGCGGATGAGCCCGATCATCGAGATGCCGGATGCGGCGGCGGCGAGGATGACGACGGGGAAGAGCGGCGCGGGGGAGAAGGCCAGACCGAAGCGTTCGTTGGCAATGGAGACCAGGGCGATGACCCACGAGGCGAGGATGGCGATGAAGCCCGCGGCGGCCCAGGCGACGAGGCACGCGGCGGTGAGGCGCGGGCGCGTCATGGGCTGGAATTCGTCGGCGAGGGGGTCGACGGTATAGAGGATGGTGCCGCGGACGGCTGTGCCGCACTCGGGGCAGACCCCGCGGACGGAGAGGCCCTTGAGGTCGTAGCGGCAGATCATGCAAGGGAGCGAGCCGCTGAGGGCGGCGCCCAGGGGCTCGCCCTGGACGAGTTGGCCCCGACCGGCGGGATCGTCGGATCGATCGGCTCCCGGCGTGCGTATCACAGTGGGAAGTGTACCCCCGCCGGGCGTGGATTCGGCCGCGGCGCGGTGCCCTGAGCCGGGAGCCGAGCATGGACCGACCGACCGAGATCCCGCCGAACGGGTCCGCCTGGGCGGGGGAGCGTCGCCGGGCGATGGAGGGGAACGGGG
>JACVCL010000133.1 GCA_016742075.1 Phycisphaerales bacterium
GACCCAACCCCCACCACCCCGGCCGATCTCCGCCTCCGAAGGCCCTTCCCGACCCCGACATCGCCCCCTACCCACACCCCGCGGCGCCTGATATAGTCTCCCTCCCCTTGGTCGCTTAGCTCAGTTGGCTAGAGCGCTGTGTTCACACCGCAGAGGTCACTGGTTCGAGCCCAGTAGCGACCACTTGTCTCGCCCTTCCAAGATCCCCCGAATAGGAGGATCCCCGTGGCCATGACCGACCCCGCATCGCCGAGGCTCGAGGTCATCTGCGGCCCGATGTTCGCCGGGAAGAGCACCGAGCTCATCCGGCGGCTCTCCGGGGCGCTCGCGGCGGGCCGGCGGGTGCGGGCCCTCAAGCCCCACATCGACACCCGCTACCACGCCACCCACATCGCCACCCACGATGGCCGCCTGCTGCCCGCCAGCACCATCGCACGCCCCGAAGAGCTCCTCGACGCCGAGGGCGACCTGGTCGGCCTCGACGAGGCCCACTTCTTCCGATCCGGCCTGCACGACGCCGTGCGCCGGCTGCTCGGCCGCGGCACGTCGGTCGTCCTCGCGGGGCTCGACCGCACCTCGCTGAACGAGCCCTTCGGCGAGATGGCCGCTCTCCTCGTCGAGGCCGACGAGGTGGTGAAGCTCACCGCGCCGTGCGCCGTGTGCGGCCAGCCCGCCGTGCACACGATCCGGCTCTTTGACTCGAAGGAAGACATCGTGGTGGGCGGGGCCGGGATGTTCGAGAACCGCTGCCGGCGCCACCTCATCGAACCCCGGCCGACGGCCCTGCGCCCGGCGATCCCCCCGTCGCGGCTGTAGCCCGTCGGTGGGCGGCGGGTGCCCCCAAAAAAAGAACCGGCCCGCCGATCGGCGGGCCGGTCCCGGGTCTATGAGACAGGGCCTGCGAACAAGCCCGAAACGTCAGGGAACCGGCTGACCGTCAACCCAGATCCAGTCCCCGGTCCACCACTGGGCCTGCGGGGAGGCGACGGTGACCACCGGGATGCCGTTGCGCCAGATGCGCATGAAGGCGTCCTTGCGGTCGTAGAGCTCGCCCGGGGTGCCGGTGCCGAGGCTCTCGTTGACGAAGAGGTTGTCCTTGTAGTTGATGTTGCCGATGCGGATGGACAACTCCTTGACCACCGCGCTGCCCTCGAACTTGCCCGAGCCGTCGTTGTAGACGACGTTGCCTTCCCACGTGGAACGGCCGCCGTGGATCAGCAGGGTGTCGGACTCGGTGCCGGTGGCGCCGTTGAGAAGCTGCCAGTCGGAGTTGGACGGCGGGGTGCCCGCCTCGTTGGCGAACACCGGGCCGCGGTTGGACACGACCGGGACCGTCGAGAGCTGGCTGAGCGTCGACCAGTTCCGCGACAGGCGGGTGCCGCCCAGCGGGGCGTGCGCGTAGCTGTTGTTGCCGCGGTTGTTGTTGGTGGTGTTGCCCTCGGGGTTGTTGAGCATCTTCAGGTCGCGCGGCGAGCCGTGGAACGCGGGGTCCCACTTGGCGTTCTGCCGCCGCACGGCGGTGTCGGGGTTGAAGAAGCGGTACTCGGCGTCGGGCATCCGGCGGATGAACTGCGAGACCTCGGCCGGGCTGATGAAGGTGTCGAGATTCGACGCCTTGTTGAAGATCATCGCCGACCAGATCGCGCCGGTGCGGTTCTTCAGGCCCGCGTCGGTGCCGGTGACCGTCTCGGTGTCGTTCGTCACGTCGAGAAGGTCGGGCCGGGGATAGTTCTCCTGGTTGCTCTGCGCCCAGACCACCAGCGACTGGTGGATGCCCTTGACCTGCGCGAGGTCACGGGTCTGGAGCGCCTGGCGGCGGGCTCGGGCGAGCGCGGGCAGCAGCAGGCCGATCAGCAGGGCGATGATCGAGATCACCACCAGCAGTTCGACGAGCGTGAAGCCGCGCCGCTTGCTGAGAGTCTTGAGCATGGACGGGAAACTCCTTCGTGAGGCGGTTCTTGCACCGCGGGGCGCGGCCCTCGGGCCCGACGACCCCGCGACGATGGATCGGGTGTACGCGCCGCGACTCAGTTGTCGCCGTCGACCCAGACGAACTGGCCGCCGCCGCCACGCAGCGTGGTGTCGGTGATCGTCGTCGTCGTCGGGATGCCGGTCCACAGCATCCGCAGCAGAGCGTTGCGGCGCTGCGGCGTCTGCAGGTTCGTGCCCTCGTTGGTCTCGTCCACGAAGATGTTGTCGCGCTGGGCGATCACCGTCTGCGTCGCGCCGGTGCCGCTGCGCTGCTGGAACGTCACCGACTCGGGGTTCGGATCGTTCGAGAACTGCGTGTTCTCGTCGGCGAACACGATGTTGCCGGCCCAGCGGCCGCGGCTGCCGAAGAGCTGGTTGGAGTCCGAGTTCTCACCGGTGATCGCGCCCGTCGTCTGCGTCCACGAGTTGTTGGCCGGGGTCGCCGTCTCCTGGTACACCGGGCCGCGGTTGGACAGCACCGGCTGCGACGAGCTCACCGTGTTCCGCCACGCCGTCAGGCGGCCGGCCGCCGGAACCAGGTGGGCGTAGCTCACGTTGCCGACCGTCGCGGTGTTCGTGCCGCGGTTGGCGTCCTTCGGCGTGCCCTTCATCGCCGGGTCGTACAGGGCCCGGCGCGGGGTCACGGCGGCCGTCGGCGCGTCGTTCTGGTAGTTGGCGTAGATCTCGAACCGGCCGACCTCGGCCGGGCTCACCAGGATCTCGGGGGTCAGCGTGTTCTTGAACACCAGCAGCGACATGATCGCGCCGGTGCGGTCCTTGTTCACGTTGGCCGCCTCAGAGTCGTTGTTCGCGTCCACCAGGCTGGGCAGCGGGTAGCTGTCGCGGTTGTCCGACGCCCACGCGTTGAAGCCCTGCATGATGCCGCGCAGCTGCGTCGCGTCCTTCACCTTGATCGCGTTCTTGCGGGCCGCCGACAGCGCCGGCAGCAGGATGCCGATCAGCAGGGCGATGATCGCGATCACCACCAGCAGCTCGACGAGGGTGAACCCGCGATTCTTCGGGTTGCTCATGTTCCGATTCTCCACGCTGGATCGACCCACGGACCCGCCACCCGCCAACTCCGGCGGGCTGCCCGGGAACGCACGGCCGACAGATTGCCGAGAGCCAAACCGACGCTTCACAACGGCCCGGGAGGGGTTCCCAGAACGGGAACCACCGCCCGCACCGCGCCCGCATGCGGCTCTCGCGGCGACAACCATCGCCGGGAGCCCGCTTGGGCGCAGTTTCGGGATCTCGGGCAGCAGCAGCTTGGCGTGGAGATGATGCCGGCATCGCCGGCGAATCAGAACGGGTGTTTCCAGATCAGGATCACCAAGCCCGTGCGCGGATCCGCTTCAGAATGTCGAGACATGTCGGACCGAGGCAAGATACCTCTCCCGATACGCCGGTCAACCCCCAACGGTTCCATTTCCCGATCTTCCGGTATCCTCACCCTTGGGCCCGCCCCCATGCACCCTATTAGGGTGGCCATCGCCCAACGCCCCCACCACCACCCGCCACCACCGCATCCCCCGCCGCCTCCCGAACGCACCCCTGAGACATCCCCAATGACCCGCATCGCCGACCGTCTCGCCCAACTCGGCATCGATCTCCCCTCCCCCGCCAAGCCGATCGCCAGTTACGTCCCCGTGGCCGAGGCGCCCCTGGGGCCGGGGAGCGCCATGGCCCTGGTCAGCGGGCAGGTGCCGCTGAAGGACGGCAAGCTCCTGCGGAGCGGCCGGGTGGGGGTCGAGGTGTCGATCGAGGACGCCCAGCTCTGCGCGCGCCAGTGCGTGCTCAACGCGCTCGCCGCCCTCGCGGCCCACGCCGGGTCGCTCGACCGCGTCACCCGCGTGCTCAAGATCGAGGTCTTCGTCGCCTGCGAGCCCGGCTTCGGCGATCAGCCCAAGGTGGGCAACGGCGCCAGCGACCTGCTCGTCGAGATCTTCGGCGAGGCCGGCAAGCACGCCCGCGCGGCCGTCGGCGTCCCCGCGCTCCCTCTGAACTGCCCGGTCGAGATCGCCTTCACCTTCCTGCTGGCCAGGTGAGCCGCTCTCTCACCGCACGCCACCGGTGAACGAGGGCGAGGGGTGAGGGGGGGGGCGGGTGAGGGGGGGTCAGCCGCCGAAGGCCTTCTTGTAGTCGGCCAGGAATTTCTCGAGGCCCACGTCGGTCAGCGGGTGCTTCATCATCTGCTGGATGACCGAGAACGGCACGGTGGCCACGTCGGCCCCGGCCAGAGCGCACTCGACCATGTGCTTGGGGTGCCGGATCGACGCCGCGAGGATCTTGGTCTCGTACCCGTAGTTGTCGTAGATCTGGCGGATCTTGCGGATGAGGTCCATCCCGTCCTCGGCGATGTCGTCGATGCGGCCGATGAACGGGCTCACCAGGAACGCCCCCGCCTTGGCCACCATCAGCGCCTGCAGCGGCTGGAAGCACAGCGTCATGTTCGTCGGGATGCCCTCGTCGTGCAGCGCCTTGCACGCACGGAGCCCCTCCACCGTGCTCGGCAGCTTCACCACGATGTTCTCCGCGATCTTCGCCCGCTCGCGGCCTTCCTTCATCATCCCGTTGAAGTCGATCGCGATCACCTCGGCCGACACCGGGCCCTTCACCACCTCGCAGATCTGCCCCAGCCGCTTGCCGTAGTCGATCTTCTCCTTGGCGATCAGCGACGGGTTGGTGGTCACCCCGTCCAGCACGCCCAGGTCCGCGGCCTGCTTGATCTCGTCGAGGTTGGCGGTGTCGATGTACAGGTCCATGCCGGCCTCCGTGATCCCCCCCACCGCCGGCCCCGCAGGGCCGCCCGGCCGCCGAACCGGGATCGTCCCGGCCGCCCGGCGGGCTGGTTCCGTCACTCGTCAGTCTACCGGCGCCCCGCCCCCACCGCCCGGTCGTCGCCCGCGCCCGCTCAGCGCACCGTGGCCATGATCGTCGCCGCGATCGCCCACATCAGGGCCAGCACCAGCGCCACCACCAGCACCTTCACCACCGTCCGCTCGATCGCCGACGGCTGGCTGCTGGAATCGACCACCGGCGCCGCGGGCAGCATCTGGCCCGCCGAGGCCACCTCGGCCAGGGCCGAGGCCGGCGCCTCCTGGTGCGCAATCGGCGGCACCTCGCCCTTGCGCACGGCCCGAAGATCGGTGAGCAGCTCGTCGCAGTTCTTGTAGCGGCGCTTGCGGCTCTTGGCCATCATCGTCTCGATGACCTCGCTGATGCCGGCCGAGAGCTTCGCGTTCACGTGGTCGGGCGGCACCAGCGGCGCCTTGAGGTGCTGCTGCATCACCTCGGTGGGGTTCTTGCCGTTGAAGGGCACGTTCCCCGTCACCATGTGGTACAGCGTGGCCCCCAGCGAATAGATGTCGACCTGCGGGCCGATGTTCACCTCGCCCCGGATCTGCTCCGGGCTGATGTAGTACGGCGTGCCGAAGGCCTTGCCCTGCTCGGCCAGCGCGGCCTCCTGATCATTGATCGCCCGGGCCAGGCCCAGGTCGGCCAGCTTCGCCCCGCCCCCGGGCGGGATGATCACGTTCTTCGGCTTCACGTCGCGGTGGATCAGCCCCCGCTCGTGCGCGTGACGGAGCGCATCGGCCACCCCGATCACGATGTCCAGCGCCTCCTGCTCCGAGAAACGCTTGTTGGCCACGATCTGGTCGTGCACCGTCGGGCCCTCCACGTACTCCATCACGAAGTAGTGGAACTCGCCCGACTGCCCCACGTCGATCGCCTGCACGATGTTCGGGTGGTTCAGCTGCGCCGCCGCCCGGCCCTCGGCGTAGAAACGCTCGATGAACTGCTTGTTCGTCGAGTACTTCCGCGGCAGCACCTTGATCGCCACCACCCGGTCGAGGCTCAGCTGCTTGGCCTTGTACACCGCCGCCATCGCCCCAGCACCCAGCTTGCCCAGGATCTTGTACCCGGGGATCTGCTGCCCGCTCCGCTCGGCCTCCGCCTGCATCTTCAGGCGGTTGAGCTGGCGGTCGGTCACCGCCCCTTCCTTCACCAGGATCTGCGCCAGCGACGCCTGGTTGGGATCTTCCGCCGTCCGCCGGCGCTGGAGCGCCAGGTCCACCTCTTCGCTGGTCGCCAGCCCCTGCTCCACCACCATCCGCCCAAGGATCGTGTCGATGCTGCTCGCCGCCGACGAACCACCCTTCGACCCGCCGCTGGCGTCGGCCTCCGGCTGACGCTGACCCGTCAGGATCTCGTACTCCGTCGGCGCACGCGCCGGGGCCGCAGCCGCCGTCGGCTTCGGATCCTCCGGGAGTTTCAGGGGTGCTTCGTCGTCGTGCGGGGGCATCGGAGCGATCGAGGCCGCGGGCCGCCCCGTCCGGATCCCGGCCGCGTTCGGCGGCGGGGCGGCGGGGCCTTGCGGCAGGGATGGGCGGGGCAAACTAGAACCCACCGCCGGGGGTGTCAACGCAGCGCCATCCGGGGTGCGCAAAGGTTGAACGAAATATCGGCCCATCTCGACCCTCGCTCAACCACGTCTCGGTGCGAGCGAACACGCCCCCCATCCCTGCCCCCCACCC
>JACVCL010000134.1 GCA_016742075.1 Phycisphaerales bacterium
CGCCGCCGACGCCGTCGACGTCGGCCGGGCCGCCCGCGCCGCCGCCGAAGGCGCCGAGCAGGAGCGAGAGGTCGTTGGCGGCGACCGAGCCGTTGTTGTCAACGTCGGCCTGGCACTTGATGCCGAACAGCACCGAGGCCGGGGTGGCGGTGGTGGTGCCGCCGGTGTTCACCGCGCGGACGCGGGCGAGGTACTTGGTGGCGTAGTTGAGGTTGGTGGTGACGACCCAGCTGGTGCCGGTGAGGCCGGTCTGGTTGACGATGGGGGTGGTGAAGCCGGTGTCGGCGGGGGTGGTGATCTGGACGGTGTAGGTGTCAGCGCCGGCCGAGGCGGTCCAGGTGATGGTGGGGTTGCGGCTGGTGGGCACCGGGAGCTTGGCGATGAGCTGGTTGGCGGTGGGGCCCGTCAGGCTGAAGGCGCCGGGGGCGACGACGGGCGGGGTGAGGTCGGCGTTGACGAGGAGCACGCCGCGGACGAACTGGTTGGGGCCGTTGAGGCGGCCGCCGACGTTGGTGGCGCTGACGACCGAGCCGGCGCGGAAGGCGACGGCCATGGCGCCGCCGGTGGCGGAGAGGCCGTCGGCGGTGAAGCAGTCGCTGGCGCCGGCGTCAACCGGGAAGTTGCCGACGTTGAGGGTGCGGGTGGCGTTGACGGTGTTGGGGATGACGTCGTTGTTGTCGCCGCCGGTGACGAGCTGGTGCAGGGTGGCGGTGGAGGCCTTGTAAACGAAGAGCGAGGAGGCGCCGACGCGGCTGACGAAGGTCGAGCCGCTGGCGGCGGGGGAGGTGCCCGAGCCGGCCAGGGTCACGTTGCCGGTGCCGTTGACGACGGTGGTGGCGGCGGTGAAGGCGACGTTCCCGTCGTCATCGATGCCGACGCCGCCGAAGGGGACGACGGTGTCGCGGTAGAGGTAGCCGCCGGTGACGGCCGCGGCACGGGTGATGGTGCCGCTGGCGCCGGTGACGCCGGTCCAGCGGTCGAGCGGGGCCTGGGCGAGCTTGAGGGTGCCACCGCCGGGGAGGTTGTAGGTGACGGAGGTGTCGACGATGACGGTGGGGGCGGAGTAGCCGATGATCTTGGCGCCCTCGCCGGGGTTGTTCGAGAAAATCGGGTTGTAGAGCAAAATCTGGTGCGAGGCGGCGGGGCCGGTGTCGACGCTCGAGAAGTTCGAGCGGTTCTCGCGGATGACGATGAGCTGGCCCTTGCTGTTGGCGCCGAAGCGCTGGCCGGCGTTGGCGTCGGTGCCGCCGTTGGCCTGGCGGGACAGGAAGCGGTAGGAGGGGCCGAAGGCGGTGTTGCCGCCCGGGGCCGTGAGGCCGACCGAGCCGCCGCTGCCGACGGTGGGGTTGAGGCTGAAGGGGTTGATCGAGATGGGGTCGGGGATCTCGGGGCTCACCGGGGTGGCGTCGTAGACGCCGGCGGGGTCGGCGGGGATGACGGCGTTGAGGCCGTCGGAGAAGCCGTTGCCCGCGGCGGCGGCGCTGTTGAGTTCATCGACGAAGAGGTAGAGCAGGCGGGTGGAGCCGCCGAAGAACGGCGTGCCCAGGCTGCCCGCGGCGGGCGCGTTGCCGGCGCTGCCGGTGTCGGCGCCGAGGCCGGTGAAGACGTAGGTGCGGGTGTCGCCGTTGCGCGTCACGGTGAAGAGGCGGGCGGCGCCGATGCGGTAGTCGGAGTAGGTCTCGGCGTTGGCCGAGGTGACGGTGCCCGAGCCGCCGCTGCCGAAGTACGGCACGGGGAACTTGCCCTGCGGCCACTGGAACGCGGGCGTCTGGATGTCGGCGGGGGCGCCGGCGTAGCGGAACACGTTCACGCCCTGCGACACGGGGCCCACGGGCACGCCGTTGGAGACGCCGTCCCAGCTGCTCTGGGTGATCAGCAGATCGCCGTTGGCGGCGCGGATGGCGCTGGGGTTGGCAAGGAACACGCCGCCGGTGCCGGGGGTCGAGTCGACCAGCGGGCCGGTGAACGCGTTCACGGGGGCGCCGGTGTTGGCCGGCGGGAAGGGCGAGGTGGCCAGGCCCAGCACGCCCGGGATGAACTGCACGTTGTTCCGCGTGCCGCTGATGAAGCTGGTGCGGAACAGGGCGGTGCCGTCGGTGAGCAGGGCGCCGGCGGTGTTGGTGATGGCGGCGGTGGCGGGCAGCACGCCGTAGTCGTTGATCAGGTTGTTGTTGCCCTGGGGGAAGCCGCCGGAGGGCACGGCCGAGAAGCCCATCACCCAGCCGCGCTGCTGCGGATCGTTGCCGGTGGCGCCGTTGCGGAAGTTGTTGACGATGCCGACGAACGTGCCGCTGAGGTTCTGCACGAACGCGCTGTTGATGCTGCTGTCGGCGGTGTCGAGCACCACCGGGACCCGGATGTTCGTGCTGATCGGGCTCTCGCTGCCGTAGACCACGGTGGAGGGCCGGCTGAGCAGGAAGTTGCCGGCCTCGGCGGCGGCGGTGGCGGTGGCCGGCAGCGAGCCGGTGCCGGTGGTGCCGGTGTAGCGCTGGGCGCTGGCGGCGCCCGCGGCGGCCAGCAGCGCGGCCGCGGCCGCGGCGGCCCGGGTGGTCCGAGTCTTCATATCTGTCGCTCCTCAGCCCGCGCGCCGACGTCCGCCGGGCCTCGGCCACACGGCCGGGGAAGCCCGATCGACGCTGCAGGGGGGGCCAACGTAGACCCGCCGCGCAATCTCCGCGCGCGGTCCGGCCGGCTCTTCACAAAGTCAACACACGAGGGGCCTGATTTAGCGCGGTCTTTACCGCGCCGGGCCCTGAATTTCTGCAGCCCGATCCGGGAGGCCGCGCTTCAGGGCTCACAATGGAAACGGGGCCCGGATTTCTCCGGGCCCCGTGACGAGGGCTTGGTGGTGGCGGGTGGAGTGGGGTGTTAGTTGATGACCTTGCCGGCGGTCCAGCCGAAGCGGGCGACCTTCGGGTTGGCGCCGCCGCCCTGGAAGATCGAGTTCGAGGGGAACCACAGGCGGACGTCGTAGAGATCGTCGAGCTTCTCGGCGGAGACGCTGGCGTCCCACTTGACGATGTTCATGCGGCCGTTGTGCCGCACCGAGAGGGCGATGTTGTCCTGGGTGCTGTCGTAGGCCTTGCTGTCGTTGCGGATGGGGGTGCTGGAGCCGAAGAGGCCGTAGGCGGCGTCGGCCACGGGCACCCACGGGGCCGCGTTGAAGCGCGGGCTGGAGGTGACGTCGGGGAAGCCGTCGGCGATGCCGATCTTGTTCGGGGCGGTGCGGTCGAGGCGGGGGCTCCAGCCCGAGGGGAGTTGGACGAGGGAGGCCTCGGCCGAGGGCTGGCCGTAGCGGGTGACGTTGGCGCCCGAGGTGGTGCCCGAGGGCTCGGTGGTGCCGGCCCACTGCCAGGGGGCGGGCATGAGGTAGCTGGGGCCGGGCAGGCCGGCGTTGGCCGTCATCGCCGCGGTGACGCTGGCGGTGGCGTTCTGGACCTGCGACACGGGGATGATGGTGCGCATAGCCGGGCAGCCCAGCTCGCGGAGGATGCGGATCAACCGCTGGCCGTGGTTCGACGAGAGGTCGCGGTCGTCGACGGAGGGGACGATCCAGTCCCAGTTCTGGGTGGGCAGATCGGCGCGCGAGTCAATCGTCGTGGTGGCGATCGTCTCGAGGCTGCGGCCGGAGCTGTTGAGCCCGGGGAGGGCGAACCGGTTGGCGTTGGCGTACTGGATCATGCCCTGCATGAACGAGCGCAGGTTGGCGGCGCCCTTGGCCTGCCAGCCCGAGCGCCGGGCGGCGCCGATGGCCGGGAGGAGAATGCCGATGAGCAGCGCGATGATGGCCACCACCACCAGAAGCTCAATCAGCGTGAAGCCCTTGGAGGTGTGGCGAGCCCCGCGAGACATCCCGTTGCGCATGTGGTCTTCCTTTTCGCGCCTCTTCCCGGCGTCATCGACAGGGATGATTCACCACCGGGACATGTGAAATACTTCACGGCACGCAAACGCCGTCTTCACGATTCAGCGTGAAGTGTAAGCCTGTTCGACCCCGAGGCCAGCGCGGTTCCCGGGAAATTGCCGATCGGGAGCCGGTCGGGAGGGGCCTGCCGCGGTGCCCGGGGGGGAAGGTTGGGGAAGCCTGGGTGGGCTCGGCGGGTTGGGCCCGGCCTGCACGCCCCGAAGGCCCGACATTCTCGGATGATCGGCCTCGGGCCCCGGTGCCATCAGCCGAGCGGCCGGGGCGGGTGCGGATCTCACAGAGTGAACGCGGTGGGGGTTGCGGGGGGGCGGGGGGGGGTTCGGGGTTGGGGGGTGGGGGTTGGGGGGCACCGCGCGGGGCGGGGTGACGAGGGGGGGATCGCGCGGGAGGGGGAAAGCGGGTTGGCCTCAAGAGGCCGTCCGCGGCAGCTTCGGGCGAGGGGCGACCGGACACCCCTCTGCCATCGGGATGGCGGGTTGGTGGCACTCTCCGGGGCTCTGCCGGTGATGGGTCGGTTACGCGTAGAAGGAGCGCGGGACAGGCGACCACACGGCCGGCGGCGGCCATCTGCCTTGGAATAGAAATGACACGACGCCCGATGGCCGGGCGTCGTGGGGTTGGCATCAGATCGCTTAGTGGCGTCGACGGTTCAGGGAATCCGGGCGTTGAGCTTGATGAAGTTGACCGAGCGAGGATCGTGCTCACCACCGGTGAAGACTGATCCGGAGGGGAACCAGAGGGTTGGGTCACGAGAGTCGTAGTCGTTGACCAGCTTCGAGGAGCCGTCGAACCGGATGGTGTTCATGCGTCCCTTGTGCCTGTATGACAGGGGAAGCTGGGCCCCGTTCACGGCAGCGCTAAAACCGACGCTGCCCCAGGCGACGCAGGCCGTGCGGACCGGCGAGCTGTCGGAGAAGGAGCCGTAGAACTGGGTATCGGGTGAGGCATCGAAATCAGCGGCGCCGTCGAAGTAGCGGAAGCCATCCGCGGCGTAGACCTTGTTGGAGGAATTCTGAATCCGGTCCATGCGCGGAATCCAGGACGGGACCACGGTAACCGGCGCCGTGAAGGCGGACGACACCATGCCGCCGGCGGTGTTTCCCGTTCCTGACCAGACAAACGCAGCGGGCATCAGAAAGCTCACGCCGCGGAACTGCTGACCCTTCTGAATGACGTAGTCACGCACGTCGGTCGACGCGGAAGAACTCGGCCAGACAGGCACCCGCTCGCGCATCGCGGGGCAGCCGAAACGCTCCAAGATGTCCCAGAACCGGGCGGCCCGCGGCGTCGGCAGTGCTTGATCGTCGAGCGAAGGGGAGATCCAATCCCACGTCTGGACCGGTGCGGCCGAGCTCTGGTTCATTCGAGTCACCATCGCGGCCGCGCCCCCGCCGGACGCAGACCGGAGAGCGATACCAGTGGTGTTGAGGCCGGGAAGTTTCAGTTTGTTGGCGTTCGCGAAGGTCTGGCCGCCCACGTAGAGCTGGCGCTGCATGTTCGCGCCCACCACCTGCCACGCGGTGCGGCGGGCCTCGCCGATGGCGGGCAGGAGAATGCCGATCAGCAGCGCGATGATCGCGACTACGACGAGGAGCTCGATGAGCGTAAAGGCACGGCGGTGGAGCATTCGAGGGATCATGGCAGACTCGGTTTCCGAAGGGTTCAGAGGCTCGGACGGTGCGAAGGCGGTCAGAGGATCACTGCTTCTTCTGAGTGGTGGCTCTCCAGGTCTTGGTGTCGACCTTGAGATTCTCGGATTTGAGCTTGCCCTCCGCGAGTTCGCTGTTGAGATAGGGGATGTATCGCGGTGCCAGCACGTACTGGCCTTCAGGGTTCTCCTCGACGGGGTACAGCACAAACTGCCCGGAAGCATCCCGCCACGGGATCGTGAGCGCCTCGTTCTTGCCGACCCAGAGGTATTCTCCGGTCAGGACGTTGTAGTAGAGCCGGCTGCTGGGAACCGGGCTCTTGTCCTGCCGCATCCAGTAGACAATGCCCGCGATCAGCACGATCGGGGCGAGGGCGAGGACGGCGTACTGGAAGTACTTCATCGGGGTCTGTTCGCCGTGGTGAAGACGCGGGGACAACGACGCTCGGAGCGGCCGCGGTCGGGCGAGACACACACCGATCCGCCGGGCAAGAAGGGGAACGCGGAGTCGGGAAAACGCCTCGATTCGGTCGTGGAGAATCGTACTAGCGGCCTTGGGAGGCGGCTAGGCCCAAGGCCGAGATACACACTGTTTAGGCATCCGACTTAGCGCAACCTTCACAACGGGCGGTTGGTGTTCGGTATGGCCGGCGGGTGATCGGGCGTTGGCGGGGGATGGGTGGTGGGTGGGTAGGGGAAAGCCAACGGGGCGGCGCTGGGCCGCCCCGTCTGGGGTGTTTGTGGTGGTGGTGGATGGCGGCGGGGTGGGGGGGCGAGGGGGGTGTGGTGGGGGGCGTTGCGACCGAGACGGGCGGCGACCGGCTGGACGCGGTGATCGTGGGTGTGCAGATGCCGGGGATCGACGGCTGCGAGGCGGCCCGTCGGCTGCGGGCGCGCGGGTTCGCCGCCCCCATCGTGGGCGTGACGGCCCAT
>JACVCL010000135.1 GCA_016742075.1 Phycisphaerales bacterium
GCTGGTCCTTGCCCGGGCGGCGGGGGGGCGATACTCTTTCCCTCCCCCGGGGCCGGTCCGGCCGAGGGGTGTTGGGCCTATAGCTCAGTTGGTATGAGCGTACCGCTGATAACGGTAAGGTCGTTGGTTCGAATCCAACTAGGCCCACTTGGCGGTGTGTTGAGGGTTCGGGTTGGCGCGGCCGTGCGCGGGCAAGGGCGTGGCGGGCCCGGGGGTCTGTGGCCGAGGGTTGCGCCGACCCGGAGTGGTGGTGGGACGGTGGTGAAGGCGGGTCGGGGGTCATCGGAAACGAGGATGGGGCGTAAGGAATCCGCCTGAGTTTCTTGGCATTGGTGGGCGCGGCGCGTGCGGAGGGGGTTGGTCGGGGTTATCCGTTGGGATGGCCGATCGCCCGGGCGGACGTGTGGTTTGCGCGGCGGTGGGCGGTTCCGTGGGTCGGAGAGTTTGGTCATGCGCCGACCGGGTTGCCGTGTGGGTCGTCGTTCGTGCCTCGGGTTGCTCGGTGTGCTGGTGCTGGCGGGGGTGGGCTCGCCGGCCTTGGGGCAGCAGGCGCTGACGGGGCTGGGGGTGGTGCCCGACAGCGACCCGGCGAACAACACCGTGAGCACGCCGGACCTGGTGCTGCTGGGTCGGGGGAACACCTCGTCGTTCGGGGTGTGCCGGCTGGTGTCGGGCGCCGACGTGGATTACTACGGGGTGTTCTTCGACTCGGCGTTCGCGGGTGGGGTGTCGGCGTTCATGACGACGCCGCTGGGCGGCTACCCGGGAAGCCTGCAGACGCCGGACACGCTGCTGCAGTCGCGCAACATTCCCGACGCGCTGCTGGCCAGCAGCGACGACGCGGGGAGTGACTACGCCGGGGGCGTGGTCGTCGCGGCGCGGGGTTCGCTGGTGCGGGTGATGAACCCGCAGGTGACGGTGTGGGTGACGTACTTCCGTGTGCAGAGCCTCGGCGGTGCGAGTGCGGGGCCGTACGGGGTGACGGCGTCGATCAGCGGCGGCGAGACGAGTTACGCGCCGTTCCGGGAGATCGAGCCCAACGACACGCCGGCGACCGCGACGCGGCTGAACCAGCGGACGCTCGACAACATGCTGATCGGTGCCGAGCTGGGTTCGAGCGGCATCGACCAGGACTGGTACGCCGTGCCGCTGGGGCGGGGCGATGTGCTGGCGGCGTTCACGACGCCGATGGCGAACATCCCCGCCAACCTCCAGAGGCCCGACACCATCGTCGATGTGTTCGCCCCCGACGGGGCGACGACGCTGGTGACGGACGACGACGCCGGCACCGACATCATCTACAACTACAACACCTCCGCGGTCACCAGTCTCACGGCGCGCGGCTCGGCGGTGCGCCTGGTGGCGCCGGCGGCGGGGACGTACTTCCTGCGGGTGCGCGGGTTCAATGCCGCGGCCACGGGGTCGTACACGCTCACGCTGTCGCGGTTCCCGGCCAATCTGTGCCCGGCGGATGTCGACGGCAACGGGGCGATCGGCGCCAACGACCTGACGATTCTGCTGAACAGTTTCGGTCAGACGTGCCCGTGAGGGTTGGGGGGGAGCGGGGGCGGTCATGCGCCCGGCGGGCGGGGGAAGCGGCCCAGGTAGTTGTGGATGGCCTGGCGGTGGTGGTCGGAAAGGGCCGGGTCGCGGCGGGCGCGATCGGTGATCTCGGGGTCGGCCAGGCCCCGTGCCCGAAGGCCCAAGACCCACGTGTGGGCGAAGGCCTCGATGCGCGAGGTGGCCGAGAAGCCGGGTGGGGCGTTAGGCGGGGTGACCGGTCCGTGCCGGCGGAGGAGCCACGGCACGCTGTGCCAGACGCGTGCCGTCCTGTCGTTGCTGGCGGTGACGATGCGGGTGCCGTCGTGGCTGAAGGCGGCGGACCAGACGGTGCCGCCGTGCGTCATGGTCTGGCCGAGGGGCGCGCCGGTGTGGGCGTCCCAGAGCTGTGCGGTCTGGTCGTCGCTGGCGGTGACGATGCGTGTGCCGTCGTGGCTGAAGGCGGCGGAGTTGACCCCGCCGTCGTGCGTCATGGGCTCGCCGAGGGGCGCGCCGGTGTGGGCGTCCCAGAGGCGTGCGGTCTGGTCGCCGCTGGCGGTGACGATGCGGGTGCCGTCGTGGCTGAAGGCGGCGGAGTTGACCCCGCCGTCGTGCGTCATGGTCTGGCCGAGGGGCGCGCCGGTGTGGGCGTCCCAGAGCCGTGCGGTCTGGTCGCGGCTGGCGGTGACGATGCGGGTGCCGTCGTGGCTGAAGGCGGCGGAGTTGACCCCGCCGTCGTGCGTCATGGTCTGGCCGAGGGGCGCGCCGGTGTGGGCGTCCCAGAGCCGTGCGGTCTGGTCGTCGCTGGCGGTGACGATGCGGGTGCCGTCGTGGCTGAAGGCGGCGGAGCGGACCCAGTCGTCGTGCGTCATGGTCTGGCCGAGGGGCGCGCCGGTGTGGGCGTCCCAGAGCTGTGCGGTCTGGTCGTCGCTGGCGGTGACGATGCGGGTGCCGTCGTGGCTGAAGGCGGCGGAGTTGACCCCGCCGTCGTGCGTCATGGGCTCGCCGAGGGGCGCGCCGGTGTGGGCGTCCCAGAGCCGCGCGGTGCAGTCGTCGCTGGCGGTGACGATGCGTGTGCCGTCGTGGCTGAAGGCGGCGGAGTTGACCCCGCCGTCGTGCGTCATGGGCTCGCCGAGGGGCGCGCCGGTGTGGGCGTCCCAGAGGCGTGCGGTCTGGTCGCCGCTGGCGGTGACGATGCGGGTGCCGTCGGGGCTGACGGCGGCGGAGCGGACCGCGGCGGTGTGGCCCAGGATCGCGAACAGGCACGGATCGGCGAGGAGGCGGAGGCGGCCGACCTCGAAAGTGTGTTGCAGGTGCGGCTCGACGCAGTTGAGCACGTCCTCGGCCGCCCGGCACTCGCGCTGCTCGATCAGCGCGGCGGCGCCCTTGCACAGCGCGGCGTGGGTGCGAATGAGGTCGGCGTAGGCGGCGTGTTTCCAGAGGCGGCCGTCGCGCCACCAGCCGCCCGGCTCTCCCCCGGCAGCGCCGGGCTCGGCGCCATCGTCGCCCCAGGGTGCATCGCGCAGGGCCTTAAGCATGGGCAGGCTCGGGTCTCGGCCCGAGACGTCCTGGCCGGTGTTCATCCAGTTGCGGAGGTTTCTGAGGTCGTCTCCCAGAGCGCCGGCTTTGCGGTACAGCCAGGACCGGTTCTCGTGCGTGGCCTTGAGCAGCACGAGGTCGAGCATCTCGCCGAGCGGCCCAGCGAGACGGCGCAGATCGGCCCGGTTCAGGTGATCGTCGTCGGACAGGCGGGGCGGCGTGCCGGCCGCGCCGGCTCGGGCCAGGCGCGCGCGCATCGACGGGTGCGTGGGCGAGCGCCAGAACTGCCGCTCGCGGTGCAGCAGCTGCGCGGCCGGATCGGCGTCCGGGGGCGGGGCGAGGAGGTCGGCGTCGAGGACCAGCCGGAGGCCGGAGAAGAGCTCGTAGAAGGTGGCGCCGAGGGCGAAGATGTCGTCGGGCTCCTGGGCCGCGGCCGATTTGAGATCGAGCAGCGAGTTGTGGCGGTAGCCCGGCGTGCCGAAGAGCATGTGCGCCAGGCTGTGCCGGGCGCGGTTGTCCTGGGCTTCGGACGTGTCGAGGGCGAGCCCCGCGTCGATGAGCGTGGCGTGCCAGCCGGCGTCGGTGCGTTGCACGATGATGTTCTGCGGCTTGATGTCGCGGTGCACCAGGTGATGACGGTGCCAGGCCGCGGCGGCGTCGCAGCAGGCGATGGCGATGGCCAGGCGGTCGTCGATGGAGAGGGTCCGGCGGATGAGGCAGTCGAGGTCCTCGCCTTCGATCCACTCGTAGATGAGCCAGAAGCGGCCGGTGGAATTGTCGACGCCTTGCTCGACGAAGACCGGCCAGTGAGGCGTCCCTGCGGCGGGCTTGGGGCCCTTGGCGAGGCTCTGGAGAATCTGGGCCTCGGCTCGGCCCAGGTTGTTCTCGAGTTCGCTCGAGGCCCGGTAGATCTTGACGGTGTAGAAGGGCCCGCTGGGTTTCCCGAGGCGCGTGGTCTTGTAAAGGTCGGCTTGAGCGCCGCGCGTCGGCAGGAGGGTGCCGGGGGCGTAGCCGGTGATCGGCGAGGGGGCGGGGTCGCGACGCATAGGGTCCTCTCGCGTGGGGCATCGGGCTGCTGCAACCTCGGGCGGCCCGATGCCGTACCGTAGGGTAGATTCGGACGCGGACGCTTTGGATTGCTCGGGATGCCCGCCGGAGACGTTGTATGGCCTTCATCGTGCTGCTCAGCGGCCCGAAACGGAACGTGGTGCATCGGGTTGCCAACGACGGCTGCAAGATCGGCCGCGGGCTCAGCGGCACCAAGCACCTGTCGATCGAGCAGGACGGGCACATGTCTCGGCGGGGGAAGCCCAGGTCCGACGGTGCTCGGGGCGAGGTGGGCCACGCCGAGTTCACCCGGGCCGATGGCCGGTGGTACCTGCACGACGTTCAGAGCGAGAACGGTGTGTATGTGGTCTCGGGCGGGCACGTTGTGCAGTTGGTGCGCGGTGCGAACGTCTCGGTTCGCGGCGCGGCGCTGTTCGAGTGCGGGCAGACGACCTGCCTGTTCATGGACACCGATGTCCGCCCGAGCGATGGGTTTGTCCATGAGGTCAGCCGAGACGGCGGGGCGGTGATGCCGAGCGTGGCGATGTCTCACCGCCCGGGCGGCACGCCGCCGAGCACCCAGCCGATCGAGAGCCCGCAGGGCGAGGTTCCTGCTTTGCTCGCCAGGCGCCCCCTCGTGATAGAGGCGTTGAAGGAGCACGGGTACGAGGGCCTGCTGAAACTGAGTTCTTTGTAGGCGGCAGACCCGGCCGCCCATGAGTGTGCCCGCCGGTCACCGCCCCTCGTACAGCCGCGCGAAGTCTTTCCAGTACGTGGGGTAGGTCTTGGCCACGCAGCCGGGGTCGGCGATCGACACGCCCGGCCGCCGCAGGCCGATGAGCGCCAGGGCCATGGCCATGCGGTGATCGTCGTAGGTGTGGAACACCACCGGGGCGGGGATCAGCGCGTGGCGGCCCGACGCGGCTTCCGGCGCTGGCGGTGGGGGGGTGAGGACGAGCGTCTCGTCGGGGAAGCCGCGGGCGTTGGTCTCGGGGCGGATCTCGACCCGCGCGCCGATCTTGCTGAGTTCGGTGCGCAGGGCCTCGAGGCGGTCGGTCTCCTTGACGCGCAGGGTGCGCAGGCCGCGGATGGTCGTGGGACCCTCGGCGAAGCACGCGGCGGCGGCGAGGGTCATCGCGGCGTCGGGCATCTCGAAGAGGTCGGCGTCGATGCCCCGCAGCCGGGGCCCGCCCACCACCACGCGCCCGGCGTGATGGTCGGCCAGCCGGGCACCCATCGACGCCAGCAGGTTCGGGAACCGGGCGTCGGCCTGGAGCGAGGCGAAGTGCAGCCCGGGCGTCTCGCAGCGGGCCCCGGGGAAGAGCGCCGCCGCGGCCCAGAAGTAGGTGGCGCCCGAGGCGTCGGGCTCGATCTCTTCCTCGAAGGGCTCCACGGGCGTGGGCCCCACGGCGATGACGCGTCCCGAGGCCGCGCGGTCGTCGCGCACGTCGGCGCCCAGTCGCGCCAGCAGGTCGGCGGTCATCGTGAGGTACGAAGGACTGGTGATCTCGCCGACGAACCGCAGCGTCACGCCGCGGCGAGTCCACGGGGCCACCAGCAGCAGCGCCGAGGCGTACTGGCTGCTCAGCGTGGTGGGCACATCCAGTTCGCCGCCCTCCAGCCCGCCCGGCGGCGGGCTGATGCGCACCGGCACGCACCCGGGCGTGCCCAGTTCCTCGACGCCCACGCCCAGCCCGCGCAGCAGCACCAGCAGCTCGCCCAGCGGCCGCTGGCGCATGCGGGCGTTGCCGTCGACCACCACCGGCCCGTCGGCCAGCGCCGCCGCGGCGGTGAGGAACCGCGTGGCCGTGCCCGCGTTGTTGAGGCTCAGCGTAACGCCGCCCCCCGCCGCGTCGGCGCGCAGCCTGCCGCCCACGCCGCGGATGACCACCGAGTCGGTCTCCGGGTGCGGGTCGACCCCGCACCCGAGCGTGCGCAGAGCCGCGAGCATCACGCGGGCGTCGTCGGCATCGAGCGGAAGGTCACCGCGATGACTACCGTGCGCGTGCAGGCGACCGAGACGCGTGCGGAGTACGACGACCCGGTAGTGAATCCGGACGCGAAGGGTCGCGAGTACTCGGCGGTCCTGCTGCGCGAGGCGCCGCGATCCACGGCCGAAGTGGAGTTCGGACGTACGCGCATCGAGTTCCGCGGGAACTCCGACAGCGCGCTGCTGGCACGCGGTCGCCTGAGCCTCGAGCTCTCGCCGCGGTCGAACCTCACGATCTCCGCGCGGCGCGAGTATGCTG
>JACVCL010000136.1 GCA_016742075.1 Phycisphaerales bacterium
AACAACCGGCTGGAGATGGTGATGAGCGCCGGCCTGCCGACGCAGGCGTGCGAGATCCAGCTTCTGGCGCTGCCGGAGGGGAACGGCATCTCGGGCCTGGTGGCGGGACGTTTCGGCCCGGGAGCGGCTGAAGAACCGGATCAACGCGATCGACCGCGCGGGGCGCGAGCTCGTCCGGTACGACGAGCAGTCGATCAAGACGATGAACCAGGCCGACCGGCTGAAGATTCTGGCCGAGAAGGTCAACACGTTCGCGCACGACCTGTTGCACTTCGATCACTACGCGATCCGCCTGCTGAACCCGCGGAACAACCGGCTGGAGATGGTGATGAGCGCCGGCCTGCCGACGCAGGCGTGCGAGATCCAGCTTCTGGCGCTGCCGGAGGGGAACGGCATCTCGGGCCTGGTGGCGGCGACGGGGCAGAGCTACCTGTGCGAGGACACCTCGGCCGACCCGCGGTACGTGTTCGGGCTGGAGACGCCGGGCTCGTCGGTGACGGTGCCGCTGAAGCTCTTCGACCGGGTGATCGGCATCTTCAACGTGGAGAGCGCGCACCGGGGGGCGTTCTCGCAGCAGGACCTGCAGTTCGCGGAGATCTTCGCCCAGTACGTGGCGATGAGCCTGCACATCCTGAACCTGCTGCTGGCCGAGCGTGTGGTGACGCGCGAGACGGCGACGGGCACGGTGCAGGGCGAGGTGAGCGGTCCGATCAACGACCTGCTCGTCGAGACGCAGTGGCTGAAGGAGCAGTACCCGCACGAGCCGGAGCTGCTGCGGCACGTGGCCCGTATCGAGGCCGACGCCGAGGCGATCCGCCGGCGGGTGCGGAAGGTGGCGCAGGGGCCGCAGACGCTGCTGGGGGTCGACGAGGCGATCGACCGCTCGGAGATCGACCCGGCGCTGGAAGGCCGCCGCGTGCTGGTGGCCGACAACGAGCCGGAGATCGTCGGCACGATCCGGGACGTGCTGACCAAGCGCGGCGCGATCGTGACGGCCTGCGAGAACGGCGCCTCGGCCGTGAAACTGCTGGACCAGTGGCGCTTCACCGCCGACGCCGACGACGGCTTCGACCTGGTGATCAGCGACATCAACCTGGGCGACAAGACGGGCTACGAGGTCTTCGCCTCGGGCAAAGCGGCGAGCGCCGTGCTGCCGGTGATCCTCATGACCGGCTTCGGGTACGACCCGCACCACTCGATCGTCCGGGCCTCGCAGGAGGGGCTGCAGTGCGTGCTGTTCAAGCCCTTCCAGATCGAGAAGCTGGTGGAAGAGGTGAAGACGGCGCTGGCCAACCGCAGCCCGCAGGGCTGAGCGGCCGGCCGCCGATCACGCACATCCGGCACACCGAACACCCGCCCGGTGCGGGCGCCCGCGCGGGGTCTTGCCGCGCTGCTACGCTGTGCGCGGTTCGGCAGCGGAGGATGGCGGATGATTCTTGTGACCGGGGCCACCGGGACGAGCGGGCGTGAGGCGGTGAAGGCTCTGCGGGCGCTCGGAGCGCCGGTTCGGTGCCTGGTGCGCGATCCGGCCAAGGCGGCCGATCTCTCGGCGATGGGCGCCGGGCTGGCGAGGGGCGATTTCTCCGACAGCGCCTCGCTCTCGGCGGCGCTTGAGGGCTGCGAGCGGGCGCTGCTGATCGCGCCGCCCGACAACCAGATCGAGCGGCACGAGGGGGCGTTCATCGGGGCGGCCCGGGGCGCCGGCGTGAAGCTGGTCGTCAAGCTCAGCGCGGTGAACGCTGACGCGGCGTCGGCGGGCTATTTCTCGAGGGCCCACGGGCGGGGCGAGGCGGCCCTGCGCGCGAGCGGCCTGGGCTTTGTGATCCTGCGGCCCACGTTCTTCATGCAGAACCTGCTCGGCTCGGCGGGGATGATCCGCGAGCGAGCGATCGTCGTCGAGACGACCGGGTCGGTGAAGGCGCTGGTCGATGTGCGCGACGTCGGGGCCGCGGCGGCGCGGGTGCTCACGGGGGCCGGGCACGAGGGAGAGACGTACACCCTCACGGGCCCGCGGGCGCTGACCACGGCCGATGTCGCCGCGGCGCTCTCGCGGGCGCTGGGCCGGACGATCAGCCCGGTGGAGGTGGGATTCGACGAGTTCCGCGGCGCTCTCGCCGGCATGGGCCTGCCGGCGTGGCTGTGCGACGCGATCACCGACCTGCAGCGGATGTTCGCCAACCGCGCCGCGGCGGAGGTGACCGACGCCGTCTCGCGGCTGACCGGTTCGCCCGCCACGACGCTCGATCAGTTCATCGCCGACCACCGGGGGGCGTTCGCGTGAGCGGGCCTGCCCGGCCGGCCGCCCGCCGGCCATGCGACACTCAAGGAGACCAGACCATGAACGACGTGAAGACCGCCGACCTGCCGATCTCCCGCCGCCGCGCCCTGCTCGCGGCCGGGGCCGCCGCCCTCGGTGCGCCCGCCGCGCTGGCGCAGGCGCCGGATCTGAAGAACGTCCTGAAAGACGCCGCGCGGCAACGGGTCAACGATGCGCTGGGCGGCACCCCGCCGGCGGCGACCGGCGGCTTCGGCGACAACGCGGCGGTCTACCACTTCCGCGTGGGCGAGTGGAAGGCGTCGGTGCTGCTCGACGGGCTGGCGGCGATGCCGGCGCGGCCGATCTTCGCGCCCGAGGCCACCGACGAGCAGGTGGGCGCGGCCCTGCGCGAGCACTTCCTGCCCGCCGACAAGGTGGGGATGACCTTCAACGCGCTACTGCTGCGCCGCGGTGACCGCGCGGTGCTCATCGACACCGGCAACGGCTCGGGCATGGGGGCCGCTGGGGGCCGGCTGGAGGCCGGTCTGCTGGCGGCGGGCTGCACGCCCGCGCAGGTGAACGCGGTGGTCATCACGCACGCGCACGGCGACCACATCGGCGGCCTGCTGAAGGACGACGGGACGCCGCGGTTCCCCGGGGCCGAGGTGTACATCAGCAAGGCCGAGCACGACTTCTGGACTTCGGCAGCGCCGGACTTCTCGAAGTCGCGCCTGCCCGAGGAGATGCGCAAGGCCGCGCCGGCAACGGCGGCGAAGGTGTTCAAGGGTTTGGGCGCGAAGCTCAAGCTCGTGTCGCCCGGCGACAAGGCGGTCGACGGGCTGGAGCTCATCGACACCGCGGGGCATACGCCCGGGCACATGTCGGTGCGGGCGGTCTCGGGCGGCGACAGCCTGTTCGTGATGGGCGACTTGGCGCACAACCACGTGCTGATGTTCCATCACCCGGCGTGGACGATCGTCTTCGACACCGACAACGCGGCGGCGGCGGCCACGCGGAAGAAGTGGTTCGACCGGCTGAACGGCGAGCGCACCCGCGTGCTGGGCTACCACATGCCCTTCCCCGGCCTCGGGCACGTGAAGAAGTACGAAGGTCACGATTCGTACGAGTGGATCCCCGAGCCCTGGTCGAACCCGGCGCCGTGACGCACCGGCCGGCCCCTCGGTAACAGCGAAGGAGCATCCGCCCATGACGTTCAAGGCCTATGCCGCGCACGCGCCCGGCCAGCCCCTGCAGCCGTACGAGTTCGACCCCGGACCGCTGCGCGATGACCAGGTGCAGATCCGCGTCACGCACTGCGGCATCTGTCACTCCGACCTGTCGGTGATCGACAACTCGTGGGGCAACGCGGTGTACCCGCTGGTGCCCGGCCACGAGGCCGTCGGGGTGATCGAGGAGATCGGCCCTCGCGTCCGCGGGCGGAAGCCCGGCGACGTCGTGGGCCTCGGGTGGTTCAGCGCCTCGTGCCTGTCGTGCCGCACGTGCCTGGGGGGCCACCACAACCTGTGCGCGGGCAATGAGTCGACCATGCTCGGCCGGCCGGGCGGGTTCGCCGACCGCGTGCGGTGCCAGTGGGCCTGGGCCACGCCGCTGCCCGCGGGGGTGAAGCCCGAGACCGCCGGCCCGCTGTTCTGCGGCGGTATCACCGTGTTCAACCCGATCGCGCACTACGGCGTGCGGCCCACCGACCGAGTGGGTGTGGTGGGCATCGGCGGGCTGGGCCACCTGGCGCTGCAGTTCCTCAGCAAGTGGGGCTGCGAGGTGACGGCGTTCACCAGCTCGCCCTCCAAGCGCGAAGAGGCGTTGCGGCTGGGCGCCCACGAGGCGGTGACGAGCACCGACGCCACGGCCCTGGGCAAGGTCGCGGGGCGGTTTGATTTCATCCTCGTCACCGTGAACGTGCCTCTGCCTTGGGACCTGTACGTGAACGCCCTGGGGCCCAACGGCCGGCTGCACGTGGTGGGCGCGGTGCTCGAGCCGATCCCCGTGGGGGCGTTCCCGCTGATCGTCGGCCAGAAGTCGGTGAGCGGCTCGCCCCTGGGCAGCCCGTCGATGGTGGCCACGATGCTCGACTTCTGCGCCCGGCACAAGATCGCCCCGGTGGCCGAGCACTTCCCGATGCGCGACGTGAACAAGGCCCTGGACCACCTGCGGGCGGGCAAGGCCCGGTACCGCGTGGTGCTGAACGCCTAGCCCCGCCGGCGGGCCCACAGCACGCGCGGGTGGCCCTCGTGGTCGTCGATCACGCGGGCGCCCTCCAGCAGCGGCTGCGCCGCGGCCAGTTCCAGCACGCGCGCGGCGGTCGACGCGGCGATCTCGACCAGCAGCAGCCCGCCCGGACGGAGGCGCTCGGGCCCGTCGCGGATGATCGGCGCGACGAACTTCAGCCCGTCCGGCCCGCCGCGGAGCGCACCCTCGGGCTCGTGGCCCTTCACGTTCGCGCCGACCATGCCCGGGGTGTCCCACTCCGCGTCGGGGATGTACGGCGGGTTGGCGGCCAGATAGTGCAGCTCGCGCCCGGCGGGGTGGGCGGCGAGCGGGGCGACAAGGTCGCCCTCGAGCAGGGTGAGGCGGTCGGCGACGCCGAGGGCCCCGGCGTTCGCCGCGGCCACCGCCAGGGCGTCGGGCGAGAGGTCGGTCGCCGCGGCGTGGGCCTGCGGCAGATTCTTCAGCAGGGCGATGGCGATGCAGCCCGAGCCGGTGCACACGTCGCCGATGGCGGCCCGCTCGAAGCCGGGGGTGGCCCGCGCGTGCTGCAGCACGTGCTCGACGATGGTCTCGGTGCACGGACGCGGGATGAGCACGCGCCGGTCGACTCGGAACGCCAGCGAGAAGAACCACGCCCGCTCGACGAGGTACTGCACGGGCTCGTGGGCCAGGGCGCGGCGGACGAGCTCGCGCAGGGCCGACAGCTCGAGCGGCGTCGCGGGCCGGTCGGCGTCGGTGTACAGCCGCAGCCGGTCGCAGCCCAGCACGTGCGACAGCAGCATCTCGGCCGAGAGGCGGGGGGCGTCGAGGTCTTTGGCCCTGAAGGCGCCGGCCATCCAGTCGAGCAGCCGGCGTGTGGTCCAGCGCTCGGCCGCGGCGGGGGATGATCGGGCGGAACTCATGGGCACACCATACCCCCCGACCCGGCGCCGCGTGCGCCGGCGCGGCCCGCCCTACCCGAGCCCGATCCAGGCGCCCACGATCGGGCCGAACTTCACGGTCAGCGCGGCGAACACCACCGCGACGCTCGACAGCAGCTTGATGAGGATGTTCAGCGAGGGCCCCGAGGTGTCTTTGAAGGGATCGCCCACCGTGTCGCCGACCACCGCGGCCTTGTGGCAGTCCGAGCCCTTGCCGAACACCAGCTCGCCTGGCCGTCCGGCGCGGAGGGCCTCTTCGGCGCGGGCGCCGATGTCGGCGCGGAACTCCTCGGGCACGCGGGCCGCGGCGCCGGCGTCGGCGAGGAATTGCTCGGCGGTGATGGTGCCCGAGGCCTCGATGAGCTTCTTGGCGTTGTCCCAGGCGCCGCCCGCGTTGGCCATGAAGACCGCGACGGCGAAGCCCGACACCAGCCCGCCGGCCAGCAGGCCCATCACGCCCGGCACCGACATCGTGAGCCCCACCGCCACCGGCACCACCACCGCCAGCGAGGCGGGCAGGATCATCTCGCGCAGCGACCCGGCGGTGGAGATGCCCACGCACCGGGCGTAGTCGGGGTAGCGGTGCCCGTCGATCTCGACCGAGGCGGGCCAGTTCTCGGGGCGGGCGATGCGATCCTCGCTCATGCCCGAGCGGCGAAGGGCCTCGCGCACCTGCGCGAACTGCCGGCGGCACTCGACCATCATCGCCGACGCGGCCCGGCCGACGGCCGACATCGTGAGGGCGCAGAAGAGGAACGTGAGCAGCACGCCGACGAACAGCCCGCCCAGCACACGCGGGTTGGTGAGCGTGACGTTGTAGAACACCAGGATGTCCTGCAGGTCGGCGTTGCGCGCCGAGATCACGATCTGGTCGTAGCGGTGGCTGTGGTCGCCGTGCGGAACCTCGCCCGAGATCTCCAGCAGCCGCCGGCGCGAGAGATCGGCCGCCCCCCCTGCCC